>DFKQ01000011.1 GCA_002373875.1 Lachnospiraceae bacterium UBA3641
AGCCGATGATCTATTATCCCCTGTCAATACTCATGCTTGCAGACATAAGAGAGATAATGATCATTTCTACACCCAGAGACCTTCCCATCTTCAGGGAACTGTTCGGAACCGGTGAGCAGTTGGGTCTTAAGATGGAATATGCCGTACAGGAATATCCGAGGGGACTGGCCGATGCCTTTATCATAGGAGCTGATTTTATAGGTGGCGACAGCGTCGCCCTGATCCTCGGGGACAATATTTTCTATGGTCAGAGCTTCTCTAAGATGTTGAGGCAGGTTGCCGCAAGGGAGAAGGGTGCGACGATATTCGGCTATTATGTAAGGGATCCCAGAGAGTATGGCGTGGTTGAGATCGATGATAAGGGTATGGCAGTATCTATAGAAGAGAAGCCGCAGAACCCAAAATCCAATTATGCTGTTCCCGGCCTGTATTTCTATGATAACGATGTGGTTGAGATAGCAAAAAACGTGAAGCCTTCGGCAAGGGGCGAGATAGAGATAACCAGTATCAACAACGAATATCTGTCAAGGGGGCTGCTCCATGTGGAAACACTGGGCAGGGGATTTGCGTGGCTTGATACCGGTAATCACGATATGCTGCTTGCGGCAGCTGACTTTGTAAGCTCGATACAGAAGCGGCAGGGGATGTATGTATCCTGTATTGAGGAAATAGCATTCAGAAGGGGATTTATTACCAGGGACCAGCTTATCGAACTGGCTCAGCCGCTTCTTAAAACGGAGTACGGACGGTATCTTACGGATGTTGCAGACGGGCTGTAGGAGATGAAGGGTCATGTATATAGTGAATGACATACTTATTTGTCGTTCACTATAAATGAAATGAGGGGAAAATGAAGGATAATAAGGATACGCATGAAAGCAGAAAGCCGGTAAAATATACGGCGATCGATTGGGACAGCTACAGAATAGAAAAAGAAGAAGCAGGTACGGGAACCCGCAGGAAGAGCGGGAATGAGCAGATACAGCCCGGGATTGATAAAAAGTGGGCAGTCGATGAAGCGCTCAGGGATAGACCGGCTTATGATTTTGCGTCCGATAAGGAGTTCAATAAAGCCCTGGAGGAGGCCGACGGCAAGCAGGAGAAGAAGTCGGGGAAGGATACCGGTACTGACGGTGAAATAAAAGAATTAAAAGAAATAAAGGAAAAAGAAATACAGGAAATAAAAGAAAAGACCGGGAGTGCAGAACCGGAGCAGACGAAAAGGCCCAGAAAAAAGAAATCTCTCGGAACAAAGCTCGATGAGCTTGGAAGCAGCTGGGTAAGTACCGGTAATTTCAGGAATAGCGAAAAGCTTGATGATAAGGCCTTTAAGGAGCTGGAGAATAATATAATCGTTGAAGCAAGTAAAAGCTCGAAGGATGATTTCCTTGCGAAGGCCGTGACTGAGGTCAATGAGGCCCTCAGGGATGAGGATGGTTATGAGCCGCTGGGTGAGGTGAATCTTGCCGATACTTTTGAGCTCCCCAAGCTGGACATTCATTTTGGGGATACGCAGGATCTCAAGGAGGCAAAGAAGGACCTTAAAGAGATCAGATCGGAGGATCTTAAAAAGGAGATCGAGAAGCTTGATCTTGCAGCAAGCATTGAAGCACAGACACAAAAAGAAATAGATGAAGTCAAAGAAGCGGAAAATGCCGAGAAGATAATAGTCAAGTCGGATGAACTTAAGAAGAAAAGAAAGAAAAAAAAGGATGCCGAATCTGTCAGCGGAAGAAAGAAAAAGAGACAGGTAAAAGAAGAAGAACCTGCGGAGGGTATTGTTAAAGCCTCTGCGGATGAAATGTCGCCGGAAGAAGATATACCCGTGAAAAAGAAGAAAAGGACCGGGGAAACAGGCAAAAAACGCACCAAAGCCGGAAATGGCGAAGAAGAGGGCGCAGAAGAAAAGAAGCTCGGCAGGAAGAGTACCGAAAGAAAGGGTACCGAAAGAAAGAGTTCCGAAAGGAAAAGCAGCGGAAGGAAGAGTGCTGAAAGAAAAAACACCGAAACAAAGAACACCGAAAGAAAAAGCGCCGAAAAGAAAAGCACCGGAAGGAAGAATACCGAGAGAAAGAGTTCCGCTGAGAAGAGTGTCATAAGGAAGAGCACGGAAGAAAAGAAGGGGGAGATCAAAAGCAGAAGACAGGCACTCATAAAAAAGAATAAAGGTGCGGAAAAGAAAGAGCCGGTTAAGGAAGCTGTCAAAAAAAAGACCGGACCGTCTGAGTTCAGGAAGAAGTCGGCCGACTGGAAGGATAAAAAGACCATCGACAAAACCGCCAGAGTTGTTTCCTTCGAGGAGAGAAAGAAGCAGCTTGTCGAGAGGATAAAAAAGGTTACTCCCATACAGTGGGGGATAGCCGCCATGGGTGTGATCATATTTATCACCGGGATCATGACGAGTGCGGCTTATGCCAACTATCAGGGTGAAGAAAATAAGGCGATGGCCCTTAAGAGCCTGACCCAATATAAGGATGATGAGAGTTATGAGGCGGTTACTGCCGTGACAGAGGAAATGATACCCGAGGCGGCAGAAGAACCCGAACCCGTTAAAGCCAAGGCTTTATCCCTGGAAATGTCATCGGTTGAAAAGGATCTGAAGATAAAACTGGTTGATGATGAAGATACCCTTGTCAAGGATATTCTTTGGAGTGTTACCGTTGCCGAGGATAAGGGTGATGACAGCGATAATTCGGACGATGGTGAGGTTTATGAAGATGATGACATGGACGGAACCATCTATATTGAGAATATCGCGGCAGGTGATTATGATGTAACGTTGAATCCTTCCGATGCTCTTGCGGAATATATCCTTCCGCAGGAGAAACAGCTGGTGTCTGTCAAGGCTGCGATAGAATATAAGGTTATCGCAAACATAAAGGATGAAATAAAGTCAGAGAAGGAAGTAAATGTAGCACTTGAGGATCCCAACGGTAATCAGGCTGCGGATGTGGAAACGGAGGCCCCGGCCAATATTGATACGGTTGAATGGTTCGAGTCTACCAGGCAAGCCAATGGCGAGGAATATATTGAAGCTACTCCGGATATAAGTAAGACAGCAGCATCCGTCAGGAAAAATACAGGCTTCCTTGCTGCGCTTAAGCAGCTGGGGAAAGGAACGACGGTAACGACTTTCAAGAGGTCTGCACTGGGATTTAATCTGCCTGTCGGATATATGGTGGCCGAGAACGAAATTACAAGCTCCGAGAATTCCTTGGAGGAGAAAAAGGAAGATACTCAGATCATTGAGGATGTTGAAGATGATATCAAGGAAGATGTTATTCTGGAACCGAACCCTACGCCCACGCCTACGCCTGCACCTACACTCGCACCGGAAGAACCGTCTTTGTCACTGACGGGAACGGACACTGTTGCGGTAGGAGCTTCCGTTACGCTGACCGCCATATATAAACCGGATAGTTCAACGGTTTCATGGAGCATAAGCGATATAGCGATGGCATCCATTTCGGATAAAGGAAGCACCTGTCAGATAACGGGTATTAAGGCAGGTGAGGTTACGGTCACGGCTAAGTGCAGTAACGGCAAGGAAACATCAATGAAGATAACCATTACCGAATCGGGAGCAAGTTACAGTGACGATGCCAAGCTGTATGATGCCAGTAAGAACGCGCTCTATGTTAAGGACGGTGATGAATACAGGCTTGCCACCTATGGTGATTATAAGTCCGGCAATTATTCGACATACTACAGGAAGCAGGAAGCCTTCCTGTATACAGGCTGGCAGGATATAGACGGACACACCTATTACTACAAGGGTGATCATACCTATGTGACCGGTGAACAGATCATTCAGGGCATTAAGTATAATTTCGGGTCAGACGGAATCCTGGCCAAGGGTTCGGGAACTCTGGGTATAGATGTTTCCAAGTATCAGCCGAGTATTAACTGGGCATCTGTAAAGGCATCGGGAGTCAGCTATGTTATAATCAGATGCGGATACAGGGGAGCAAGCACAGGTGTACTGATACAGGATCCTTATTTTACATCGCATATAAAGGGTGCCAAGGCAGCCGGTCTGAAGGTCGGCGTATATTTCTTCACAACAGCCCTTAACGAAACCGAGGCTGTTGAGGAGGCAAGTATGTGTGCGGCCCTGTGCTCGGGTTACGGGATCAATTACCCGATATTCATGGATTGCGAGAGTTCATCAAGGCCCGGATACAACGAGCTGTCCGCATCCGAGAGGACTGCGATCATAAAGGCATTCTGTAACACCATAAAATCCGCGGGATATACACCGGGCGTATATGCAAATAAAACCTGGCTGTCAAGTAAGATGAATACATCATCCCTGTCAGGGGCTAAGATATGGCTTGCCCAGTATAATTCCGCAGGTCCCACCTATTCGGGCCGATACGACCTGTGGCAGTATACATCCAAGGGTCATGTTGACGGAATATCAGGGAATGTGGATATGAACCAGTCCTATCTTGGGTATTAAGTTCAAGATCAAGGTATTGACGTGTTTAAACGGGAAATCCCCTGATTGAAGAACTTAGCAGGCATGAGCAGGCCGCCCTCAATCATGAGTAAGAAGCCATTGTATCCAAAAAAGTATTCAATAAACGAGGAAATTAAAAATGAGCAAAATAACCGTTGAAACAACTACGATCGAAGGCCTCAAGGTCATCACTCCCACAGTGTTCGGCGATGAGAGGGGATACTTCATGGAGACCTACAATTACAATGACTTTAAGGAGGCCGGCATAGATATGGAATTTGTCCAGGACAATCAGTCGGCATCCAAGAAGGGGGTACTTCGCGGGCTTCATTTCCAGAAGGAATTCCCTCAGGATAAGCTTGTAAGAGTCATAAGGGGTGAAGTCTTCGATGTTGTGGTGGATATAAGACCGGGATCGAAGACGTATGGGCAGTGGTTTGGAGTCAGGCTGTCCGAAGAGAATAAAAAGATGTTCTTCATTCCCAAGAATTTCGCACATGGTTTCCTTGTGCTTTCGGATTATGCCGAATTTGTATATAAGTGTACCGATTTCTACCATCCCGGAGACGAGGGAGGCATTATGTGGAATGATCCGGATATCGGCATAGACTGGCCGATTGACGAGGGAACAGAGCTTACGATCTCGGATAAGGATAAAAAATGGGGAGGCATTAAGGATCTTGGAAAGGACAAGATAGGCTGATATGTCCAGAAAGAAGAAGCTGATAACTGCCGTATCGATCGCTGTAATATGTTTTAATTTTTATATCATTTTGCATCACAACCCGCTTGCGGACAGAACACAGGAAATCATCAAGAAGATAGTTTCCTGTGTTATCCTTGACGGGTTTTATTTTGTTTTTATTAAGCTTTATGACAGGATAGTCGTTCTTCCCATTGAGCTTTATCAGAACAGAAAGCTTATATGGAAGCTTGCCAAAAATGATTTTAAGACCAGGTATGCCGGCTCTTACTTCGGTGTTTTCTGGGGCTTTGTTCCTCCCATAATCACGGTTCTCCTTTACTGGTTTGTTTTCGGAGTTATCATGCCGGGACGGGCCACCAACATCAAGGGAGACATGGAGATACCCTATATACTCTGGCTTATAGTGGGGATCGTTCCCTGGTTTTACTTTTCCGAGGCCATATCCAGTGGAACAAATGCTCTTCTTGAATACAATTATCTTGTGAAAAAGGTTGTTTTCAAGATAAGTATCCTGCCGATCATAAAGATAGTGTCAGCCCTGTTTGTACACCTCTTTTTTATAGTGTTCACCCTGATACTTCTGGCCTGCTACGGGTATTATCCTGACCTCTATACCCTTCAGCTCATATACTATTCCTTCTGTATGTTTATGTTTGTATTGGGACTGTCCTATATAACCTGTTCCCTGATCGTTTTTTTCAGGGATCTGGGACAGATCATCTCAATAGCCCTGCAGGTTGGGATCTGGGCTACGCCCATTCTGTGGAACCTGCATCTGCTTGATGACAAGCCGGTGGTCCGGTTTATAATAAAGCTTAATCCAATGACCTATGTGGTGGAAGGCTACAGGTCAGCCATATTCGATAAGCTGGGTTTTTACGAGACCTTTTATTCGACGGCGTATTTCTGGATACTGACGGCGATAACCTTCGGTATAGGAGCTCTTGTATTTAAACGGTTAAAGATTCATTTTGCAGACGTATTATAAAATATTAAACCATGGAAAATAACGTAGCGATAAGTGTCGACCATCTTACAAAAGTATATAAGCTCTACGACAGGAACAGGGACAGGCTCAAGGAGGCCCTCCACCTTCCGGGACACATCAATTCCAGGGAGCACTATGCCCTTAACGATGTGAGCATTAAGGTTCATACGGGTGAGACCGTGGGTATCATAGGAACCAACGGTTCGGGCAAATCAACGATCCTTAAGATTATCACGGGTGTCCTTAACCCCACTGGCGGAGAAGTTAAGATAAACGGAAGGATATCAGCTCTTCTTGAGCTGGGAGCCGGCTTTAACATGGAGTTTACCGGTATCGAGAACATTTACCTTAACGGAACCATGATAGGCTTTTCGCAGGAAGAGATTGATGCAAGACTTCAGGATATACTTGACTTCGCAGATATAGGCGACTTTGTCTACCAGAAGGTGAAGACCTACTCGTCAGGTATGTTTGTCCGTCTGGCATTTGCGGTTGCGATAAACATCGATCCAGAGATACTGATAGTTGATGAGGCCCTGTCTGTCGGGGATGTATTCTTCCAGAATAAGTGCTACCGCAAGTTCGAAGAGTTCAAGAAGCAGGGGAAGACCATCCTCTTCGTAAGTCATGACTTATCGTCAATAAGTAAGTACTGTGACAGGGTGGTATTGCTTGAGAGGGGCGTCAAGATAGGCGACGGAGCTCCCAAGGAAATTATAGATATGTACAAGAAGGTCCTTGTGGGCCAGCTTGATCAAAAGACGGATACCGGCAAGAGCAGTGATATAAATAAGGGCAGCAGGTGGAAGGATAAGATGCAGCTTAATCCCAACAAGGACGAGTACGGGAGCGGGCTTGCGGAATTTGAGGATTTCTGCGCCTATGACAATGCGGGTGAGATAACCAACACCATTATAAAGGGTGAAGAATTCACGGTTAAGGTTAAGGTAAGGTTCTTTGATACGATACAGGAACCCATTATAGCCCTGTCCTTTAAGAACATGCAGGGAACCGAGATAACCGGAACAAACACCATGTTTGAGAAGATAACTACGGGAACCAGAAATAAAGGGGATGTCCTGACTGTTACATTTACCCAGAACATGAGCCTTCAGGGAGGGGAATATCTTATCTCCCTTGGATGTGTGGGCTACAGGGAGGGTGAATTTACCGTTTATCACAGGCTCTATGATGTGTTTAATCTAACGGTGATCTCTTCAAAGAATACAACAGGTTTCTACGATATGGATTCTATCGTTACGGTGAGAAGTGAGGATGAAGACTGACAAGGATAAAATGGAAGCCATCGGCAACGTGGTACTGAATCTTAATTATTACGGGGGTGTGGATCTCTACAGTGAGGGCATGGGTGAGGACCTGCTCCTTAAGCTTGTAAGTGAGCATGCCGAGGCCGAATACCCTGCCGTTATACAGAATACAAGATCATGGTCCGTTATGTACCATCTGTCAAATGAGAGGGAGAATATCTGCAGCTTCCTGCCCATAAAGAAGACGGATAAGGTGCTGGAGATAGGTGCTGGCTGCGGAGCCGTTACGGGCTGTCTTGCAAGGCTTGCAGGCCATGTTACATGTATCGAGCTGTCGAAGAAGCGCAGTACGATCAATGCCGTAAGGCACAAGATGCTTGACAATATAGATATAATAGTCGGCAATTTCGAGGATGTTGAGCAGGATATTGAAGAGAAATACGATTACATCACCCTTATCGGAGTGCTTGAATATGCCGCAAGCTATATAAAGAGCCGGGATCCCTATCATGATATCCTAAACAGGGTGAGCAGGCACTTAAGTGAGAACGGGCGGCTTATAATAGCCATTGAGAATCAACTGGGCCTTAAGTATTTCGCAGGCTGCAGGGAAGACCATACCGGCGGCTTCTATGAGGGTATCGAGGGCTACAGGGAAACGGAGGGCGTTAAGACCTTCTCTAAGCAGGGACTTAAAAGGCTTCTGGAAGAATCGGGATATAAGAGCAGGTTTTATTATCCCTATCCCGATTATAAGCTTCCTCATACCATATATTCGGATGAAAGGCTCCCGGGTATGGGTGAGCTTAATACCAACATCCGTAATTTTGACGCCGACAGGCTTTTGACCTTCGATGAGTCGAAGGTATTCGATACCCTTACAGAGAACGGGATGTTCGGTGATTTTGCCAATTCCTTTCTCGTGATCGCCAATAAGGAAGGGACAGTGCCAAAAGCAGGAGAAAAGCTTCCGATATATGCCAAGTTTTCGAGTGAAAGGGCAATAAATCTAAGGACTGCAACGGTCATTTCACAAGATGAAAACGGATCGGGAAGAGAGGTTTATAAGAGGGCGTTAAATCCACTAGCCAACGACCATGTTGACAGCATATATGTCAACTATCTGGCCCTTATGAAGGAATACGAGAATACGGGGGCAAGGCCGAATGTATGTACAAGACCCGGAACGTCAGGCGGGATGGCACCGGTAGACGGTGGCAATGTGGGCGAAACGGAGACCGTGTATTTCGAATATCTGACCGGAATAACCTTAGAAGAATATCTTGATGAACTGGAAGCAAAGGGTGAATACGAGCGGATGCTCCTTCTGCTTAAGCAGTATGAGAGGTTCATATCATCCGTATGCCCCGGGGAATTTAAGATAAGTGAAGGCTTTGTCAGGTTATTTGGTGAGAAGATTGAAGGACGGTATAGGTCAGCCGGGGTATCGAACTTAGACCTTATATTTACCAATATAGTGTTTGACAGGTTTAAGAAGGAGAACGGGGTCTGGAATATCCTTGATTACGAGTGGACCTGGTCCTTCCCCATACCGGACAGGTTCATAATCTACAGGGCACTGTTTTATTATATTCAGGGGCACCGGAATTCGGCATTTCTTAAATACCTTAAGAGAAGAGGGCTTGACCTTTATGCCGAATTCGGGATAGGTATGCCGGAAAAGGAGACCTTCCGACGGATGGAGGAACATTTCCAGCTGGGCATTATCGGCAAAGCTGCCTCACTTACGGTGATGCATGAACTTATGCCCACGGTATGCGCGGATGCTGTGGAAGCCGCCGGTAAGGAATTCGGTTACAAAAACCTGCGTAATCCCATGATCTATTACGGAACAGGGCAGGGATTCACATCCGATAAACAGATCTGTCTTTTTGCTGATGTTAAGGGACATGATGTGAGCATAAAGATCCCGATAGAGGAAGATGTATGTGAGCTGAGGGTCGACCCGACCGAGTACCCCTGCATTGTGAAGATCAAGAAGCTCATGACCGTAACAGGTACGGGTCTTAAGCAGCCTTTTATGAGGTTTTTGACGAACGGGTATGTCGGAGGAGAAGATATGATCCTGTTTGATACCGACGATCCCCAGCTGCACTTTATGAAGCTTCCGGGGGAAGCCCGGGAATTAATACTCGAATATGAGGTTCTAAAGCTTGATGATGAGATGTTTGCATCTTTGAAGGAACTTTTTGTCAGGAATACGGAGAGCATGAAGAAGGATCCCTCGGTATTTGACAGGGTGCTTGTAAGGACAGGGCGCCGGGAATCTGAAGTGATCCCCGAGGGATTAAGATATAACAAAAGCATTTGATGAAGGACGTGTATAAATATGGGACTATTTGACAGGCGTGCTCTTACGGAAGAGTATATGGATGAGATAAGGAAACAGACGGATCCTTATGGTTATTTTTGCCTGAATGAGCAGATAAAGAGAGGGGAAGTAAAAGATGGAGAGGAACTTCCATTTTCAATGATAACTGACCTGAAAGCACTTGTTTATGACGGGGCGGCTTTTGAACCGGGTGATAAACAGTACGTTTTTCTGGGAAATGAGGGGTTCGTTTATGAGATGGAGGAGCTTAAGGAGCTTCCGTCATCCTGCAGCGAAGCCGACCTGATCTACTGGGATGAGGACAGGCTCTACGAGGAGAAGCGTCACGTTCCTTATTTTAAGCCCGACTGGTCGCCCGATACCCTTCTTAACTGTAATTACATAGGAGAATCCTATATGGTGAGATCCGGGATCGCAGTATCGGTGATCGAAGAGATGAGGAGTGATCCGGGCCCCGATATGATCGAACCTGAGCTTAAATATGAATTTCTCCTGCGAACAGCCGAGAAGACGGATAAGGTGCATCATGTACCTATGGTACTGACCCATATTCCCGATGAAAGTGCCGATGAGGATGAAATATATTCTGAATACACATGGCAGAATCAATCGCAGAAATACATCCGCTTAAGGAATGAGTCCTTTGCCAGACGCGGGTGGGGGATCGGTTATGAGAAGATTTTTGAGAGGAAAGATAACAGCGTTATCAATAACAACGTTATCAATAACATTGTTATTAAACCCGGTGATGATAGGATGGATCTCTCGATCATAATCCCTTCCAAGGATCATAGCGATATACTTGCAGCCTGTCTAACGAGCATAAAAAATAATTATGTTAAGGGGAAGAACAAAAAACTTGAGATCATTGTTGTGGATAATGGGAGTTCTTCCGCAGAAGGACTTAAGATAGAGGACTTTCTCAGGGAGCTTAAAAAGGATATACCCGTAAAATATATCTACAAGGAGATGGATTTCAATTTTTCAAGGATGTGTGATCTGGGCGTTGGGGAAGCATCCGGTGAGTATCTTCTTTTCCTGAATGATGACATCGAACTGACGGATGATATAACACTTGAGAGGATGTATGCATATGCAGCCCTGCCGCATATAGGAGCGGTCGGTGCCAAGCTCTACTATCCGCAGGGCAATATAATACAGCACACAGGGATAACGGTGAGCCTTGACTGTGGTCCCACACATAAGCTGGCGACCTTTCCCGATGACAAGCCTTATTACTACGGGATAAATGTATTCAACCGAAATGTCCTTGCCGTGACCGGAGCGGCTCTTTGTGTGAGCAGGGAAAAATACTTTAAATGTGGCGGTTTTAATGATAAAATGGGAGTTGGCTACAATGATGTGGATCTGTGCGTTAAGCTTTACGAAGAAGGTTTTAAGAATGTGGTCCTGAACGAGTGTATTCTATTCCACCATGAGTCACTGTCAAGAGGCATGGATCATACTGATGATAAAAAATACGCAAGGCTTAAGGAAGAGCGGGGTCTCCTGTATGATTCCCATACCTTTATCAGGGAGAAGGGTGATCCCTACTACTCGGTAAATCTTATTCCGGATAATCTTGACTATACGGTAAATGTAGTGGCCGATCATGAGAAAAGGGCATCCAGGAGCAAGAAGGTTGATGATCCCAAGGCTGCCGCAAAGATACTTAAGCTTATAAGCAAGGATGACGGAACGGTTCGTTACGACAAGACCGGCAACAGGATATACAAGGGATCAAAGAGGCTCCACTTCAATATCGAAAGGACGGATTCCTTCCGCGGTATCATGAAGGAGGATGAGGACTACTGCCTGATCGAAGGATGGGCCACGCTTACGGGAAGGGATAATGCCCTGTATGATACATACATTGCCCTTGTCAGTGATGGTGAGTGCATGATCTTTGATACCTTTAAGAAGAACCGTGAGGATGTGGCGGTTGTGTTCGTTAATGAGAAGAACCTGTTCCTTACAGGCTTCAAGTGTAAGATTAAGGTCAGCATGCTGGACAGGGACAAGACCTACAGGCTGGCAATGATTAAGAAGTCCGGACTTACCGGGATAAGCTATATTAAGCTGGGAGACAGTTATGAACCCTTCAGGGGACGGGATAAAGCAGGAGAATGAATATTATAAGGATCTGTATGAGAAGGAACGCAATAAGTGCGAGGAACTGACCGCGAGAGTGGTTGATCTGGAAGCCGCCAATGCAGACCTTACATACAAGCTTGATAAAATACGAAAGAGTAAGCTGTGGAAGAGCATATACCCTATAAGGCTTGCTTATTCGCATCTTAAAAACCTGATCACAAGGATAAAGAGATACGGTAACCTTAAAAACCTGATGGCCAAGATAAAGAGCAAGAGGATCGAGAAGGCGGCTTACAAAAGCTACGGAACCTTAAGCATGCCGGACGAAGAGACAAGGAAGGCTCAGGAGGAGACAAGGTTCCCGGAGGATGTTAAGTTCTCTATCCTGGTTCCCCTCTACAATACTCCGGATGGTTTTCTACGGCAGATGATCGATTCCGTAAGGAATCAGACCTACAAAAACTGGGAGCTCTGCCTTGCCGACGGATCGGATGATGACCATAAGGGCGTAGGAGATATCTGCAGGGAATATGCGAGGGATGATAAGCGTATCAGGTATAAGAAGCTTGATGAAAATCTGGGGATATCGGGCAATACCAATAAGTGCCTTGAGATGGCAACAGGGTCATATATAGGACTGTTTGATCATGATGATATCCTGCACCCGTGCGCCCTGTATGAGTATATGAAGGTAATATGTAATGAGGTCGGGGGCAAAGCAGAGGATGGAATCCTACCGGATTCCTTTGATGCCTCAAAGCCGGCGGGCTCCCCCGACGCGGAGGTCGGGGGCAAAGCAGATTATATTTACTGTGATGAGACCACCTTTAAGGATGACAATATCGACAATATGGTCACCCTGCATTTTAAGCCTGACTTTGCCATAGATAACTTAAGGGCCAATAATTATATATGCCATTTCTCGGTTTTTTCAAGGGAGCTGGTTGACAGGACAGGACTTTTCAGGTCGGAATATGACGGGTCTCAGGACCATGACCTTATTTTAAGGCTTACCCACAATGCGAAAAAGATTGTACATGTGCCAAAGATACTTTATTACTGGCGGTCGCATGCGGGAAGCGTGGCATCTGATATAAATGCCAAGTCATATGCCATAGATGCGGCTAAGGGAGCCGTTGCAGCCCACCTTAAGCAGTGCGGCTTCGAAGGCTTTAAGATCGAGAGTTCACGGGCATTTGAGACTATATTCAGGATAAGATACAAGCTGACGGCCAGGCCCCTTATTTCGATACTGATCCCCAATAAGGACCATGTGAGTGATCTGAGAAGGTGCATAGATTCCATAATCGATAAGACCTCATATGATAATTACGAGATCATAGTTATCGAGAATAACAGTACCGATAAGGAAACCTTCGGGTATTACGAATCCCTGAAGAAGCATCCGCGTATAGATGTCGTTCAGTACAGGGAAGAAATCCCATCCGGGTTTAATTACTCGAAGATAAATAATTTCGGAGCTTCATGTGCGAGGGGCGAGTATCTGGTACTCCTTAACAATGATACGGAAGTTATAACAAGAACCTGGCTTGAAGAGATGCTTATGTATGCCCAGCGGTCCGATGTAGGCGCGGTGGGCTGTATGCTTTATTACGAGGATTATTCGATCCAGCATGCGGGAATAGTGCTGGGACTTGGTGCCCACAGGACGGCCGGCCATTCCCATTACGGCATGAACAAGGAGAATTTGGGCTACATGGGGCGCCTCTGTTATGCCCAGAATGTATCGGCGGTTACCGGAGCCTGCCTTATGACAGGGAAGGCCGATTTTGACTCGGTGGGAGGACTTAACGAGGATCTGGCCGTGGCACTTAATGATGTGGATTACTGCCTGAAGCTTCGCAGGAAGGGACTCCTTAATGTATTCACCCCCTTTGCCGAACTCTTCCATTACGAATCACGGTCGAGAGGGACCGATGTTACGGAAGCGGCGGATAAGGAGAAGGCTGAACGGTATAACAAAGAATGTGAATTGTTTAAAGCCATCTGGAAGGAAGAGCTTGATAAGGGGGATCCCTATTTTAACCCCAATTTTTCGTTGGATCATTCCAATTTTGTATTAAATGGAAATCCCACCTCTATGGTCGGATGATGGATCAGGACAAGAGGGTCTGAGCAGTGAGATAGTAAAAATCCCTTGCCCCCCATTGGGGGAAGATGTCACCGAAGGTGACGGATGAGGGTAAAATAAAAACAGGAGGTAAAGATATGGGTTACAAGGAGCAGTACAAATACTGGTGTGAAGATGCGTATTTCGATGACGCGACCAAGGCTGAGCTTAAGGCAATAGAGGGCAACGAAGCCGAGATCGAGGACAGGTTCTATAAGGATCTGGAGTTCGGAACAGGCGGCCTTCGCGGTGTTATAGGTGCGGGAACCAACAGGATGAACATCTATACCGTAAGAAGGGCAACTCAGGGTCTGGCTAACTACATTTTGAAGCAGGGAACACAGGATAAGGGTGTGGCAATCTCCTACGACTGCAGGCGGATGTCTCCCGAGTTCGCGGATGAGACGGCTCTCTGCCTTAACGCAAACGGGATAAAGGCATATGTATTTACTTCCCTTCGTCCCACACCGGAGCTGTCATATGCGGTAAGGAAGCTTCATTGCACAGCGGGTGTCATGGTAACGGCTTCCCACAATCCTCCGGAATACAACGGGTATAAGGCATACTGGGAGGATGGCGCCCAGATAACCTCGCCAAGGGATGTTGATATAATAAATGAAGTCAAGGCAGTGACCGATTACAACGAGGTTAAGACAATGGATAAGGCCGAGGCTGTTGCCCGGGGTCTTTATGTTGCAATCGACAAGGATATAGATGATCCCTACATGGAAGAGCTTAAGAAGCAGATCATCCATCCCGAAGTTATTAAGGCCATGGCCGATGACATCAAGATCGTTTATACACCCTTCCACGGGACAGGTAACCTGCCTGTAAGGAGAATCCTGTCGGAGCTTGGATTCAAGCAGGTATATGTGGTTCCCGAGCAGGAGCTTCCGGATCCTGACTTTACCACTCTTGAATATCCCAACCCCGAGGATCCCAAGGCATTCACTCTGGCCCTTAAGCTGGCTAAGGAGAAGGATGCTGATATCGTCCTTGCAACGGACCCCGATGCGGACAGGCTGGGTATATATGCCAAGGATACAAAGTCGGGTGAATACATTCCCTTCACGGGCAATATGTCAGGAATGCTCATAGCCGAATATATCTTAAGGGAGAGGGCAGCTACCGGCACAATGCCCGAAAATCCGGCCCTTGTTAAGACGATAGTTACGACCAATCTTGCAGATCCCATATGCGAGGCCTACAATGTTAAGCTCATAGAAGTGCTTACGGGCTTTAAGTACATAGGTGAACAGATCAAGTGGTTTGAAGAGAAGCACACTAACAATTACGTATTCGGTCTTGAGGAGAGTTACGGCTGTCTGGCCGGGACCCATGCAAGGGATAAGGATGCGATAGTGGCCGTTATGTGCCTGTGCGAGGTTGCCGCCTACTGCAAGAGCAAGGGGATGACCGTATGGGATCAGATGATAAAGATTTATGAGCAGTACGGCTTCTTCAAGGAGGGAATCCATACCATTACCATGAAGGGTATAGAGGGGGCTCAGGAGATACAGAACATCATGGACAAGCTCCGCAAGGATCCTCCTAAGCAGTTTGCATCCCTTAAGGTTAAGGAGTTCAGGGATTATAAGAAGAATGAAGTGATAAACATGGAGACCGGAGCCAAATCCGAAACCGGGCTTCCCGAATCGAACGTTCTTTATTTCGAGCTTGAGAATGATTCATGGTGCTGCGCCAGGCCCTCGGGTACCGAGCCCAAGATCAAGTTCTATATGGGCATAAAGGGTAATGACCTTGATGATGCTGATAAGAAGCTTTCGGAGTTAAAGGAAGCGGTTATTGCAAATATAAAGTAGCTTAAGATGGTTGATAGTATTGAAAAGATATGGGGCAAAAGGGCCGTAAGATATGTGATCCTGACACTTCTTGCGGCCATGGCCCTTATCTCGCTTATACAGGGTGTCAGAAACGCGGCTCAGTCAAGCCAGGACTTTCAGTGGGATGCTGCCAAGGCTTTGAGTATGGGCCTTGATCCCTATGACCTGTCAGAGGATCCGCAGAAGGCGTATGAATATCCGGCCCTTAATGATTTTTACAGGTTGTATACGGATAAGGGACTTAAGCAGAACATGGAGGCCAACCAGTTTCCGTCGCTCTTGCTGCTGCTGCTGCCATATACCTTTATGAAGCCCCTTACGGCCAGATATGCCTTTTTAATATCTAATCTGATATTTACCGCAGGCATTGTTTTTCTGTTAAGGAGAACCTTTCTTAAAGACGCGGACCGGGATGTGTTTGCTGCCTTCATGCTTCTTATGATCGCCGGTACACCATACAGGAACCAGTTGGGAGTGGGACAGCATACAATTTTTTCCTTTTTCTTTTTCCTTCTGGCAGTATGGTTTGAAGGGATGTATCCTTGCGAGGAAACGTCGGATGGCAGTGCCGGGGGCAGAGTTGGCAGGCGTCATGCCGGTCTGTTTGCGGCAACGGTGATTAGTCTTTTTATCTGCTATTTCAAATATACCCTGACGGTTCCCCTGTGCCTGTATTTTGTTTACAAAAAGAGATATCCTGAAATAGCTCTTTCGGCAGCAGGCCATGTGATCCTTACGGCTGCCTGCGCCACAGAGCTCAATGATTCGTTTATAAACATGGTGATCAAACCTCTCAGGGTTTCGTCCGCACTTGCGGCTGAGGGAGGACTTGACTTCGGGGCGTTACTTAATGGTTCGGCCCTTGCATATGTACTTGCGCTTATTGTTATGGCAGTATTGTTTGTAATGGCGCTTAGACTCCCGGAGGGTATGGACGGTGAATTTATGGGCATTCTTGTTCTGTGGTCTCTGATAATCACTTACCACAGGACTTATGATTTCTTCGTTATGGTCACGGTGCTTGCCTTCTTTTCGGGATCCGGCAGAGGATGCCATGACAAAACGGCAGGACGCAGGGATGCCTTTACGATAGTCCTTGCGGCGGGATATATGATCGTACTTATATCCGTGTTTTTTGTTTTGAGGATTTTTTCGGAATCAACGGCCTCCAAGCTGGTGGTCGGGAGCATATATTATTTATTTACGCTGGCAGTTACCGGGCGTGCCATGGGCACGCTTTGCGGCACAAGAGAGAATGATGGAAAGAATTAAGGACAGCCTGTACATTGTCATACCGGCTTACAATGAAGAAGAGAATATAAGACAGGTCGTGGAGGACTGGTATCCGGTGGTGGATGAAAGGAGCGGTGATTCAAGGCTTGTCATAGTCAATGACGGAAGCAGGGATAACACCCTTGAAGTGCTTAATGCACTAAAGAAGGATAAGCCCAAGCTTACGGTGCTTAATAAGGAAAACGGCGGGCACGGGTCCACCATAATGTATGGATATCGTTATGCCCTTGAGCAGGGAGCTGAGTACATTTTCCAGACGGATTCCGACGGGCAGACCTTCGCATCCGAATTCGGTGCCTTCTGGGACGGACGGACTAAGTACGACATGCTTATAGGTTATCGCAATCACAGAGAGGACGGGTTTTCAAGGATCGTGGTGACTAAGGTTCTGAAGCTTGTGATAAGGCTGTGCTTTCATGTTGATGTTACGGATGCCAATACACCCTACAGGCTTATGAATGCCGATGTGCTGGGTGAAGAGATAGATTATGTTCCGAAGGATTTCTTTTTGGCAAATGTCCTTTTAACGGTACTTTTTACCAAACATCTGAGGAAGATCCGGTTTATACCCATAACCTTCAGACCAAGGCAGGGTGGGGTTAATTCAATAAATTTAAAGAGGATATTCAGGATCGGACGACAATCACTTAAGGACTTCAGGGAACTGAATAAGATCATATAATTATAATATAGAAAGATCCTTCGCTGCGCTCAGAAAGACAGGATATAAGGGATGATAAGATATGAATGATGAAAAGAAGAATGATAAGAAGAAGCTGATGAATCAGATAATCAAGTTCGGTTTTGTGGGCGGAACAGCATTTATAATAGATTATCTGATCACGCTGGGAGTATCGGCTTTATGCCGGAATGCGGCAGGAATGGATGTTGCTGCGGCAGCTGCCGTCGGCGGACTTTTCGGCTTTTGTATATCGCTTATATACAATTATATTATGAGTATGAAGTTCGTGTTTGAGAGAAGAGAGGACATGGACAGGAAAAAGGAATTCATTATCTTTACCGTTCTGTCCATCGTGGGACTGGGACTCAATGAACTTATTCTGTATTTTGGAGTGATAGTATGTGATAAGGTGGTGCCGGTGTTAGTTGCCGATCATCCTTCACTTATCACAACGCTTGTCAAGATGTTTGCAACAGGCGTGGTCATGGTGTATAACTTCATAAGCAGGAAGATGACGCTGGAAAAACGCCAGACGGCCTGATACGGCCTCCGGTTACCTTCCTCCCAAAGGGGAAGGCAGGAGAACACTGATAAAGCTGACGGATCAGGGAGTGCTAAAGGATTCGGAAAAAAGGAATCGAACAGATAGTATATGACAAACAAAGAAATCAGAAGAAAAATACAGACAGCACTTGTAATACCGGTAATGGTAATGTGCATATGTATAATCATGACAGGCTGTGTCGGGAATGATACGGCTGCCGGCGATCCCTCGTCGGATACCCCTCTTAGGGAAATACAGGTTGACGATGAGGAACGGGAAACGCAAGATGCTGCGGAAGCTGAAGCTTCCGAAGGTGTCGACAACACCATGCTTAATGTGGAAGCACAGGATGCCGTACCCTATTCCGAGATCCCTCAGGATGATAAGGAAGAGGAAGAAGAGATTCCGGAAAAGGTTGATGAAGAGGATAAGATCCTGAGAACGGATGACGGCAAGATCATAGTTGATCTTGTTATGTTCATGGGGCAGAGCAACATGTCGGGAACGGGAGGAAATGCAGCATATGCTCCGGAAGTGAAGGAAGGACACGGTTACGAATTCCGCGCGATATCCGATCCGACAAGGCTTTATCCCATTAAGGAACCCTTCGGGATCAATGAGAATGCAGCAATATCCGATGCTGCAGTAGGCAAGAAGGGCTCAATGGTATCTGCCTTTGCCAATAAATATTACGAGCTTACCGGGGTTCCCATAGTGGCGGTATCAGCTTCGGCCGGAGGCCGGGACACGAATTTCTTCATGAGTGCACCGGTTATGGATGACTTCTCCGAGAGACAGAAGCGGGCTCAGGTATGGCTTGCCAGCAACGACTATTACATCAGGAAGCAGTATGTTATATGGCTTCAGGGAGAGTCCGATGCGGAAGACGGAATGACGAGTGAGCAGTATAATCAAAACATGGACAATATAATAAGGCCCCTCTTTATCGGTGGACTTCAGAAGGTGTTCATGGTTACGCCCGGTCGGACGCTTACAGGTAAGTACTACTTCGATAATATTGTTTATTCCCAGATAAATATGTGCAAAACCAGCGGATACTACGCACTGGCTACTACCGTCCTCAATTCGGTGAGTACCGAATATATGGTGGATGAATTCCATTACAATCAGTCGGTTCTTAATGTTGTCGGAGAGGAAGCGGCTGAGAGCGCTGCTTACTATACGCTTAACAGGAAAGAGAAGTGTTTATACAATTACAGAGATGAGAACGTGTATATCCCTGAGGGATTCGAGTATACCGAAGACGAAATGCGGGTTGAACGCATAGATTACAGTACAAACGGTGGATTTGTGAGGTATGAGTAATGGACAGGATACTTGTTTTTATTCCGGCCTATAATTGCGAAAAACAGATAATACGTGTGCTTTCACAGTTTGATGATGAGGTTCTCGGATTTGTTTCCCAGATCATTGTCGTCAACAACAGAAGTACCGATAATACCGAGATGGTTGTTGCGGCATTCATCAGGAAGCATCCTCAGATACCGGTAAAGCTACTTCGAAACAAGGAGAATTACGGGCTCGGGGGCTCCCACAAGGTGGCGTTTGATTACGCATTGAGAAAAGGATTTGATTACGTTTTAGTCCTTCACGGAGATGATCAGGGGTCGATACATGATTTTCTTCCGGTGCTTAAAAAGGGATACCACAGGAAACATGACTGCGTGCTTGGGGCCAGGTTTATGAGGGGATCGAAGCTGGAAGGATATTCAGCCTTCAGAACCTTCGGAAACGTGATCTATGATCTTCTGTTTGCAGCGGTAGTAAGGAGGAGGATATACGATCTGGGATCCGGACTTAACATTTATAAGACGAAGATGCTTGAAGACAGGTTCTACGAGAAATTTCCCGACAATCTTATGTTTAACTACTGTATGATCCTTGCATCCGAATACTATGGACATGATATCAGGTTCTATCCGGTTTCCTGGCGCGAGGATGATCAGGTAAGCAATGTGAAGATGATGGATCAGGCAGTAAAGGTGCTTAAGATGCTTAAGGATTACTATATGGATCCCGTCTCGATAACAGGTGATTACAGGGATAAACCGGTGGATAAATACGAGGCTGATGAAATATCGTGAACATATTAAAGATAACGCTCGGAGGGATCATATGTATAGTATGGTTCCTGATCATACATACAATTAAGATGTTCAGAATGTACCTGGTGCTTCTTGAAAACAGGGTGGAGTTTGGAAGGTTTGTTTTTGCCTATCTTAGAACGACGCTTGTTAACCTCATCATTCCCTTTAAACTGGGTGAGATATACAGGATGTTCGTATACTCAAGGATGACCGGGAATGCGGGCATGGGCATCGCAGGGACCCTTACAGACAGGTTTTTTGATACCGCGGCCCTTGTGCTTATCCTGATACCCTTGCATGTAATGTATCCCGCTAAAATATCGGGAGTTTCGGTCTTTCTGGCTGTATTTGTGATCTTTACCGTGTTTGTTTATATGATCTTTATGCCGGCATACGGGTATCTTAACAAATACATCATAATAAACCGGGATTCGAAGAATTCGATGACGGTCTTAAGGTTTCTTGAAATGATGAGGTCGGCGTATGATCATGTTAAGCGGCTGGTATCGGGAAGATATGCCATAATCATTCTTATGTCCTTTGCAGCATGGGTCCTTGAAGGAGGACTCCTCTTCCTGATAGCATGGATAACGGATATCAGCTACAATGCAGGTATATTTTCGGATTATATAACCTCTATAATGTCGACCAGGGACATTGTGCTTCGGAGGACATATACGACATTCAGCATAACTGTTATAGCGATCTGTACAGCAATACAGGGGGTTGCCCTGTGTGTCGGAAGATACAGAAAATAAAAGTAACTGTTTCAGGGTAAAAGATGAAAAAAGTAATCGTAATTTATGATGATTCGAGAAAACCGGATCAGGAGATACGGGTTATAACGGGACATAAAAGCTTCGGGGATACGATCTTCAAGAGGCAGTCCTTAAAGCAGCGATCAAAAGCCTTGTTTCTTGGATATGAGCAGGTGGAAGCCTTTATGGAACCGGATGAAGCCTATGGATTGCAGAATGAATACAAGGGCGGGGATTACCCTGTATTTAAGATATATTCCGACCATGAGACGGTGGATGAGAGGGGCCTTTTGATCCTTTTGGAGAAGACCCTCTATGTAAATGAAAACTACGCGGTTTATAACGGAGAAATTATAGCTGCGGTCATGTATCCTTCCTTCGACGCATGGCTGAGGGCAGGAAATGCAGCTGATGAAACCGCATATGAGAAGATAAGGTCGAATGTATTCACGGCCCTGTCGGATGTAAACAATTTCAGGACTTTTATCACAAGCGGATTTGATGCCAGGTTCTTCAATGCCCTTAAGGGAGACGAATACACGGTAGTAAAGTCATCAAATAATGTGGATAAGCTAAGAAAGGAGTATAAGTATTTTACCCTCCTGCCTCCCGAAATGAAGCAGTGGTACGGTACCGTATTCGATTACAGGGAGGAGGGCGATATCGCATCCTATTCAATAGAGAGATACCATATGACCGATCTGGCCCTGCGCTATGTTCACGGTGCCATAGATGAGGAGGAATTCCGGTCGATCCTTAAGATGCTCTTCCATTTTATTAAGATAAGAAAGAAAAAAGAGGTAACCGGGGAGGAGTACGAAAGGGAAGCCAGGCGGCTTTACATTGAAAAGGTTGATGAAAGAGTCGGATTGCTTAAGACACTTAAGGGGTATGATGAAATAAGCTCCTACATCAGCCTGGGAACGGCTTATAAGGATATAGATGAGATAATCAGTCGTTATAAGAGCCTGTATGAGAGGATAACCTCTGACCGTAAATTTGTTAAGATCAAGGTAGTCGCCCACGGTGATCTGTGTTTTTCAAATATCCTTTACAATAATGATGCAAGGTTGCTTAAGCTCATAGATCCCAAGGGAGCCGCAGATGAAGAGGGATTATATATGAATCCCTACTATGATATCGCCAAGCTGTCCCATTCCATATGCGGGTCATATGATTACTTTAATTCCGACCAGTATGAATTATCGATAGGTCCTGACATGAATTTAAGCCTTAAGATTGACTGTGACAATGACAGATTTATAAAGATATTCAGGGAATATCTTTATGAAAATGATCTGGATTATAAGCTTGTCCGTATATATGAGGTATCCCTGTTCCTGTCCATGCTGCCGCTTCATATTGACAGACCGAAGAAGGTGCTTGGGTTTATATTGAATGCGGTAAGGATAATGGAGGAGATCGAAGGCGAGGGATAGGGAAGTCCCTTCTATGTGCGGGATGACAGGGAACAGAAAATGTCGGGAAACAGAAATGCCGGGGAGATTGGATCATGGAGTATGAAGGACTCACTTTTATATTCGATATAGACGGAACCTTGTGTCCCATAAAGGGGAAGGATGAACGATACGAGGATATGGTTCCCTACAAGGACATGGTCAACAGAATCAGAGAATATAAGGAGCAGGGAGCGAAGATAGTTCTGTTTACGTCAAGGAATATGAAAACGTATCAGGGTAACATAGGTCTTATAAATGCCAATACAGCCAAGGTAGTACTTAAATGGCTGGAAAAATGGAAAATACCCTATGATGAGATCATCTATGGCAAGCCATGGCCCGGTCAAAACGGATTCTATGTTGATGACAGGACCGTAAGGCCGGATGAGTTCCTGAGCAGATCGGTTGATGAGCTTAAGGAAATATGTGAGAAGAGCAGGTGTGATTATTATCGTAAGGAGGGACCCGTAAAACGGGAGGATTGATCATAAGGGAAATATATGAAATACAGCAACAGGATCAACAAATTTAATATTCAGCGAGGAATAAGCTACTACAGGCGGAACGGGTTGAAAAAGACCTGTTATAAGGTGGTGGAAAGGCTTAAGAGGGATGACGATGAAGCCGGCTATATGCAGGCGATGTTAAGCTCGCGTCCAACCTCGGAAGAACTCGGCAGGCAGAGGAGTAGGACCTTTTTCCATAATTATAAGTTCAGTATACTGGTGCCTGCATACAATACGGATCCTGTTTTCTTAAAAGAGATGGTCATGTCCGTGGTCAGGCAGACCTACGACGGCTGGGAGCTGTGTATTGCTGACGGAAGTGATTCCGATATCGTAAAGGATAATCTCGACAGGATCAGGGAAGGGCTTAAAGAGACGGTTTCGGATCGGATAAAATACAAAAAGCTCGGATCGAACAGAGGAATATCCGGGAACCTTAATGATGCCCTTGTGATGGCGACAGGTGATTATGTGGGATTTCTTGACCATGATGATATACTGACGCCTGATGCCCTCTATGAGGTCATGAGTGCCCTTGAATCGGGAATGGAAAGGGACGGAAATATATACCGGAACAGGTACAAGGCCCTGTACACGGATGAGGATAAGGTTAATCAGGCAGGTACGAGATACTTCGATCCCCATATCAAGCCTGACTTCGATATCGATCTTTTAAGATCAACGAATTATATATGCCACTTTTTTGTTGTGAGGTTACAGATTGCCGTTAAAGCCGGCGGCTTTAAGAGCGAGTATAACGGGGCTCAGGATCATGACTTTATTTTACGGTGCATTGAACTTATGGACCCCTCGCAGATATACCATGTTCCCAAGGTTTTGTATCACTGGAGATCGAGTTTTGCTTCTACTGCCGAGAATCCCGATTCCAAGCTGTACGCCTACGAGGCCGGTAAGAGGGCGGTAGCGGATCATCTTAACCGTTTGGGTATTAAGGCTTCGGTTGTCAACACCTCCCATCTCGGTTTCTACAGGGTTAAGTATGTTCCGAAAACCCTCAATATCAAGCTGATGACAAGGACCGATTGGGAGAAGATAAGCAGGGAAGAGTTCAATGCTATTTCCGAACCCTTCATAATGATCATGGGTGATAGGATATCGCCCCTGAATGCGGATTACCTTTCGGAACTGGCGGGAACCTTATGCAGGGATGAAGTGGGAGCTGTGGGCGGAAAGATATACGATAAGAAGGGAAGGATCGATTCCGCCGGATATTCCTATGACGATTACGGGAGATTAAAGCCTGACTTCAGAGGTATGAACGGTAATTTCTCAGGTTATCTCCATAGGGCGTCCATACAGAGAAGGACATATGGTCTGGCGGCGGATTGTATGATGATCAAGAAGGAAGCGGTTGTTTTTGGCAAGAGGCCTGTAATGTCAGACCGCTACATAACGGTATTTGATCCATATGCGGAGTTTAGAAGGAAATGAAGGTCTCCATCGTCATACCCAATTACAACGGAGAGAAGTATCTTAAGGAATGTATCGGAGCGCTGAACGTCCAAACACTTAAGGATACAGAGCTTATTGTCGTGGATAACGGATCAACTGACGCAAGCCTTGACGTGATCAGGGAAGTGAGACCGGACACAAGGATTATTGAGCTTGATAAGAATTATGGTTTTTCAAGGGCGGTGAATGAGGGTATCAAGGCGGCAAGGGCTCCCTATATCATCCTTTTGAACAATGATACACGGGTCTTGCCTGACTTTGCGGGTGAGTTGTATAATGCCATAAGAGACGACGAACGGATTTTTTCGGTGAATGCCAGGATGCTTCAGATGAATGCTCCGGAGCTTTGTGACAACGCAGGTGATATGTACTGCTGTCTTGGCTGGGCCTTCGCACGGGGGAAGGATAAGCCGGCTGAGAATTACGACAGGGCTGCGGAGGTCTTTTCGTCATGTGCGGGGGCTGCTATATACAGAAGGTCTGTATTTGATGAGACAGGTTATTTCGATGAAGCCCATTTCGCCTATCTTGAGGATGTTGATATAGGATACCGGGCAAGGATATGCGGGTACATAAATACATATGCACCGGGAGCAGTGGTATATCATGTCGGAAGCGGTGCGTCGGGTTCAAGATATAACAGGTTCAAGATAAGCCTGTCATCCAGAAACAATGTCTATCTGGCTTATAAGAATATGCCGTTATTGCAGCTTATCATAAACCTGCCCTTTCTCATCATCGGATATCTGCTTAAGACTGTATTTTTTATGAAGAAGGGTGAGGGTGTGACTTATGTCAGGGGACTTATTAAGGGCATCACCATGTGCAGACGCGATAAGAAGTTCCCCTTCAGGAAGGAAAACCTTGTTAATTACTTCAGGATACAATGGGAATTGTGGAGAAATGCCGTACTGAGGTTTACGGTGTAGAGCTGTATAAACAAAATGATCAAGGATAATCAGAGGATTTTCAACAGAATACATATAGTGCTTGATGGAGTCATCATAGCCGGGATGTACTGGTTTGCCTGGTGGCTTAAGTTCAAGAGCGGTCTGATCGATTTTACGATGAGTCTTCCCACCAGCTATTTCAGGAAGGTCATGTATTTCGTTGTACCCTCATACCTGCTTTTGTATTATTTCTTTAATCTGTATAACAGTAAGCGGGCCTCGGGACGTAAGAGGGAGCTGTATAATATAATCAAGGCCAATACCGTAGGAAGCCTTGGTCTTATCGTTGCCATGTACATTCTCGGTCAGACACACTTTTCAAGAGAGATGATATTCATCTTCTGGTGTGCCAATATATTCGCTGAGACTCTCATAAGGAATATCATCAGGTATCTTCTCAGGTTCTTCAGGAAGAAGGGCTACAATCTTAAGTATGTCCTTCTTGTGGGATATTCCAAATCGGCAGAGTCATATATCAACAGGATACGCTTGAACCCCCAGTGGGGTTATGTGGTACGTGGGATACTCGACGATAATGTGGAACGGGGAACCATGTATAAGGGAGTAAAGGTCATGGGCGCTGTTGACAACCTGCCCATAATCCTTGAGGAGAACAAGCTTGATGAAATAGCGATAACCCTGTCCCTTAAGGAATACGGACGTCTTGAAGAGATAGTAAACATGTGCGAAAAGTCAGGCGTCCACACGAAGTTCATCCCCGATTACGCCGGGATCATTCCCAATAAGCCATATACCGAGGATTTACAGGGACTTCCCGTTATAAACATAAGGCATGTGCCTCTTACCAATACCGTAAATATAATAATGAAGAGAGTGGTGGATATAGTAGGTTCATTTATCCTGATCATTCTGTCATCTCCCATCATGCTGGCATCGGCAATAATGATAAGGTGTACAAGCTCCGGCCCTATTATCTTCAAACAGGAGAGGGTGGGACTTCACAATAAGCCCTTCAAGATGCTGAAGTTCCGTACCATGTATGTACAGGAGGATAAGGAGGAGGAAAAGGGCTGGACGGTCAAGGATGATCCAAGGGTCACCGGTATCGGCAGGTTCTTAAGGAAGACAAGTCTGGATGAGCTGCCACAGTTATTTAACGTATTTGCGGGTAAGATGAGCCTGGTGGGCCCCCGTCCCGAAAGACCCCTTTTTGTGGAACAGTTCAGGGAGACCATACCCAGATATATGATCAAGCATCAGGTGCGTCCGGGAATGACCGGATGGGCCCAGATCAACGGCCTTCGTGGGGATACATCCATTGAGAAGAGGATAGAATACGATCTGTACTATATTGAGAACTGGACCATGGGATTCGATATAAAGATATTGTTTCTTACGGTGTTTAAAGGGTTTATAAACGAAAATGCGTACTGATATAATAATCCCTGTATACAAGCCCGATGAAAAGCTGGTACGACTCCTTGAAGGGCTTAAGGGACAGACCATCCGTCCCGATAAAATAATAATAATGTATACCCGTTTATCGGAGCGGGATCATATAAGCCCCCATCTTATAGAACTGGCTATGGATGTATGTGAGCTTAAGGTATATGAGCTTGCCGTGGATGAATATGACCATGGCGGAACCAGGGCCGAGGCTGTCAGGCATTCGGATGCCGATACCTTCATCATGATGACACAGGATGCTATCCCCGCAGACGATAAGCTTATCGAGAACCTTACGAGACATCTGTTAAATCCTGAGATCGGAGCTGCTTATGCAAGGCAGAAGGCCGATGCGGATTCAAGCCCGGGCGAGTGCTTTACAAGAGGCTTTAACTATCCGGATGTAACAGAGATAAAGGGCAAGGAGGATATTGACAGACTGGGTATCAAGACCTTCTTCTGTTCCAATGTATGCGCGGCCTACAGAAGGGATGTTTATGATAAACTGGGCGGGTTTACCCGCCGTACAATTTTCAACGAGGATATGATATATGCCCATAATCTTATAATGAACGGATACAGGATCGCATATATGGCGGATGCCTGTGTTATTCATACCCATGAATACAAGCCCATGCAGCAGCTGCACCGTAACTTCGATCTGGCGGTATCTCAGGCTGAGCATCCGGAGGTTTTCGAAGGCATTTCATCTGAATCCGAAGGGGCTAAGTATATAAGGTCGGCATTTTCATATTTTAAAGATATTCATAAGCCGTATCTGATCATTCCGTTTGTGTGGGGATGCTGCTTTAAGTATCTGGGCTATCTTCTCGGTAAGAGATATAAGAAGCTTCCGCTCTGGATGGTGAGAGCCCTTAGTATGAATAAAAGATATTTTCTGCAAAACTGTTGATGAAAGGTGAGAAATAAATGTCGGATTCGGATATAAACAATACAAATAATAACAATAGCAATAACGACGGTGATTACGAGGTATACTGCCAGATGTGCAGAAGGAGCAGGAGCCAGGTAAGTGATATGTTCAAGCTTCTCGACGGCATGTATATATGCTCGGACTGTATGCATAAGACCATGGATACAATGGGTCAGTTCGGTTTCCCGACCATCAATCCCTTCGCCACCGGGGCCAATGCCCGGAAGGGAACTCCCCTTGGGAGCATATTCGGTGATCTTAATAAGCAGTCGGCTGATGCGATGCGGAAGGAGGAGCAGGAGGGACCTGCTCTAACCGGGCAGCCCGCAGCCATGGAAGAGGCGAATCCTGATGAGGATAAGAAGGAAGAAAACGGGGATGACAAGCCCGGTCAGGATGCATCAAACCTGCTTCAGGGCTTCCCCGGCATAAGCTTCCTTAATATGTCCGATATACCCGGTCTTTTCGGCCAGAAGACCAGGGTTAAGAAAAAGTCCAAGAAAACAGGGCCAGTTATAGACCTGGCCAAGATACCCCAGCCTCATAAGATCAAGCAGATGCTGGATGAGTATGTTATAGGTCAGGAGAAGGCCAAGAAGATAATCTCGGTTGCCGTATACAACCATTATAAGAGGGTTTCGTCTGAGGAACAGCGTGAGGATAAATACGGCGAGGAATTTAGAAATGTTGATATTGAGAAGTCAAATGTTCTCCTTATAGGTCCCACGGGATGTGGCAAGACCTATCTTGTTAAGACACTGGCAAAGCTTCTGGATGTACCCCTTGCCATAGCGGATGCCACTTCGCTTACCGAGGCCGGTTATATTGGCGATGATATAGAGAGTGTTGTCACCAAGCTCTTAACGGCTGCCGACAATGATGTGGAGAAGGCGGAAACAGGCATCATATTCATAGATGAGATCGATAAGATCGCCAAGAAGAAGAATACCCACTCCAGGGATGTTTCGGGAGAGTCAGTCCAGCAGGGAATGCTTAAGCTCCTTGAAGGGAGTGAGATCGAGGTTCCGGTGGGTTCCAATAGCAAGAATGCAATGGTACCGCTTACAACCATCAATACCAAGAATATCCTCTTTATATGCGGCGGTGCCTTTCCCGAGCTTGATGAGATAATAAAGCAGAGGCTTAGGAAGCAGACCTCCATAGGCTTTAATGCGGAGCTTAAGGATGTCCTTGATAAGAAGAAGGATATCTTAAAAGAGGTAACGGTGGAAGATATCAAGAAGTTCGGTATGATCCCCGAATTTGTGGGCCGTCTTCCCATTATAGCAACCATGGAGGGGCTTACGGAGGATATGCTGGTGGATGTACTTAAAGAGCCAAGAAATGCGATAATCAAGCAGTACAGGAAGCTTCTTGCCATGGACGAGGTTGAGCTTGACTTTGATGATGAGGCCTTACATGAAATAGCAAAGAAGGCCCTTTTGAAGGATACGGGAGCCAGAGCCTTACGGTCTATAATCGAAGAGATCATGCTGGATATAATGTATGAGATTCCCAAGGATGACAATATCGGCCGGGTAACCATCACTAAGGATTATATACTGGGAACAGGAGGTCCTGTCATCGACTTAAGAGGCGGGGATTTAAGTTTTAATGAGCGCGACGGGCTTAAGGCTGTTGCAGGTTGAGGAGTGAATAATGCTATTTTCGACAGCGGCCTTTGCGATTTTCATGGCCATCGTATTTACTGTTTACTGGCTGATGCCGCATAAATACAGATGGATCGTCATACTTACAGCAAATGCCTGGTTTTACATAAGCTATGATGTAAGATATCTTGCCGTTATCCTTATAACGATGGTTGCTTCGTTTTTATGTGCCATTCTGATAGATAGGGAGCGGGAAGAAAATAAGAAAAAGACGATCATGATAACAGGGGTGATCACGGCATTATCCCTGTTGTTTGTGTTCAAATATTTAAACTTTGCGCTGTATACGGTGTCGAAGGTCTTAAACAGGATAAGCATACCGGTGCATGAGACAACTCTTAAGCTCATAATGCCTGTGGGTATCTCCTTTTACACCTTTATGGCCGTCGGATATCTTGTCGATGTCTACAGGGGTAAGACAGAGCCCGTAAGACACTTCGGTAAATACGCTATCTTCGTTTCCTTCTTTCCCAATGTATCATCGGGTCCCATAGAGAGGGCCGGTCACTTCATCCCTCAGATAGACAAGGAGAAGTTATTTGACTATGATTCCGTCGTATACGGAGCAAGGCTTCTGATGCTCGGTATGATAAAAAAGATAGTCATAGCCGATATGATGGTCAAGTATGTGGATGAGGTATTCAATAAGGTGCCGGAGCATCACGGAATATGCTTCGCCTGGGCTACCATTCTGTATACCTTCGAGATCTATTGCGATTTTTCGGGTTATTCGGATATGGCCATAGGCGTTGCAAGGATGCTGGGATTTGAGCTTACAGGCAACTTCAGACAGCCCTATCTTGCATCAAGCATTAAGGAATTCTGGGGCAGGTGGCATATATCCTTGTCAACCTGGTTTCGGGACTATGTATATATTCCCCTTGGCGGGAACAGGTGCAAGAAGGCAAGACGGGACCTTAACCTTCTTATAACCTTCTTATTAAGCGGTCTGTGGCACGGAGCAAGCTGGACCTTCGTTCTGTGGGGAGGTATTCACGGAGTGGCGCAGGTGATCGAAAACAGGATTAAGGAGGCAATAAAGCTTGACAGGGAGAAGGAGAAAAACCTGCCAGGGCCGGTAAAGCTCATGCTCACGATCCTTACCTTCTGTATCGTAAGCTACGCATGGATGTTCTTCAGGGCTAATTCGATTTCGGAAGCCTTCTATATAGTCCGAAGCATGTTTACGGACCTTGACCTGCAGGGTGCAATGACCCAGATGACCATGAGTGATAAATCCGTGATAAAGACTTCAGCGGCGATCCTATTGCTGCTTGTTTTCGATCACTTTAACGGGAAGGGTGACCTGCTGCTTAAGATGAATAAGATGAAGGCGCCCGTTCGCTGGGTTATCTATATTGCATCGGCGATCCTTGTTATCGCTCTTAAGACGCATAATACGGAGATTCAGGAATTTATCTATTTTAAATTCTAGAATATCAAATCAGATACGCTCTGCGTCATACGATTTTGGACGAACCGTCAGAGTAGCGGAAAAGAACTCGAATCCATTCTCGTGCTTTTCACTCTCCTACTGTCATAAGGACTCCACCGCTTCGCGGTACCCCTCATGACGAACTACCGTCCGGTCGGGGAGCACTCTTCCTCCCGTCCGAAATGTATGCCGCTTCGCTTACGTTATAGTAAACGAAATAAATAATTTCGTTTACTATAATAAATTGATGCACACGATTGCGATGGGAAGGGCATCTGCGATGCCTCGCAATCGGCGCAAAGTGAACGAATTAAATTCGTTCACTATAATTATAGAAAAGTGAAGTGAATTTATGAAAAATAATAATGGTTTGATAAAGTTCATATTGAAGTTCGCTATATTTTCGGTGATCGTCCTGGGTTTCTTCATCACGATTAACGTGGGTGTAGACCCCTACAATATCTTCCACTACGAGTATCCCCGCAACAACGGTATCGAAGCCAACAAGAACTACATCAAGATGCGTTACATCTTAAACCACAAGGACGAGTTCGATTCACTGCTCTTTGGTTCATCCCGTGCAGGCTTTACCGATGTGGAGGCATTGCCTGACGGTAAGTACTACAACATGTGTTCATCTGAGGCATTACCGGCGGAACATGTAAGGCTTCTTAAGATCCTTATAAAGAAGGGCTTTGTTCCTAAGAACGTAACTGTCATGGTGGATGATATCTCATGCTTTGTCGATCCGGAAGGACTTCACAAGACCATGCTCTTCAGAACGCCTTATCCCGATGATACCTTAAGCTCCTGGTTTGATTTTTACGTTAAATACTGTGATATACTTACAACCTGGGAGGCTTATCAAAAGATAAAGGGTTATGTGCCCACGGATGATGATTATACGGCCAGGTTCAGGAGAAGCGGGTCGGAGAGGCTTGATGCGGTCAGTTCCTTCCATGATGAGGATGAAGTCGGTTACTGGGCGGATTACTATAAGTTAAGGGTCGACGAGGTCATGGCTGATATACGGCAGCTGCGGGAAGTGTGTGAAGCCAACGATATCAACCTTCGCATAGTTACCAATCCGCTTTATTATAAAACCTATCAGAGGGATATCGAGAACGGATATATTGACTTTCTCTATGCCCTGGCCGGAGAGGTTGAATATATGAACTTCAGCTCATTCTCGGATATAACGCTTAATGAGCACAATTACTATGAGACAAGCCATTTTACGGCTGAAGTATCCCGGAAGATGATGGAGATCACCTACGGCGGTGAGAGACATGACAACCTGTGGCAGCAGGGCTTCGGTGTTAAGGTCAATAAGGACAATCGTGATGAATTTATCTACTTTCTTAAATATCAGGCTACGGAACGTGGCGTTGTGCTCCCTGCTGGGGATTGAATGTGAACTTGCCGCAGCCTTCATCCTCGGTTTTATACTGGATGCATTGCCGGGAATGTCGGATACCTATCAGGAGCATATGTCACCCCTGCTTGAGAACGATCTGTCAACGATATTGCTGGTCGTAATTATCGCGCCTATCCTTGAGGAACTCATTTTTCGCGGTCTTATCCTGTCCCTTTCCCGTAAATTCCTGCCTTTTCTTGCGGCGGATATTATTCAGGCAGGTTTATTCGGGATATACCATATGAATCTTGTTCAGGGGATATATGCATTTGTACTGGGATTGTTTATAGGGTATCTTGTAAAGTGTACAGGTTCTGTGATATACGGTATCTGTTTTCATGTGGTATTTAACCTGACGGGACTTCTTATTGATGACCTCATGCCGGATGACCCGAATACAGCGATTCGGCTGACCATTATAACGGCCGCGCTTGCGGCCATCTTATTTACCCTTATGAGGGTCAGGAAAACAGACAGGCCGGACATGGGGAATAATCCTCTACGATAAGGCGTGCCTTATGTGGTCGGCAAACATCTTCACGATATCGATGTCCGTATAGGTATAGAGCATGCGCGAACCGACAGCATCCTCGATCTCATTAAATACGGGACCGCCCTTGTCATAGATCAGGTCAACTCCGATAAAGTCAGAGGGCAGGGCTTCGGCAAGCTCGCCGGCTATAAACCTCTCCTGTCTTGTGGGGGTGATGAGCGAGGCTGTCCCCCCAAGGGAGAAGTTCGCCCGAAAGTCGCTTCTGTCCCCTGCGATCCTGAGCATTCCCGCAACTATTTCATTCCCGAGCATATATATACGTAGGTCCCTTCCCCATGTATCACAGGGCCTCTGCATAAGAAGCTTCTTATATGGACGCAGACGGAAGGCACGCATTATATCCTGGAGCGATGAGTGAAGTTCATCCTCGTTATTTATCAAAAAGACATGCCTGCCCCCATGACCGTCGGCAGGCTTTAATACAAAAGGATAGCCAAAATCATCCGCGATCCGGTTTATTTCCTTAAAGCATTCCATATCCTTAAATGACCTGTCCTCATCCACCGGTATAAGCGGCTTAAGCGCAGAACCTTCAATGGTGATATATGGCATGAAGGAGAGTCCCAGCTTATCTGCAAGGGCGTAGGACAAGTCCTTGTCGTTTCCGAGACGGGTAACTTCGGATGGGTTGAAAACCCGTACTCCCTGTTCCTCGAATTCAGGAGCGATATCGGCATTACGTGAACGGTTTATGATAAATGAGGGGAACTCCCTGTTCTTAAGCATACGCTTTGCCATATCTTTATCATCATGCGCACTGTCGTAAGCCTGCGCTATATAATCGGTATATACCAACTCCAACCTGTAGGGATGCAGTTCGTTCTGAAGTTTTTCGATGAACCAGCTGTTTTTTCTTGCGTCTGCCGATTCATAGAGGATCCAACCTGTTTTGTTCATGCTGTTTCTCCCATAATGTGGCGGATAAGGGCTTCGGCGACATTGATGCCCGTGCAGTCATATATGCTCTTAAAATGTGCGTTGCTGTTCACCTCGCACAGGACGGGTTCGCCGTCCCGTCCGAATAGTATATCAACTCCGGCATAATCAAGCTTAAGCTCCCGGCATACCTTAAGTGCCATGCTGCATTGCTCATCAGTAGGGGCGTATTGCTTCATATGGCCGCCTGCCGTTATGTTGGCACGAAAATCCCCGTCATTGTACCTTAGCATAGATGCCACGCATTTGTCTCCGACAACATTGATCCTTATGTCGCGGCCCCTGCCTGATCCTATATATTCCTGGGCTATACAGGGACGACCGCCCACCTTCTGTATTACAGACAGGGCTTCGGCACGTGATCCTGCCAGATAAACCTGGGCTCCGAAGGAACCGTAGCATTCCTTTATGATAAAAGGATAGTCAAGCTCCGCTTCAATGCGGTCGAGAAACTCAAGGTTATTATAACCAAGATGTTCGTAGGTAAAAGGAAAGGTGAAGGTTCTGGGCATTCTGACCCTGCCTGCAAGAAGCCTGCAGGTCAATGATTTGTCATCACAGGCTTCAATAGCGTCAGCGCGGTTGTACAGCCTCAATCCCTGCGCTTCAAGAGCCCGGGCAAGGCGGATGTCCTTATCCCAGAAGATGACGTAATCCGGTGCTTGTGCACATATATCCGGATAAATAACATTACCGCTGTCCGTGTTAACGAGAAAAAGGTCATTGGTAAGCAGGGTAAGGTCACTGCCTGCCTTCACGGCAGCCCTAATAAGCCAGTCGTATAGCTCGCTGAATTTGTCCGTATATAAAAACCTGTTTACGATAAGCCATCCCTTCATGGGAATAAACCGGTCCTTTCACCCTTATATATAAAAAGGATAGCATAATTCACTTATTTATGGTACACTATTTTAAATGATTTGAGAGGAGGATATTCTTATGATCTGTAGTAATTGCGGACACGAGATATTAGAGGGAAGTAAGTACTGTATCAACTGCGGAGCTAAGATAGAGGAAGCTGTGAATGTGACTGAGGAGTTTACGGAGGAAGCAGCCCCGGTTGATGAAACATCTATAGATGATACACTTAATGAAGCGCAGGAGGCTTATGAGCAGGCGGCATCGGATCTTGCGGATACGACTGATCAGGCTGTGGGAAGCGATGATTCTCATTCTTCGTCAAGCTTTTATGAGAGTAATGAAACATACACGGATTATTCGGAAGAAGTTGAAGAGGGCGGCGGGAATATAGGCTTTGCCATTGCATCCTTGGTGTGCGGCTGTCTGTCGATACTTTGCTGTGTGGGCGGATGTATCTCATGGATATTCTCAATAGTAGCGATAGTAATGGGTATTATCACCATTGTCAAGAAGTATGACGGCAAGGGATTTGCTATTGCGGGAATTGTTACCGGTGGTGTGGGTATCCTGCTAAGTGTGATCATACTTGTGGCTATGGTTTCGGAAGGCGTTCTCAACGAGCTTATGTAATGGGTTGGTTTGATGAAAAATGTTTATAACAAAACATTATATGAAATGGGTAAATGGTTGTTGGCTGCAACGGTAGTTGCAGCCATCTTTGTATGGGCTTTCGGCGACGGCTGGCTTGTGAAGGTTCCCGACTGTGCCTTTGAAGTTATCACCGGACTGTATTGTCCGGGCTGCGGAGGAACCCGTTCCGCCATTGCCCTTTTCCGGGGTCAATTCATTAAAAGCTTCCTGTATCACCCGGCTGTTCCATATACCTTTATCGTTTTTACCGTATTTATGATCAAGATGTTCCTGCTTAAGCATTTCGGTCTGGGTAAGGAACATGGGGGAAGGATACTTATTTTTATATATATAGGGATCGGGATAGTTATTGTACAGTGGATAGTGAAGCTTATTCTGCTGGTCGGTTACGGGATTCATACACTGTGAGTCCCAGCGGCAAGCCATGCTTTATCGGAGTTGACACAATTTATATAAGAAGCGATAATTATAGTAAACGAAATAAATAATTTCGTTTACTATAATAAATTGATATAAGTATATCATGAAAGGTAAAATTTGGGTAGACAGGGGGACTGAGTCATGGAACCTGTCCCCGTGACTCTATCTGTGGTATAATATTTTCAGGCGGCAGGGGGAGGCAGGACCTGCATTAAAAGGATAGGAGGTTTGGTATGAGAAGAAGGTTGATCGCATTAATGCTTGCCGGAGCAATGCTTGTTTTATCGGGATGCTCCGCCAACGTGGCTATGGATAAAAACGGTAAGGTCACCATTGACGGAGTGCCGATCGAGGATGTGGCCGGGGAGCTTGGCATAAATCTGAGTGAAGAGGATGGAAGCACTGAGCTGAAGAAGGATCCGGCCCTTGGAGGAAGCCCCTGGATTGATTCCGATCTTAAGAGCAACATAAAGGAGGACATGGACTTATCCCCCGGGGATGACTTTCATCTCTATGTAAATCATGAGTGGCTGTTAAAGTCGGAGATCAGGACCGGAAAAACAAGCGAGAACACATTTACGGGGATTCAGGACAAAGTAAATGAGAAGGCGCTTGCTCTATTGGAGGACGATACCCTGGACAGCCATGATGCCCGGCTCGTACAGTCGCTCTACAAGGCGATACTTGACTGGGACGCAAGAGACAAGGCAGGGCTTGATCCGGTTATGGACACGGTCAGGGATATTGAGGGCATTGAATCCCTTAAGGACATGTCCGATCTTATATGCGATCCCGACAGGAGCATGTTTGTCCCCACACTGACTGATTATGGCAACATGGTATCTTACGATGATTCGGACTCCTATATCTGCGCAGTGGCTAAGGACTCTCTTATGCTGGGTGATGCGGCGGAGTACGGGAGGCGCACGGAACTGGGCGAGAACGCCTATAAATCCAATCTTTATCTGGCCAAGGCCATGCTTACAAGGCTTGACTACACCGAATCTAAGATCGATGAGATGTTTGATGATGTCATAAGCCTTGAGGGTAAGATAGCTGAAAAGTCATACACCAGCGCAGACAGAATGAGTCCCGATTATGTTGATAAGATCAACAATGTATACAGCAGGGAAGAGCTTAAAGAGCTTGCCGGGGCTTATCCTCTTGCGGATTGTCTTGAGGGTCTCGGATACGGCGATGCCGACAGGTATCTTGTCATGGAGCCTGAGGCCATAAAGCGTATCGGTGAACTGTATACTGAGGATAATCTTGAGACACTTAAAAATTATATGCTTATCAGATATATGATCAATGTCTCACCCAATCTTGACAGTGAAGCCTATGATGCTTATGTGAAGTCGGGGAATATCATGAACGGCTCGTCCGGAAGGGAAGATGATAAGAAGGTTGCCTTCAACAGAGTAAGGAGAAGCCTTACAACCCCAATGGACAGGCTGTATCTTGAGAAATATGATGCAAGTATGATGAAAAAACAGATCACCGGGATCTGTGAAGATGTAATAGAAATATATCGCGAAATGCTGGCCGAGGAGGACTGGCTCTCTAAGGAAACCGGGGAGAAGGCCATCGAGAAGCTTGATGCGATAACGATCAATGCGGTCTACCCTGACAAGTGGTTGGATTACAGCGGTATGGACCTTAAGGATAAGCCCTTGTTTGAAGCTTTAAGGATAATAACGGAATTCAACAGGAAAGAGGATTGTTCTCATACAAACGGCAGGGTAGACAGGGATATATGGACTTTCGACATCCTTGAAGCCAATGCGTATTATAATCCCCAGGATAATTCCATCAACATCATTCTCGGAGTACTCGATGAACCGGTATATTATGAGGGGATATCAAAAGAAGCTCTGCTCGGAGGCATCGGAGCAGCCATAGGGCATGAGATAAGTCATGCCTTTGATACAAAAGGGGCTCAGTATGATAAGGACGGGAATTATGTAAACTGGTGGAGAGAAGAGGATTATAAGGCCTTTAAGGAACGCGCGGATAAGCTGATCAAATACTATGACGGCATCACCGTGTGGACGGGTCAGAAGGCCATAGGGAGAAACATCCAGACGGAAGCCATAGCCGATATGGCCGGCATAAAGGCGCTCCTTAAGATAGCAGGAAAGACTGATGATTTCGATTATGATGAATTCTTCAGGTCATATGCTACCCTGTGGCGCAGGCTTAACACACGGGAAGCCGAGAATACACTACTTACCCAGGATCCCCATCCCCTTTCCTACTTAAGGACCAATGTGACCCTGCAGCAGTTCGATGAGTTCTATAAGACCTACGATATAGGGGAAGATGACAATATGTATCTTGCTCCCGAGGACAGGATATCCGTCTGGTAATGAAGTTGCTGTGGCGAAAAAAAATATGTTGCTGTGAAGATAAAGGGATCGGAACCGGAGGAAAAGCGCAAGAAGATGATATAATGGTCATATGTGCCTAAGCCAACGGGCCCACAGATAAGGAGGATGAGCTTGAACGAGAACATATTTAAGAGAAACGAACTGCTGGCTCAGAAGGTCATAAAGGGCCTTGAGTCAAGGAACATGACCGGCTACTACGCAGCCGATAAGGAGGAAGCCCTTGAGAAGGCGCTTGAGCTCATACCCATGGGCAGCAGCGTTACCATGGGAGGCTCCATGAGCGCTAACGAGATCGGCCTTGTCAATGCGGTCAGGAATGATGACTACAGGTTTATCGACAGGAATGCTGCACCCGACAGGCATGCGGCCGAGCTGGAAGCTTATGATGCCGACGTATATCTGGCCAGTGCCAATGCGATAACCGAGGACGGGATTCTTATAAACATTGACGGTAATGCCAACCGTGTATCCTGCATTGCCTATGGACCGAAGAAGGTCATCTTCATCGTGGGCATGAACAAGGTATGCGATGATGTGGACGGGGCAATAAAGCGGGCAAGAAGCGTGGCCGCTCCCATAAATGCCCAGCGGTTTGGATTGTCAACCCCCTGCACTAATACCGGTTCCTGCATGAACTGCAAGTCACCCGACACCATATGCTGTCAGTTCCTTATCACGAGATTTTCCAAGCATCCGGGAAGGATACACGTTATACTCGTAAACGATAACCTGGGATTCTAAATGAAACAGGGGACGGTTCCACGTTTCATTTTCAGAGTCACGGGGACAGGTTCCTTGACTCACATAAATCCTTGTCCCCGCCATCAAGCCCTAAAGGACTAGGTGTTGACTGGCTTTTGACCCTTTAATCATATGTAACTATTCAGAACAGCACATAAATTTTAAAATATGAACCGTCAAGCTTGCTTGTAAGGGGCATATTTTATAAATTTATGTATTGGATGAATCCAAAGCAGCGAAAAATACGAAGTATTTTGAGCCTGTTCTGAATAGTTACAATCATATTATAAATACAGGAGAAAGATATGAACGAATACTATAATTTAAGCGATGGTTTTAAGATACCGAAGATCGGTTACGGAACCTATAATGAGGAATTTGAAAACAACAAGAAGGCAATACTGACCGCTATCGAGTGCGGTTACCGGTTTTTCGACACGGCTTCCCTGTACGAGACCGAGAGGTCTCTTGGAAGCGCGATAAGGGAGAGCGGGATCGCCAGGGAGGATGTCATCATCGAAACCAAGTTGTGGATCGATGAGATGGGTTATGATAATGCGAAGAAGGCCCTTGAAAAATCACTCAACCGTCTTCAGACCGACTATATCGACATCTATATGATCCACTGGCCCAGGCAGACCGGGGCGGAGGATGAGGACTGGAAGAAGCTGGATGTTGAGACCTGGCATTCGATGGAGGAGATGGTTGAATGCGGTAAGGTTAAGAGACTGGGCCTTAGCAACTTCCTGCCCCATCATCTTAAGAATATCCTCGACAACTGTACAATACGGCCGGTGGTTGACCAGCTTGAGCTCCATCCGGGTTATTCCCAGGAAGCCGCGGCCGCTTACTGTAAGGAGAACGGTGTCCTTCCCATGGCATGGAGTCCCCTCGGCAGGGGCAGGGAGAATGCCACCATAGGCAATTCCATTCTCGTAAGGCTTGCGGAGAAATACGGAAGGAGCATCCAGCAGATCAACTTGCGTTTCCTTCTGCAGAAGGGGATCCTGCCCATTCCGAAGGCGGCGTCAAGGGAACACATGATGGATAACCTCAATGTGTTTGATTTTGAACTTAGCAGTGATGACATATCCATGCTGGCCTGCATGCCGCAGACGGCCTGGCTGGGTGAGCATCCTGATTTCGTGATCCCCGACCGGAAGAGCAATCCCGAAAATGTGTAGGAAATGAATAAATTCGTTTCCTATAAAATATGTTCATTGATATTTCGGATTATGATTCGAAGGAGCTTGACATCCCGGCATTATTTGCCTGTCAGTCTCCTTCGATACTCACGGGGGGTGCAGTTTAGGTACTGCCTGAACATCTTGCCGAAATAGCTGTCGGATGCGAAACCGCATTCCTCTCCGATCACGGATATGGGTTTGGCTGTCATCTTAAGTTCATCCGCAGCCATCCTCACCCTGTACTGGTTAAGGTAATCCATCGGCGTAAGACCTATCTGCCGTTTGAAGCACCGGGAGCATTCCCGGGGACTTATACCTGCCGATGCCGAAATCTCGTCAAGATAGATCTTATCCCTGAAGTGTTCATGTACGTAGTTCATCATCTGCTTCATCCGCCTGCTGTCCGTGGGATCGACTATCTTCGCGTTTTTTCTCATTTCCCCGGTTTCTTCAAGCAGGATCAGCCACAGCTCGGAAAGAGCCGAGCGTGCCCTCATCTCGTAGCCGAAGGTCTCATCCTTGAAATAACCGATAATATCCTCTATCAGCATCATCATTTCTAAACCGGCCCTGTCTCTTGGGCGGATCGGATATATGTCAAGCGACCTGCACATGGTAAGCGGGTTTACATACTTATCTTCGAAAACACTCCCGTATTCTCCGGTAAGGATGGATCTGTCAAAGAAAAAGGTATAGCATGCCTTACCGGCGGGATCATCCTCCCATCTTACGGTATGGAGCATGCTGCTGTTGAGAAATGCCGCTTCCCCAAGGTCAAGGGCAACCGTCTGATCCGGGGTCTGAATGATCATACCATCGCAAAGGGGGATCGTTATTTCGAAAAAATCATGCCAGTGCCATCTGGCGCTGCCCCCTGTCATTCTGGAGAAGTCCGTATATTTGATAACAAAGGGAAAATCCTTGCTGGCAGGTATATCTTCTCTGTTGTCCTCGTCGGTTGAAAAGTTGTAATCTACGATCATATTGTTATATTTTTCCTTATAATCACCGTAAAATCCGGATCTAAAAGTGGCTGAATATTTATATTATCTGTCGCTTTATGTACTTACAAAACTACCTGCATATGATTATAATATAATCAGAAAGTAAGAAATGCAAGTATTCAGACCAAATAATAATAAGTTCTCAGATGAAGGAGGGATTGATATGTTAAATTATTCAGTAAAGCTTGATTCGGTAAAGGACCTTGTAGAACTCAGGAAAATAGCAGATAGGTTCAATATCAGTGGGAAGATCAACCAGAACGGATTCCACGGGGATTTAAGATCTGTTTTCACGAATCTTTTCTACCTTCCTCTTGACGAAGCAGTAGTGGAGATAGATGATTACCGTGACTCGCAGGTTAGCTACATATCAGAAGCCATGGGCAAGCTCTCGGCATGATCACCGTTAACGGCAGACCGGAATATAAGCAGTTGATTTAAGGAGGCTGAGATAATCTCAGCCTCTGTTGTTTTTCCGGCATTTGACAGTCATCGGTTTTTTTCTGTATTCCGGTATGGTATACTCATTAAAGGGATCTTATGATCAAGGGCACATCAAAGAGGGGATACATATATTGGGTAATCAAGCATATAAAAGGAGCAGATCATGAAAAAGAACGTGTATTATTTTATGACCGCCATGTTGTCGGCGGCAAGTATTTCCATGGCAGGCTGCAACGTAAATGTCAATGTAAATGACAATACGAAGCAGGAGGATGCGGCAGAGGAGCCCAAGTATTATGATGAAGGCGTTGACACGGTGTGTGAGATAACCGGATATAAGGATCATGCCGGGGATAAGGAAGGATATTTCCTGTCTGAGGGTGATAAGGTTGCCGTAATATCACCGTCAGCTCTTCCGAGCCGCAAGCAGGTGGATGACACGATAAAGGGGCTTGAAGAATGGGGCTTCGTTCCGGTGGAGGGCCGGTACGCATACGCTGAAGTACGTACCATTGATGATATCATCTCCGATCTTGAGTGGGCGCTTAAGGAACCGGATATCAAGGCAATATTCTGCGTCCGGGGAGGCTACGGCGCATCTGAGATCATGGACCTGACATCACTTGATATGATACGGGAAGCGGATAAGCCTATCATAGGCTACAGCGATATAAGCGTCTATCATTCCGCATGGACCGTATCGGGGCTTGAATCGATACATGCCTGCATGAGCGGTACCTTCGGTGATTTTCCGAAGGATTGCAAGGATGCCCAGCTCCACATGATGATGGGAGAGATACCGTCATACAGATGCAGCACGGATACGCCCATGATCCCGGGAGAAGCAAGGGGTACCCTTATCGGCGGGAACCTGTCCACCTTTACATCAGTTCTTAATACGGCATACGACTGTACGCAGACGGATGAACCCTACATCCTCTTTATCGAGGAGGTGGGAGAAAACATTCAGCATATCCACCGCTACCTGACGGTGTTAAAGCATATGGGTGTACTTGACCGTGCATCCGGTATCATATTCGGCGAATGGACGGAGCTTCCGGCAGACGGCAGCGGCAACTTCGGCAGCGAAAGAGGAGGGAAGTTTGAGTCGGTTGCGGATATGATAACGAAGGAATTCCTTACGGATACGGATATACCGGTGGCCTTTGATTTTCCGGCAGGGCATGGGGATGTCAATTATCCGCTGCTTATGGGCGGGCAAATGCACTTAACTGTCTCGGAGGGCAGCTACACCATGGAGTGGGAGTAGACTTCAGAAAAAATAAGATACATTTTATCCTCAATGGTCTCATTGAAGAAGGCCTTGCGGTTATATAACGAAATAATCAGGGCAAGGTCATCGTCTGTAAGCCTTTGTTTCTTTTCGGAATAAGTCATTGCCAGCAGAAGGATCATGTTCGTATGAATTATTCCCAGTGCCGTGATCCTGCGGAAGCTGTAGGTTTCATATGCGCTGAGAAAATATTGGTACAAGTAATAGGACATATATGAATTCAGGAGCGGGAGGAGTTTTTCGTTTGTATCAAGAAGGCTGCGGGCAGCCGCCGTAAATCCGGCAGGATCACTCAGGTATCGCCCGGTTAAGGAAAGTGCCTCGTTTAGAAGTTCAAGCAGCTTGGGACCTGATTTTTTTACCCCGAAATTATATATGGCGGTATCGACAAATTCACGAAGCACATGAACCTTCATGGGAAAGAGATGATACTCTCCGTTAATAGAGGCCATATGATCATGGAAGGGCGGAAGGTCCCTGTGATCGCCTCCTTTTGCATATGTATCCTGTAACCCGCACGAGTAAGAATATATTGCGGGAAGCCGGGCCCAGCATGAGCCGGAAGAACCGTCCTCACGAAACATCAAAAAGTCCCGGCGGATCTTAAGAAGCGCATCCAGATACTTCTTATCATCATTGGTGGTACATGGCCTTGTTGCGGGCTCTTCATCCTCATCCTCGACAAGGCTTAAATCCCGGATGTTCTCAATGAACAGACGGGCGGCGGCAAAGCAAGACAGGTCAAGATACCTTTCCTCGAAGTAACCGTAATTCCGATAAAACCTTGGGAAGCTCCGGCAGGCCCACGGGATAAAATCATGTCCCTTCTTAAGCTGCAGACAGCACAGGCCCTCACGGGTATGGAAGGTACATTCGCCGGAACCTGAGTTCATCCGCGTTCTTGTATAGGCACCCGTGGCGGCAAGAAGACGGATACCAAGTAAACCCTTCTCACATTTAAAACGTTCAAGGTCGTCTTCGTCAAGAGGGATCAGCCAGCCCCTGCAGCAGGTCTGCGGACAATCCCCGCCCATACATTTAAAGTCATCAAACCATGAGATCTTGTGTATTTTCATAACATGGCAGCTCCCGGCAGAATAAGATTCCACATGCAGATCACTTCTTCCCGATATTAAGTCTGTAGCCGACGATCGCTCCGACTACGCCGCCGATTATATGGGACATATTTGAGACATTATCCGTGATGGTTATTCCCTCGATTATCTGCTGTCCAATATAGAGGACGGCAACAAGGATAAAGGTAAGGGGGATCTCCCCGTCCTTAAAGCCTGTGAAGGATGCCAGTATTATGAAGGCAAAGACGATACCGCTGGCTCCGCACATGGCTACATTCGGGAAAAAGATATAGTTAATAAGAGATGTTACCAGGGCGGTTATAAGAATGATCCGGCCAAGCATCACGGGGCCGTACTTTTCCTCAAGCATGGGGCCGAGAAGGAGCAGATAAGAGGCGTTGCCCGCGAAGTGTTCCCAGCCGCTGTGGCCGAGTACATAGGTGAAAAACCTTAAGTATGTCAGCGGATTTTTAAGTGATGACCTGTAGGTCATGAATAGAAGATGAGTGATCCTGCCTCCCGAAAATATACCAAAGAGCGTGACCACAAAACAGGCTATGACAAAGCCCAGCACTATGGGTGAATTGAATGTGATTATCGGAGTCTTTTTCTTGTAAGACATATCAGGTGTTCTCCTTCCTTACGATCTGTCTTGCCCATATGCCGGAGTGGACCATGATCCCGCCGATGCAGGCCTTGGGAAGTTCAAGCGCCTGTACGATCGCCACCAGCATGATAACATTTATATCTGCGTATCGGCTCAGGAAATAGGCCGTCGGTACCGACACCACCCACACGAAGCAGGAATCAAAGAGGAAGGTGATAAAGGCCCTGCCCCCTGCGCGGATTATGAAATATGAAGAATGCGCATAGGCAATGACCGGCATAAGGCAGCCGAATACTATTATTAGCCTTGTCGCCAGTGCCCGAACCTCGGGTGATGTATTGTATAGCATTGGGAAGAAGGGGCTTATCGCGATCTGTATAATTGCAAAAACAAGCCCGCAGAAAACGGTAAATGCAATATATTTAACCGCATCATTCCTGGCCTTGTCCACCTTGCCGCTTCCCAGAGTATGTCCCATCATTATACCTACTCCCTCGCCCATGGCAAGGAAGGCAACTCCCGTAAGATTAAAGAGTGTTGACTCTATGTTAAGTGCCGCAACGGCATTTAAGCTCTTCAGGGAATAACACTGGTTAAGAAAAGTGGTTCCGCCGGCCCACAGGGTCTCATTAAGCATAAGGGGCAGGCTCTTCACTATGTACTTGCCGGCCATGTCCGGCCTGACCTTAAGGGTCTTATAAGCGTCAATGATAAAGGAATGCTTCTCACTGTTCCTGTGGGTATACAGGATCAGGATCGCCAGCTCCACAAATCTTGAAATAACGGTAGCTATTGCTGCTCCGCGTGCCCCAAGCGCCGGAAATCCAAGGTATCCGTAGATGAGGATGAAGTTGCCCGCAAGGTTTACGAGCACGGCCGCAAAGGATGCCTTCATGGGCGAGGCCGTTTCACCTGTGTCGCGCAGGGTTCCCGAATAGGCCATTGCTATTGAATGGGGCAGCATGGAGATTATCATGACGGACAGATATTCCCTGCCTATACGAAGGGTAGCGGCCGCATCGCTTGCAAGGCCCTCGCCGTGGAGAAAGGCGCCGATGAAGGCGGAACCGAAGATGGAGAAAATAACGGCTGCTATTGCTGATAAAAACAGGTTGAGAATGATTTTGAACCGGAAGGTTTCCCTTACTCCTGCCACGTCCTTCATACCGTGATACTGGGCAGTAAAAATGCCCGCTCCGGCGGTGGCACCAAAGAGGAGCAGGTAGTAGATGAACATCATCTGATTGGCGATGGACACGCCCGAGAGAGCATTGGTCCCCAGCCGCCCGATCATTAAATTGTCAAGGAGTCCCACAAAATTGGATATCGCATTCTGGATCATTATCGGAATGGTCAGCTTAAGGACATCGCTGTAGAACTTCCTGTCTCCAATGTATCTGTCTTTTAAACGCATGTAATAAATCTATCACAAATTGCCGGTTTTGTGAAGATGTCCCCAGTGAGTCAGGGGACGTATCTACTGACTCAGGGGACGTATCTACTGACTCAGTCCGGTTTGGAGGCAGAGTTCACCTGCACGTTCATTCCGTCGCCCGAGAGGTTCACATTTCTGTTTACCTTGGCGTCATATGTTCCGGCCCGCATGATCTCGGTAAAGTCAACTCCCGTAGCTTCACTCATCGTGTCAAATACCTGCTTCATGACTATGGGCATGTTGCCTGATATCTGGCTGGCACCGTTGTTGCCGTCACCTGTACCGTAGATATTGATCTTGTCGATCTGCGAAAGAGGCTTCGCTATCTCTGCCGCCATCTGGGGCATGATCTTTATCATCATCTCGGCCATAGCGGCTCCGTTATACTTCTTGTATGCTTCCGCCTTCTTCTCCATGGCTTCGGCTTCAGCAAGACCCTTGGCCTTTATGGCTTCTGCTTCGGCAATACCCTTGGCGGCTATACCTGCAGCCTCCGCATCGTATTTGGCCTTGATACCTGCAGCTTCCTGCTCGGCTGCGTATTTCTGGGCTTCGGCCTGGGCCTTCTTGGCCTCGGCGGCCTTCTCCTGCTCGTATTTCTCGGCTTCCGCATTCTTCTGGCGCTTTACAAGGTCAGCTTCGGCAGCCTTCTCGGCACGGTATTTCTCGGCATCTGCCTGCTTCTCGATCTGGGCTGCGAGTTCCTGCTGCTTTACGCTTACTTCGCGTTCCTTAAGCTCTGCCTCACGCTCGGCCTTGGCTATCTGGGCGTTAACGGTTGCGGTCTGGATCGACTTTTCCTGCTCCTGCTTCTGGATCTCATAAGCCGCATCGGCTTCGGCGTTCTTGGTATCGGCTTCCTTCTTAAGCTCGGCCTGCTTAATGGCAAGGGCATTGTTCTTCTCGGCTATTTCGGTCTGGGCAAGAACCCTTGCATCGTTGGCAGCCTTGTCGGCTTCGGCCTGGGCTATGGCCACATCCCTGTCGGCCTGGGCCTTGGCAATGGCGGCATCCTTCTTGATCTTGGCGGTGTTATCCATACCCAGGTCACTTATCAGGCCGTTCTCATCCGTAACATTCTGGATGTTGCAGGATAGGATCTCGATACCTAACTTGTTCATATCCCTGGATGCCTTCTCCATAACCTGATCGGAGAAGGAATCCCTGTCGGTGTTGATGGTCTTAAGGGCCAGCGTGCCGATGATCTCACGCATGTTACCCTGAAGGGAATCCTTAAGGTCTTCGGTGATCTGGGCCGGAGTCTTGTTAAGGAAGTTCTTGGCAGCCAGCTGGATCGCTTCCGGATCGGTCCCTATCCTGACCTTGGCCACCGCGTCCACATTCACATTGATAAAGTCATTCGTGGGTACTGACTGTTCGGTCTTGATATCGACAGTCATCTGCCCCAGATACAGCCGGTCAACCCGCTCAAGGAAAGGTATCTTGATACCCGCGCGGCCGATAAGTATGCGGGGTTTGCTGCGCATACCCGATATGATGAAGGCCTTATCCGGCGGTGCCTTAACGTATCCGGCAGCCACTACGATTATAAGAAATGCAACAACCGCAATAATGATGATAGATGTAAAGTTCATGGTATCCTCCTCTTCCGACGGACCGTGTCCGTCACTGCTCTTGGTATAAGAAAATACTATCACCGGGGGTTGCCGGAAACAATATAAATTTAGGCAAATAAGAAGAGGATATTTTTCCTTTTTGGGAAAATACATATCATGAACCTGGGAACCGTCCCCTGTTTCATTTGCGGATGCCGGTTCGTTCCAGCACTTCACGAACTGTCCTTACGGGAACTATGGTAAGGTTCTCCTTCACTTCATCGGCTACGTCAACGAGGTCCTGCTCGTTATCGGCAGGAATCAGGGCGGTTTTTACCCCGCTGCGCATGGCAGCCATAAGCTTCTCGGGAAGTCCGCCGATGGGCATGACGAGACCGCGCAGGGAAACCTCCCCTGTCATTGCGATCTTAGGGTCGACATCCCTGCCTGTTACAAGGGATGCTATGGCCGTGGTCATTGTAATGCCGGCTGATGGTCCGTCCTTGGGAACGGCTCCGTCGGGCACGTGGATGTGAAGGTCGTTTTCTTCGAACATGGATGCCTTGTCCGGGAACATTGACTTTACAAGGCTTACTGCTATCTGAGCCGATTCCTTCATGACATCTCCCAGCTTACCGGTAATGATTATATTCCCCTTGCCCTTTGTAAACATGGTCTCTATATAGAGTATCTCACCGCCGACCTGGGTCCAGGCCATGCCGGTGATGACGCCGCTTTTCTGCCTGCCCGGGACCTTCTCCCTGTGTACGGGACGCATATCAAGGTCCGTGCGGAGCCTGTCCTCGGTTATTTCTATACTCTTACCGTCTCCGTTTGCGACCATGACAGCGGCACCGCGGCAGAGGGTATCGATCCTTTTCCTGAGGCCGCGCACGCCTGCTTCCCTTGTATAATCCTCGATGATCTTCTCGATAAGTTCATCGGATACACTTATCATGCCTTCCTTAAGACCCATCATCTCCATCGACCTTGGCAGGAGATGTTCCCTTGCTATCCTGAGCTTCTCAACAGGCGTATAACCGGTAAAGTTGATGACCTCCATCCTGTCAAGCAATGGTGCGGGTATGGTATCTGTACTATTAGCGGTACATATAAACATCACGTCGGATAAGTCATAAGGCACGTTCATATAGTGGTCGGTGAAGGTGTGATTCTGCTCGGGATCAAGGACCTCAAGAAGGGCAGAAGCAGGGTCCCCGTTGTAGGAGGCTGCGATCTTGTCCACCTCATCAAGCACCATTACGGGGTTGGAAACGCCGCTCTTGCTGATGCCGTCCATGATACGGCCGGGCATAGCCCCTATATAGGTACGCCTGTGACCGCGGATATCAGCCTCATCCCTGATACCGCCCAGGCTCACACGCACGTATTCACGGCCCAGGCTCCTTGCAATGCTGCGGCCTATGCTTGTCTTGCCCGTTCCCGGCGCGCCGACAAAGAGGAGGATGGAGCCTGACTGCTCGTGCTTTAAGTTCATGACCGCGATCTGCTGGATTATCCTCTTTTTGACCTTGGTGAGGCCGTAATGGTCTTCATTAAGGATGTCTTCGGCCTGCTTTAAATCTATATGCTTTGCTTCCTGCTTCTTCCATGAAAGGCCGGTGACAAAGTCAAGATACTCGTACAGCATGCCTGTCTCGGGGCTGTTCTTCCCCTCCTGCTTAAGGCGGCTAAGTACCTTCTTTGCTTCCTTCATGGCTTCTTCGTTCATACCCGATTCAGCTATGCTCTTTTCGAACTTCTGTATATCCGTCAGGTTCTCGGGATGCATCTCATCCAGCTCCTTCTGGAGGAATTCCATCTGTTTTTTTATTGCGGATTCACGGTACATGTCCTTGTATTCCCGTTCCTGGGCTATGGCAGCATCAGTAGTAACACGTGTTACCTCTATGAATTCGACTATTCTGGTTTCCATGAGCTTAAGGCGCTGCCTGCGGCTGGTCTTCCTTAAGGATATTGTATGTATCCTCATTGGAGGTCTTCATCCAGAAGGAGAGGGCAGCCATGAGTTCGCCGACGGTGCTCATGCTGTCGATCAGGGTATTGATGAAGCCGGCATATTGGAACCTTGAAGAGAGGCTCTTGACCTCGGTCTTAAGCCCGGCGAGGATTTCGGCTTCCGCTTCGGGATCAGGTTCATCACTGTCGGGCCTTTTGGAGATGGTAAGTTCTATGTTGTGCTTATCGTCTACGCTGAATTCATCGATGTTCACCCGGTTCTTTACGGTTATGACCACGTAGCCGTCGGAACTTATTTCGCTCAAAACTCCCGATACGCCAATCGGATAATAGTTATCCCCGGTCATTTCATTTCTGTCCTGGCGGTATCTGTTCTGTACCAAGACTACCTTCTCCCCCTGGACCGCACGCCCTCCCGCCTTCTTGAATTCATCGGTCTGAAAATATAATTTCCCGTCCGAAATCAGCTGCTTGTTATATACAGGTATTATTATCATAGTGTTTTCCTCCTGTTTCATTCTTGTTTATCAGCACTCGGAACATGTGAGTGCCAGGCCATGTTGAAAAAATTGGTAACTATTCAAAACAGTTACCCTTTACAAAACCTTGACAAATGTCTAAGATATATTTGAGATGATAATATCACCGACATTGACAGTTGTCAAGCTTTTTGCGTTTTTAAAATAAAGGAGGATCATATGTACTGCGGATGCAATAAAACGGCGCTGTCTTCCCTTCGGAGCATAGCCGATGCCTTTCAGTCATTACTGGAGGAGGAACCCTATTCGAAGATAAGCGTAAGCAGGATATGCGACCGCGCGTCCGTATCAAGGCAGACCTTTTATTCGCTCTTTGAATCCAAGGAGAATATAGTTGCTTTCATTTTATCCAATGACTATTCATTTGATCCGAATGAGGATTGCAAGTGCAGCGGTACACCTACGTTTCCCGAACTGTGCAGGGGATTTGCCGAATATATAGATAAGAAGAGTGACTTTATCTTACTGCTTGAGAAAAATAACATTATTTATCTTATGCAGGACTGTATGTTTGAATCCTTTAAATGCTGCTTTAAGGACTTAAAGATACCCGGTACAGAGCTGTGCAGGCTCCAAAACGAAAGTGGTGTCATATCGGACCTTGTGGTTGATTTCGTGGCCTCGGGCCTTACCACCATCGCCAAGCACTATGTCTGCAACCGGGACACCATGTCTGCCTCTGTCCTTGAGAAGCTTATCTACGATATCTTCCGCGGCGAGTGAGTGAGGGGACGGAAGTGAGTCAGTAGATATGTCCCCTGACTCTTAGAGCTCACAGATTTAATTCAAACGATATGGTGTCTCCGCTGTAGCTGACCCGTAAGCTTCCGCCGAGCCTTTCGGAAATCTCCTTAGCCATGGAAAGCCCTATTCCGAATCCCGCCCGGGCCGAATTGTGAGAAGCATCTTCTCTGTAGAAGCGTTCGAAAAAGCGTGAGTAGTCCTCAATGTTTTTTCCTTCTTCATATGTATTGGAGACTGTGAGAACACAACCCCTGCCCCTGCCGCGGGGAATAAGCCTAACGTCTGTCTTCCCGTTTTTGTCACAGTATTTGACCGCGTTATCAACAAGAATGGACACAAGCTGTCTGTAGCTTCTCTCCTCGGTCTTAGCGTAAACATTGTTCGTGATGTCCACCGTAAAAGTTATACCGTTTTCCTCGGCGACGCCTCTGAAGGATTCCGCTGTTTCTAACGTGATCTCCGACAGAAGTGCCCTTGTAAGGACGGCATCCTTCATTTCATCAAGCCTTGAGAGGACCACAAGGTCTTCTATAAGGTTCTGGAGCCTGATAACCTGACGGCGGGTACTTTCGGTCCATTTTGATTTTCCGCCCATGGCTTCCATCATCTCGGTGTTCGATGAGATGACGGTGAGGGGAGTCTTTAATTCATGGCTTGCGTTTGTAATGAACCGTTTCTGTTTTTCGTCGTTTTCAATGAAGGGCCGGATCAGCTTCCCCGAATATCGGCCCATTAAGATGATATAGAGGATAAGAACGGCGGACCATAGGGCCGACAGATATATCGTTATGATCCTTATAAAGTTGTAGTGGCTCGTAGAGTCGAGAATGACCATGAAGGTTCCTTCGGACGTACTCTTTTTCAGATAGTTCAGGGTTCGCCCTCCCGAGATATGTACACTTCCGTAATCACCTCTTTTTTTGTAGATCCTTTCTGCAATCTTTTCAGCCTCGGCTTCCTTCAGGACTATATGCATATGTGATATGTTTATGGCATCCCCTACGGTTGCGATATAGTACCTGGTTTCATACAGGGATTCCGGCCCCAGCGCCAGATAGGGCTTTTGCGAGGAGTCGAATTCCCACTGACCCGGGATCGCACCGTTATTTTCATATATCTCTTCCATGAGGATCCTGGTCTGTAGCAGTATCGTGTTTGATGCTATATAGTACATTATCCCGACAACCATGGATATGATCGCAAACAGGATCGCAGTAGACAGCCACATGAATTTCCATCTCAGTTTCTTAAACATATCACAGCTCCCTTATGCGGTATGATTGGTCTTCGCCGCACTCGATCATGACATTGGCCTGAACCGATTCCAATTTCCCGCGAAGGAAGGAAACATACATCATCACCATGTCGTTATTTGCCTGTTCCTTGTCCCATACTTCTTTTATCAGATCCTCCGCCGTTATTTCCTCATCCGGATGGTCTATGAAATAACTTAGCAGCCTGATCTCCTTCTGGGCAAGACTTATGGTGTTTATGGCCTTTAATTCTGATTGTTCCATGTCAAGCTCAATATTTCCGAACTTAAGCAGCCGGGGCCTGTAGTCCCTTTTGCGGCGGCCCAGCGCCCTAAGCCTTGCCGACAATTCCTCCATGGAGAAGGGCTTGGTCAGATAATCATCCGCACCGGCATCAAGACCCTCGATACGGTCCTCAACCTGTGACTTGGCAGTCAGGAAGATGGCAGGAGAAGTGTTCCCGATCTCCCTGATTTTTTTAATTGCCGTAATGCCGTCCATGACGGGCATCATAACATCAAGCACCATGGCATCAAAAGCATCTTCCTTCGCCGCCTTAAAAGCCTCGGCTCCGTTACAAACCGGGGTTACCTGGTACCCCTGAAATCTCAAATATTCGGTAACAACATCCCTTAAATCTTCTTCATCTTCCGCCAAGAGTATCTTCATGATTCAGTGTTCCTTTCATATTTTTATAGGAAACGAATTTATTCGTTTCCTTTTGCGCCGATTGCGAGGCATCGAAGATGCCCTTCCTATCGCAATCGTGTGCATCATCGGTATTATCGTAAACGCAATTATTTAATGCGTTTATGATAATATAAGCTTTCTGAGTGTCTGCATGGATATATCACATGCTGCCAGATCATTGGCACATCTGCGTAATTCCCGCACGATCATTTCCTGATTGGAAATATCCTTTTTATATTTCAGTTCATGCTCCAGGGCAGCCCATGTGTCCATTGCGATGGTCCGAAGCTGTATCTCGGCAAAATAATGCCCGGGGTTATTGCCGGCAACATCCTCCTCGTCGACAGTAACCTCTATCACCATATGGTAGCTTCGGTATCCGTTGGGCTTGGCATCATGTATGTAGTCCTTCTCCTTTACAACCCTTAAGCCGGGGAGCTCCCGTATCAGGCGCACGCATTCGTAGACATCATCAACGAATCTGCATACAATGCGAAGCCCTATTGTATCCTTAAGTTTAAGAAGCGCGTTTTCCGTCGACTCCTCAAGTCCCTTTCTTCTGAGCTTTTCCCGGGCACTCTCGTCACTCTTTATACGGCAGGACAGGTGCTCGTACAGCTTATCATGTCCTGAGGGATTACCGCCCGCCCTGATCCGGTCCGCAAGATCCTGCATGACCTTATCCATCGTCTGCCTGTAGGTTCCGTATATATCCATTGGAAGTATACCTCTTTGCTATGTCTGACTCAGACCATTTTATCAGTAAAAATCACGGGCGGCAAGTGAAGCGAACAAAAACCTATTGACCCAATAGGCGAATAGGTATATAATTCGAATCGGGCGGTAGCAGCGAAGAAACTCCGATTGGAAGGAAAATGATATGAGTGAGAAATTTGTCGAAATAAAAAACCTTCATGTACGTGTGGAGGACAAGGAAATACTGCATGGTATCGACTTAAGTATCGGACGGGGCGAGACCCATGTGCTTATGGGGCCTAACGGAACCGGTAAGTCAACACTGGGTTATGCGCTCATAGGCAGTCCGAAGTATGAAGTAACACAGGGGAGCATTGAACTTGACGGACGGGATATAACCGGGGAAGCGGTAAACGAAAGAGCTAAGGCAGGGATGTTTTTGTCATTTCAGAATCCCATTGAGGTTCCGGGGGTTACCCTGTCGTCCTTTATAAGAAGTGCCATTGAACAGAGGACGGGCAAGAGGATCAAGTTATGGGAATTTAAGAAAAAGCTTAAGGAGGTCATGGAGCTTCTTAAAATGGATGAGGAATACGCCGAAAGAGACCTTAATGTGGGATTCTCGGGAGGCGAGAAGAAGAAGGCGGAGATATTGCAGCTTCTTATGCTGGAGCCCTCGTTTGCCATACTCGACGAGACCGATTCGGGGCTTGATGTGGATGCGGTCAGGACCGTGTCCGCCGGAATAAACGAATACCGGAAGCGGTGTAACGGGGCCCTTCTGATAATCACTCACAGCTCAAGGATACTTGAATCCCTCAGGGTGGACAGGACGCATGTTATGATCGAGGGCAGGATAGTAAGGACCGGCGGAGCCTCACTGGTTGATGAGATAAACAGGGAAGGATATGAGCAGGACACTTCACTTGCGGGGGAGGTGGCGCCCTGATGGAAGCTAAGACCTATGTTGAGGACATAGACAGGAGCCTGTATGATTTCAGGAATGAGGACACGGATGCCTACAGGCTGAAGGAAGGACTGACCGAGGAGATAGTCCTTAAAATATCAAAGGAGAAAAATGATCCTGACTGGATGCGGGAGCTAAGGCTTAAATCCCTTGATATATATAATAATATGAAGGTTCCCGACTGGGGGCCGTCTCTTGATGGGCTGGATATCGACCATATCGCAACCTATGTAAGGAAGAATGCAAAGCTTGCGGACAACTGGGATGATGTTCCCGCGGAGGTCAAGGACACCTTCGAGAAGCTGGGAATCCCGGAGGCGGAGCGTAAGTCACTGGCCGGAGTGGGCGCCCAGTATGACTCTGAGCTTGTGTATCACAACGTCAGGGAGGATGTGGCAAGAAGCGGTGTGGTCTATTCGGATATAGAGAGTGCCCTGCGGGGTGAGTACGCGGACCTTATCAGGGAGAAGTTCATGCATCTGATCCCTCCCGAGGATCATAAATTTGCCGCCCTTCACGGCGCGGTATGGTCGGGAGGCTCCTTCGTGTATGTTCCTAAGGATACTGTGGTGTCCATCCCCCTCCAGTCTTATTTCAGGCTCAATGCCAAGGGGGCGGGCCAGTTCGAGCACACACTTATCATAGTGGAGGACGGGGCGCAGCTTCATTTCATCGAAGGCTGCTCGGCGCCCAAATACAACGTAGCCAACCTGCATGCAGGCTGCGTGGAGCTGTATGTGGGGAAGGGTGCCGGGCTCAGATACTCAACCATCGAGAACTGGTCCAAGAACATGTATAACTTAAACAGCAAGCGCGCCCTTGTTGAGGAAGGCGGCAGGATCGAGTGGGTATCCGGATCTTTCGGTTCCCATATCTCGTATTTGTATCCCATGAGCATACTTAAGGGGGACAATTCCAAGATGGAGTTCACGGGAATATCCTTCGCCAACAACGAACAGAACCTCGATACGGGAGCCAAGGTGGTTCATATAGGCAGGAACACAAGCTCTTACATGAACACCAAGTCCATAAGCAAGGGCGGCGGGGCGTGTACCTTCAGGAGCTCGGTCATCATAAACAAGAGTGCCGAAGGGAGTAGGGCATCCGTATCCTGCGAGTCACTCATGCTGGATTCCAAGTCACGCTCCGACACGATACCGGCCATGGACATACGTACTCCCCATGCGGATATAGGACACGAAGCCCAGATAGGCAAGATAAGCGATGATGCCGTATTCTATTTAATGTCCCGAGGAATGAGCGAGGAGGATGCAAGGGCTCTCATCGTCAGCGGATTCGCAGATAATGTAAGCAAGGAGCTTCCGCTTGAATACGCGATAGAAATGAACAATCTCATAAGGCTTGAGATGAAAGGGAGCATAGGATGATCACAGTAAACAAGCTGCCGGTACGAACCTTCAACCGGCTTAATATGAACGAAACGACCCTTGACTATGAGCCCGGGGATTACATGACCTATGATCTTACCGGATCGGGTAGGATCGACCTTGACAGAGCGGGGGACGTAAGGGTCGGCATTACCCTCGGGGATAATGACAGGGCAACCGTCATCATGAACTGCGCCCACACGGGCACGCTGAATGTTAAGACCTGTATTGAGCTGGGCAGGTCATCGCATCTTACCCTTATCCAGGTGGATGGTTCACCGAAGTCAGGCAGGCTCATTAATTCCGTTGACGGGAATGCCGATGACGGTGCGGGGCTTCACCTTATACAGCTCTTCCCGGCCCGGGGTGATGTGTATTCGGACTGCCTTATGGAGCTTAGGGGTAAGGAAAGCTCATTCAAGGCAGATATAGCCTATCTGGGGATCAGGGACCAGAGGCTTGACCTTAATTATGTTGTCAACCACCGGGGCAGGAAAACGGAATCGTCCATTGCGGCGGACGGGGTGCTTAAGGATAATGCCTTCAAGCTCTTTAAGGGTACGATTGATTTTAAAACAGGGGCATCGGGAGCCAAGGGATCGGAGAATGAGAAGGTCCTTCTTATGGGGGAGGATATAGTGAATCAGTCCATACCCCTTATCCTGTGTACCGAGGAGGATGTGGAAGGGTCCCACGGGGCGGCCATAGGAAGCATTGACGACGATACCCTGCTGTATCTTGAGAGCAGGGGCATGGACGAGGAGGAGGCTAAGAAGCTTATTACCTTCGGTATTTTCTTAAGGCTCCTTGGGTTCGTGGAGGATGAGGCACTTAAGACGCATGTTACCGGAATGATCGGAGAGGCTATCTGATGGATATTTCAAGGATAAGGAATGACTTTCCCCTGCTTATGAAGGAGCCGACGGCTTATCTTGACAACGCCGCCACCTCACAGAAACCGGATTGTGTGATAGAAGCGGAAAAGTCATTTTATGTAAACCATAACGCCAACACCCTAAGGGGCTTTTATCCCTTAAGCATGGAGGCGACGGAGATATACGAAAACGCTAGGAAGACCGTAAGGGATTTCATAGGAGCACCGTCGGATAAGGAGATAATATTTACACGGAACGCCACGGAGAGCATAAATCTCGTGGCCTATAGCTACGGCCTTACCAATATAGGCAGGGGCGATGAGATAGTGGTATCAATAGCCGAGCACCACAGCAACATGCTGCCCTGGCAGATGGTGGCGCGCGTGAAGGGAGCTGGGCTTAAATACCTTGAATGTGAGAAGGACGGTAGCTTCACGGATGAGGCAATAGATGAAGCCATCACTGAGAGGACCAAGCTTGTTGCCTTTACCCATGTATCAAATGTGCTGGGCTTATGTAATGATATCGGGAAGGTGATAAGGCGGGCGCATGATTGCGGAGCCGTGTGCGTTATTGACGCATCCCAGAGCATACCTCACATGAAGATAGATGTGGGCGAAAATGATGCTGATTTTCTGGTATTTTCGGGTCATAAGCTTCTGGGGCCCATGGGGATAGGTGTATTGTACGGCAAGGAGAAGCTGCTTGATAAGATGCCGCCCTTCCTTACCGGGGGTGAGATGATAGATTCCGTAAGGCGGGACGGGGCAACATATGCGGCACTTCCCCATAAGTTCGAGGCGGGGACCGTCAATGCGGCAGGCGCTGCGGGACTGGCTCAGGCAATGAGATATATTGAAGAGGTCGGGTATGACTGCATCCGGAAAAGGGATGAGGAGCTTACGGCCCGGGCCCTTAAGGGAATGAAGGATATAGACCATGTGAATATCCTGGGTTCTCCTTCTTATAAGGATCATAACGGGATAATCACCTTCACGGTCGATGACGTGCATCCCCATGATGTATCGGCAGTGCTTGAAGCCGACGGCGTGGATGTAAGGGCGGGACATCACTGCGCCCAGCCCCTGCTTGAGCACCTGGGTGTAAGGTCGGCAACCAGAGCAAGCATCATGTTCTACAATACCGGGGATGAGATCGACAGGTTTGTAAGGAGCCTTGCCACGGTAAGAGAGAGGCTGGGCTACCGCTAAGAATTCGAAGACGGGAGAAATATGGAAATAAAAAGCAGGAATTTTTACAACGAGATACTGACCGAGCACAACATGCATCCCGATTACAAGCATGAGCTTGAGAACGCTGACCTAAGGCTTGAGGGTGTAAACCCCAACTGCGGAGATGATATATGGCTTGAGCTTAAGCTGGATGGAGATGTCATAGTCGACGGCGCATATACGGGAGACGGATGCGCCATCTCCCAGGCATCCGCCGATATAATGCTGGGACTAATAATAGGAAAGACCAGGGAAGAGGCTCTCGGGCTGTCGGATATTTTTACAAGGATGATCAAGGGCGAAGCCTCGGATGAAGAGATAGACAGCCTGGAGGAAGCTTCAGCCTTAAGGGACATAGCCCATATGCCGGCCAGAGTCAAATGCGCGGTGCTTGGATGGCACACACTTGATGAGCTGCTTGGCTTGGAGTGACTCACTCCGTTGACGCGCACAAATGTATGTGATAACCTAGGTAACATGAGTATTTCGGTTGTCCTTGAACAAATGATAATGATAACCCTCCTTATCGCTCTGGGATTTATTTCTTATAAGAAGGGTATTTTAAATGACAAAGCAGGGGTTGCGATATCCGCACTGATCGTGAACATCACCAACCCCTGTCTTATGATATCTTCGATGCTTGGCAGTGAAGAGAGGGTAAACGGCCGTCTTCTTGGGCTTGGGTTACTTGGAGCAGTGGTCACCTATGCCCTTCTTATGGTCATTGCCGAGCTTATTCCCATTATCTTCAAGGTCAGAAAGGATGAGCGTTACTGCTACTATTTACTTACCCTGTTTGGCAATATCGGCTTTATCGGCATACCATTGACCAGTGCGGTCTTGGGAAATGATGCCCTTGTGTATGTGTGCTTTCATAATCTGGTGTTTTGTTTCATCGTGTATACGGTGGGGATAAGTAAGATAGATGGGGCCGTTAAACGGAAGGATTTGGGTGAGCCGGCAGAAACGTCCCCTGACTTATCGGGGAAGGCTGATCCGACTCCTGTTCCCACAGTTCCTGTCCGTAAACGCATCCTTTTCTCCCTTGTTCTGATGATAAATCCGGGAACGATATCGGCACTCATATCGCTTGTCTTCTATGTGGCGGGTTGGTCCCTGCCCCATCTTGTCCTGCTGACCGTTGACTATGCCGGTCGGTCAACGACCTTCCTGTCGATGATGGTCCTTGGGATCGCAGTTGCCAGGATGCCCGTCAAGAGGGTTATCAGGAATTACAGGCTTATAGGCTTTTCCCTTGTGCGCCTTATCCTGGTCCCTCTTATAATATTGTTTGTTCTTAAGCTGTTTATCCATGACGATCTTATCATATATACTGCCGCCCTGATGCTTGCCGTCCCTGCGGGGAATATGCCCCTTATCATGGCGACGGGGCGTGGGCTTAAGGCCGAAACCATCAGTGACGGTATCGTGCTGTCAACGGTAATGTCGGTCGTCACTATTCCGATAATAACAATGTTTGTGTGAAGCGAAGCGTTTGGAGCCTGTTCTTAATAGTTAAATAAAGTGGAATTGTAATATTAGCTGCCGGGAGGAAAAGCATGAATACTGTAAGAAGAGCAAAGGAAGAAGATATACCCTCCATCCTTGAACTGCTTGTTCAGGTGGATATGGTGCACCATAAGGGGAGGCCGGACCTATTTAAGGGGCCTGCGACAAAGTACACTGTCGAAGAGCTGGTTGACATAATATCGGATGATTCCGGGCCGGTCTTCGTATGCGTGAATGAGACCGGGCAGGTTCTGGGGCATGCCTTCTGCGTGCATAAACAGATCCTTAACGATCACGTACTGACGGATATTAAGACCCTCTATATTGATGATATATGTGTTGACGAGAAGGCCAGGGGGCAGCATGTTGGCAAGGCATTGTATGACTATGCGGTCGCTTATGCGAGGGAGCATGACTATTATAATGTGACTCTCAATGTCTGGTCATTAAATGAAGGGGCCATGAAATTTTATGAAGCCATGGGACTTAAGCCCCAGAAGATCGGAATGGAGCTTATACTGTAAGGGATTCCCTCTTTGTAAAGGCAAAGGTGCATATTTACTGCATTTGCAACCACCGGTTGACACATTGAAAAGCTGACTTTATGGCCTGCAATCGGGAAAAATGTTAATATCATCCTGTTCGAACGAGGAAACAGATGATACAAGATCATGATTCGGAAAGGATGAGAAAGATGATATTAGCAGACAAGATAATTAATGAAAGAAAGAAAAACGGATGGTCCCAGGAGGAGCTGGCGGACATGCTTGACGTGTCCAGGCAGTCGGTGTCCAAGTGGGAGGGAGCACAGAGCGTACCCGATCTAAATAAGATATTGAAGCTTGCGGAAATATTCGGGGTGAGCACGGACTATTTATTGAAGGATGAAATGGAGCCGGAGGGTGTTTCTTCCTATTATAATAAGGAGGACTCTGCTGTCGGAGCGGTAAGACGGGTGTCCATGGAGGATGCGACGGAGTTCATTTCATTAAAGAAGGAACACCTGCCCGGGATAGGTTTGGGAGTTTTCTTATGTATTACATGCCCCGTGGTGCTTATTATGCTTGCGGGCCTTACGGAAGCGGGAAAATTGCCGATAGGAGAGGGGGCTGCTGCGGCCATCGGGCTTGTAGTGCTGTTTGCCCAGGTTGGATTTGCGGTTTTCTTATTTATATCCCATGCGAGCCGGCTTAAGAAGTATGAATTTCTGGAAAGGGAGACCTTTGAGACTGAGTATGGCGTTGACGGAATGGCCAAAACCCGTATGGAAGAGAATGAGAATATCAATATGCGCGCGCTGACGACCGGTGTCCTTCTGTGTGTTCTCGGCGTTGTTCCCCTGATCGTATGCTCCTGCCTTAACCTGCCATCGGTGATCATAGTGTCTACGGTGTGCCTGCTCCTGATCGCTGTCGGTATCGCCGTATATCTCTTCGTATCGGTCTGCGGGGTGCATTCGTCCTATAAGGTCCTTCTTCAGATAGATGATTATACCGGCGAAATGAAGAAGAGAAATGCAAGGCTTGAGCCCATGACCAGGGTCTACTGGCTGTCGATCGTGGTCATATATCTTGCAGTAAGCTTTCTTACAAGCCGCTGGGACATGACCTGGATAATCTGGGCTGTTTCGGGAGTTCTTTACGGGGTGATCCGCGCCATAGGCGATGCTGTAGTAAAGAACCTGTAAGAATCACTCGTGTATAATAAACTATACTTTTATTTGGGGCTTGACATTGGGGCCTGCAAGTTTATAATAATTTTGATGAAGCAAGGGCGCTTCGGATCGTATCCGAAGTGCCCTTAAAATTTGTACGTTAACAATGTGTGTGTAAACAATGAGTAGAAGCAAGAACATGGAAGCGAAATAATCCTGCATGCAGGGATTATTACGGTTGCAGGTTCTTAAATGCGACGAATGTCGCATCATCGAATGAGCGGAAGCTCATGAGATGGGCTTCTACGGAAAAAAGCAAGAACATGGAAGCGAAATAATCCTGCATGCAGGGATTATTACGGTTACAGGTTCTTGAATGCGACGAATGTCGCATCATCGAATGAGCGGAAGCTCATGAGATGGGCTTCTACGGAAAAAAGCAAGAACATGGAAGCGGGTGAGTCAGGGGACGTATCTACTGACTCATTCAGTGAGTCAGTAGATACGTCCCCTGACTCACCTGTGAGAGGAGAAAAATGGAGAAATACGACAGAAAACTCATACTCGAAAACGGAACCGAAATACCGGGTTATTCATTCGGGGCACCCGGCGATAGGATATTAGAGCTTGTCTTCAACACCTCCATGGTGGGTTATCAGGAGATAATATCGGATCCGTCCTACACGGATCAGGCCGTGGTCATGACCTATCCCCTTATCGGCAATTACGGCATGAGCAATGAGGATTACGAGTCACGATCACCCTCCATAGGCGCTCTTATCGTCCGCGAATATAACGATGACCCGTCGAGTTGGCGGAGCAATGAGACATTGGATTCGGTAATGAAGCGGTATAATATTGCCGGAATAAGCGGTGTGGATACCAGGGAATTGACCAGGATCATAAGGGAGGTTGGCTCCTGTAAGGTTATGGTGACCGATATGGTCAATGACTCCGCCGCATCACTTGAGATACTGAGAAATACTGAATTACCAAGGGATCAGGTGGCACGAGTGACTGCCAAGGAAGCTTATGTTTCTGATGCAAGTGACGGTGCAGCTTCTCATCATGTGGTAGCCATTGACTGCGGAATGAAGCTTAATATCGTGAGGGAGCTGAATGCTCACGCCTGTAAGGTCACGGTGGTTCCCTTCGATACTTCCGCATCAGATATAGAAGCACTTAAGCCGGATGGGATTTTCATATCAAACGGGCCTGGCGATCCCACAGATGCGGTTCCGGTAATAGAAACGGTTAAGAAGCTTAAGGGCCGTTACCCCATTTTTGGCATATGCTTAGGCCACCAGATCATAAGCCTTGCTTACGGGGCAAGGACCTATAAGCTTAAGTTCGGCCACAGGGGTGGTAACCACCCCGTAAAGAACCTTAAAACGGACAGGGTTGAAATGACCTCACAGAATCACTCCTATGCGGTTGATGCTGAAAGCCTTACGGGTACCGGCCTTGAAGTTACACATATAAATCTGTTGGATGACACTGTTGAGGGCCTTGCCTGTGAGAAGGATAAGGTTTTCTCCGTTCAGTATCATCCCGAGAGCGCTCCGGGTCCTTGTGACTCGGAATATCTCTTTGACAGGTTTGTTGAGATGATGAAGGGGACAGGGGACGGTTCTCCGGGGACAGGGGACGGTTCTCTGTCTCCATTTTCGGGAGACAGAGAACCGTCCCCTGTCCCCGGAGAACCGTCCCCTGTCCCCCCTGTTTCCCCCTGCCGAAAAATTAAAAGGATAATGGTCATCGGCTCGGGTCCTATCGTCATCGGGCAGGCGGCGGAGTTCGATTATGCGGGGACCCAGGCCTGTCTGGCCCTTAAGGAGGAAGGCTACGAGGTTATCCTGTGCAATTCCAACCCGGCGACCATAATGACCGATACAGCCATTGCCGACAAGGTTTATATGGAGCCCCTTACACTGGAATACGCCGCAAGGATCATAAGGAGGGAGCGTCCCGATGCGATCCTGCCCGGGATCGGAGGTCAGACGGGACTCAATCTTGCCGTGAAGCTTGCCAAGAAGGGTATTCTTAAGGAATGTAATGTGACTTTGCTCGGAACGAGCATTGAGAGCATCGAGAAGGCGGAGGACCGGGAGCTCTTCAAGGAGCTGTGCATTCAGATAGGCGAGCCTGTCCTTCCCTCAACAGTTGTAAATACGATCGAGGAAGGACTTGACGGTGCAAGGAAGATAGGGTATCCGGTGGTCGTCAGGCCCGCATATACCCTTGGGGGAACCGGCGGAGGCTTTGCCGATGACGAAGAGGAGTTTCGTGAGATAATAAAGAACGCTTTAAGCCTGTCACCTGTTTCCCAGGCTCTTATTGAGAAGTCAGTCAAGGGCTTTAAGGAGATCGAGTACGAGGTGATGCGGGATGCCAACGACACTGCCATAACCATCTGTAACATGGAAAATCTCGATCCTGTCGGCATCCACACGGGGGATTCCATCGTTGTGTGCCCTTCCCAGACACTGACCAATAAAGAATACCAGATGCTGCGTTCGTCCGCCCTTAAGATCATCCGTGCCCTCAAGATAGAAGGGGGATGTAATGTCCAGTTTGCCCTGGATCCCAAGTCATTCGATTACTATCTGATAGAAGTAAATCCACGTGTGTCAAGATCCTCGGCTCTTGCCAGCAAGGCAAGCGGCTACCCGATTGCAAGGGTTTCGGCCAAGATAGGCGTCGGCATGCGTCTTGATGAGATCCATCTGGTAAATACGCTTGCTTCCTTCGAGCCGGCCCTTGATTATGTAGTTACCAAGATGCCCAGGTTCCCATTTGATAAGTTCAATGATGCCAACAACAGCCTGAGTACCCAGATGAAGGCAACCGGAGAAGTCATGAGCGTGGGGCGGACCATGGAAGAGTCACTCCTTAAGGCAATACGGAGCCTTGAACAGGGTGCCGACCACCTCTATATGGAGAAATTCGATACCGAATCCACGGATGAACTGATGAAATATATTTCTATCGGTACCGATGACCGCATCTATGCTATCGCGGAGCTTATACGCAGGGATGTGGATGCCCGGGAAGGTGCAGGCGACCATGCGGATCTTGTTGATGCAGGAGAGGAAGGGATGTATAAAAGAATACATGACGCCACCGGAATAGACCTTATCTTTATAAGAAAGCTTGGAAACATCATCAGGATGGAGGGGCTGCTTGAGCATAACGTATGTGATCTTAAGTGCCTGTACGAAGCAAAAAGGATGGGATTTTCGGACAAGACCATCGCAAGGCTGTGGAGCGTGGATACGGGCCGGACAGGGTCATATGCAACGAAGCCGGCACACGATATGGTTACGGGACCTGCCATAAGGGATGTGATTGATGATCCGTGTAAAAAAGAAGGGCAGAATAAGAAAATAAAAAGGGAAGAAGAAAATGGAAAGTTCGGGATCCTGACGGAATGTGATATAAATAAATTAAGATGCGATAATAATATAACACCTGTATACAAAATGATCGATACCTGTGCGTCCGAGTTTAAGTCCTATGTACCTTACTTCTACTCAACCTATGAGAAGGAGCCTGGCAGCGTCCGTGAAGGAAGTGAATGGGTAACGGTACCGGCATCCGACAGGAGTAAGTCAGATAATAAACCTGCATTATCAGAGGGGAATGAATCCATAGTCACTGACAGGAAGAAGATAGTAGTCCTGGGTTCGGGTCCAATAAGGATAGGGCAGGGGATTGAATTCGACTATTCCACTGTCCATGCGGTCAACACCATAAGGAATGCGGGCTACGAGGCCATTATCATAAACAACAATCCCGAGACCGTGTCCACCGATTACTCTCAGGCCGACAAGCTGTATTTCGAGCCCCTCACGGTTGAGGACGTTATGAATGTGATAGATCTGGAAAAGCCCGAGGGCGTGATCGCCTCCCTTGGCGGCCAGACGGCCATAAACCTGGCGGGACCACTTATGAAGAGGGGTGTTAAGATCATAGGGACCGGCTGTGAGGCCATAGATAAGGCGGAAGATCGGGACGAATTCAACAAAGTCCTCGATGAACTGAACATTCCCAAGCCCAAGGGATATGCCGTGACGGGTATTGAAGAGGGGGTGAAGCGCGCAGCCGAGATCGGATATCCGGTCCTTGTCCGTCCCTCCTTCGTCCTTGGCGGCCGGGCCATGCAGATAGTTTCCAAGGAAGCTGACCTTCGCCATTATCTTAAGACGGCGGTTGAGATAGATGAGGACAAGCCTGTTCTCGTTGATAAATACATCAAGGGCAAGGAGGTGGAGGTCGATGCCATCTGCGACGGCGTCGATGTCTTCGTGCCGGGGATCATGGAGCTTGTGGAGCGTACCGGTGTCCATTCGGGCGATTCCATGAGCGTCTACCCCCCTTACTCGATCCCGGACAAGGTCAAGGGCACGATCTTACGCTTCACCAAGCAGCTGGGACTCGGCATAGGCATCATTGGCCTTTATAACATCCAGTTCATTGTCGATGGGGATGACAACGTATATATAATAGAAGTAAACCCCAGATCATCACGGACGGTTCCCTTCTTAAGCAAGGCCACCGGTTACTCGCTTGCAGATATAGCAACACTCGTTATCCTCGGGGTGAGCCTTAAAGAACAGGGGATATTTACCCTGTATCCCGAAGAGAAGAAGAGGTGGTATGTCAAGGTCCCGGCCTTCTCCTTCAGCAAGCTCAGGGGGATGGACGCCTACCTGTCACCGGAGATGAAGTCAACGGGGGAAGCCATAGGATATGATGATAAGCTGCACAGAGCCATGTATAAGGCTCTTATAGCATCAGGCATAAAGCTTCAGAATTACGGTACGGTGCTTGTGACTCTGGCCGATGAGGATAAGGAAGAGGCCCTGCCCCTGATAAGACGTTTCTACGATCTTGGATTCAATATAGAAGCTACAACGGTAACAGCCGAATTCCTAAAAGACCACGGAGTTAAGACCAGGGTACGCCACAAGCTGTCAGAGGGAAGCGATGAGGTCCTTGAGGTCCTGAGATCGGGATATGTCAGCTATGTAATAAATACACGCGCTATCTTATCCGGAGTTCATTACGGGGACGGAGTCGCCATCAGGCGAACCGCAACAGAGAACAACGTGACCATGTTCACAAGCCTTGATACGGTAAGGGTATTGCTGGATGTGCTTGAGGAGCTGACGATAACTGTATCTACTATAGATGAGTGAAACAGGGAACCGTCCCCTGTTTCACAGATATCCGGTAAGGATGTCGATAAGTGAATCCCTCTTCAGAGGTTTGGTAAGAAAATCCGTAAAGCCTTCCTTTATATACATATCCCTTACGCCATCTCCGTCATTGGCAGTGAGCATGATGAATACGGAATCCCTGTTAAGCTCCATTGACCCTGCATCCTCCCTGATCCTTGCGAAGGTCTCAAGTCCGTCCATACCGGGCATCTTATGATCGAGGAATATAACATCATATTTTTTATGCCTGACCATTTCAATAGCATCCGTTCCGCTGGTGGCGGAATCGATATTTATATGAGTATTCTTGAGAAAGAGCTGCATGATCCTGATGTTTGAAGGTGTATCATCAACTATCAGGATGTTGGCATCCGGGCGCAATGGGGCCGGTTCTTTTTGTGAGCCGACAGATACGTTTGCGGCTTCTGAATGGTCTGCAGCTTCAGTCGTGCCAAAAGAACCGTCCTCCCGGCGCGATATCTCCTGCATAACCGAAAATGAGAACTCCGAGCCTTTGCCGTAATCACTCTTTATCTCAAGTGATGAATCCATGAGTTCGAGAAGATTTCTTACTATATTAAGGCCCAGCCCGGTACCCTCGATGTTATGGTTCCTTGCCTTGTCGACCCGTTCGAAGGGTATACTGAGCTTCTCGATGTCTTCGGGCCTTATGCCTATGCCGGTATCCCTGACACTGATCCTTAACATAACATGCGTTTCGTCAAGGCGCCACACCTTGACCGCAAGGGTAACATAGCCTGTTTCGGTGTACTTGACGGCATTGCTTATAAGGTTCAGGGTACACTGCTTAAGCCTTTTGACATCGCCGTGAAGGACGGTGGGGAAGTCACTCTCTGTCCTTACCCTGAATTCAAGCCCCTTGTTGGCCACCGGCCCCTTAGCCATGTCCGTCAGTTCTTTAATCATATTCTTCAGCCGGTAATCCACCGGAACTATCTCCATCTTTCCGGCTTCCAGCTTCTCGGTATCGAGGATGTCATTTATAAGGTCAAGGAGCATCCTGCCTGAGATACCGGTATTTTCAGCATATTCACGGATGTTTTCCTCGTGACTTTCCTTAAGGATCATATCGTTCATGCCAAGGATCGAATTGAGCAGGGTCCTTATATCATGTGATATAGCCGAGTAGAAGGCGGTTTTGGCCCTGTTCGCGCGTTCTGCATCGCCGGCTGCTTCAAGAAGGTCATTGGATATTTCCTTGAAGAACCTTGAGAGCCTGTCGGAGAAGGGAACAAGAATTTCATTGTTTTCGGGGATGGAGGACCGTTCGCAGGCAACCGGAAGGGGGGTGCTGTCTTCGTTCTCATCCTCCCTGAAGATGACCGAAACCAGTGCGGAGTTCAATTCCGCCCCCTTGCCGTTAAGGTAGTATATTTCGGCATAGCCGTATATGATGGCGGGCGAATCCAAGTGCTTCTTATAGAAGTCGATCTCCTCATGCTCCTTATCCTTAAGCAGCATGAGCCTGTTGGAGCATACTAACAGAAGTCCGCCCTCAGGCTGAAAATCACACACCTCACGGCAGTCATCAATCACCTCTGAAAACAGATCGTCGGGGTTGCCGTAGCTTAAGCTGATGCGTTCATCGGGATAAACGGGAGCGCCGAAAACGAGCTGACCTTCCCCAGGCCCGCTTATTCCGATCCTTGATATCTTCATATCCCCCCTCAAGATGATAAGAGGAAATTCACTAAGGTTCTCGGGAATGATCTGGTTGTTCTTAAGTCCCAGATATTTATTGTATATCTCGGTAGCCGGACGGGAATCTATTTCATCAACAAAGAAGGGATTCTCTTCCCGGGTGACCCTCATGACCCTTCCGACCGGGGTCCAGCCGAGATTATAATGAACCCTTATGTTAAGCTTCCTGCCGCGGAAGACAAGGATGAAGAGACGGTGTACACTGTAATCACAGCCCTTTTCGTAGCCGAAGTTCTCATACGCGGGCAGGAGTGAAGTCTTGATACCGAAAACGGGTACATCCTTATGACCGCGTAGTCCGGCGGCCATTACGGCTTCCGACGAACAGAAGTAGTCAGGGGGAACAAAGTAAACGCCCTTAACATCCGTAAGAGTGTCAAGGAAGGAACACATCTCCCGCCCCTGCCGCTCCTCCTGCCTGATTCCCGGGTCTATGCCGAGAAGATCGGCAGATGAGTCCCTGAAGAAGAGGAAGGACAGGGTAATACCGTGTTCCGTACCGCTTCCGTCTATCTTGCCGGTCAGTATGTCATGGGAGCTGTAATGATTGCATCCGACGGTGGTACAATCGGGGAAGTGCCTGTGTATGCTGGCGCGAAATCGCGCAAAATCATCCGTATTCCATATCCGGGCGAAGGCCAGAAGAACCCTTTCTCCACATGCCGAATAAGCGGGATTGTTCCTTATGCCCACGGCCGCTTCTTCCATTTCCTCTATGCTGTTGAAGGTGTAGGTTTTCTGTATCATCAGATCTCCCGGACAGCTGTTGGGGCTTTTTTATTTGTAATTATTCAGAACAGGCTCAGTTCTGAACAGTTACTTTCATTTTACAATGAAATAAGGTATTTCTTCAAGGTATTTCGGTCTGTTTTCCATTGATCGATAAGCATATTTGCATAACCCTGAAAGGCCTGGCACATGGAGGGATGAACAATGGAGAATGTCCTGCTGTCTGAAAAGAGATATATGCCGTCGATCAGCTTCGTAACGGTGGAACTGTCCGGTAAGGGAACTTTCTTTACGCTCCTTAGCCTGCTGATATTGGACCTGTCGAAGCCTGCCAGGGCAGCCAGGTCGGCGGCTGAAGCACCTGTAATGGTCATCAGGGTGTTGATCTTTTCACTGAACATGATCTGAGCCTCCAACTTCGTTTGCTATAATCACAATATGAGCCGTGACATCATATTTGTCAATGACAAAAACAATGTCACGGTTTTTTTCGGTTCCGTAAATATGTATGATATATTGTGAATAAATATATTTCGTGTATCTGTTCTTATGTCCTCTGCAGCAGGTGCTTGAATATGCTGAACAGTTACGATTTCGTTTACTGTATTCAGGGAGGTTTTTATGAAATGAAAAATGTTGACATCATATTTGTCAATGACAAATCAGTATTGGAGGAATGATATGAATGGATCAGGCAAGATCCCTGAGGAAAGGAAGAAGCGGCTTGATGAGCTGTTTGAGGCTTTTTCCGTAATAGGTGATGATACCTATGTGTATCTGTGTGACATGCAGTATGATTTTTCGAGATGGTCAAAGGTACTGGCAGATGATTTTGATTTGCCCGGGGAGTATATGTACGGTGCCGGAACGATATGGGAGGAACATGTTCATCCCGAGGACAGAAATGCCTTCCATCAAGGAATAGATGACATATTCAGTGGAAGATCCGGCGGACATGACATGCAGTATCGGGCAAGAAGAAAGGACGGAGAATATGATGTCTGTACCTGTAGGGGAATCGTGATCAAGGATATGTCCGGTCAGCCTGAGTATTTCGGAGGTGCCATAAGAAACCACAGCCAGCAAAGTCATATAGACAGGTTGACAGGTCTGAGAAATCAGTATGGCTTTTTTGAAGATATACGGGATCATATAGACAATAAGATTCCTATGAGAGTCTGCCTGATAGGCATCAGTAAATTTACAGAGATAAATGAACTTTACGGATATACGGCGGGAAATGCTGTTTTGCAGACAGTTGGGCGTTACCTGATGGATCATGTGGGCAACAGGGGTGGCACCTTCCGCATGGATGGTTCCAAATTTGCCATCATTACCGAGACACAGACATATGATGATATGGAGAGAACATATGAGGAATTAAGAGCGTACTTTCGGGAAGGGGTGAAAATTGGTGAGGAATATGTTCCTCTGGAGCTGCACGGCGGAACAATCGGCATTGATGATTTTATTACGGATGATCAGACCGCATATGCCTGTCTGAATTATGCCTATGATGAATCAAAAGTTAATAAGCATGGTGATCTTGTGGAATTCCGTAATGAGCTGAGTGCTGATAACATAAAGAGTGCGGCAAAGCTGCATTCCATACGAAAGTCCATCAATAACGAGTTTGAGGGTTTCTATCTTTTGTATCAGCCCGTGGTTGATGCAAAAACGGAAAGCCTGATAGGAGCAGAGGCACTTCTTCGATGGAAAAATAATAAGTATGGCATGGTTCCTCCGGATGAGTTTATCCCGGTATTGGAGAAAGACCCGTTATTTCCGGTGCTTGGAGAGTGGATACTCCACACGGCGTTGACCGATGCAAAAAATATACAGAAAATTATTCCGGATTTTATAATCAATGTAAATCTGTCCTATGCACAGCTTGAGAGGCCTGATTTTACGGATAGTGTGTGGAATATAGTTAAGGATACAGGATTTGATCCGCAAAATCTCTGCCTTGAAATAACAGAGAGGTGCAGGCTCCTTGATATGAAACTCTTAAATAATGTTATGACCTCACTACGGGCAGGGGGAATCCGGATAGCACTTGATGACTTCGGTACAGGTTTTTCTTCAATAGGACTTCTTAAGAACCTTCCGTTTGACACGATCAAGATTGACAGAGGCTTTGTTCAGAAAATTGAGGAAGATGACAGGGAACGGAGACTCGTTTATAATTTCACCGAGGCAGCCGGTATTTTTGGCTCGGATGTCTGCGTGGAGGGGATAGAGACATCCGGAATGCGAGATATACTGAAGGAGATGAGCATACATAGTTTTCAGGGGTATTTTTACTCCAAACCGGTTGAGATGGGGACAATTATCTCCGGTTTGAATTCAGAATCCGGAGAACTGTGCTTTCGAAGAGAATAAATACAGTTTTTATAGTCATTTGCAGGCATGTTAAAGGAGCCGGTTAAATAGGTGTTTCTTCACGCTATTCCGGTCCGTTTTCCATTGATCGATAAGCATATTTGCATAACCCTGAAAGGCCTGGCACATGGAGGGATGAACAATGGAGAATGACAGTCCCGGCATTATAGCCGGGGTTATTTTTGTTATATTGTCGGAGATGAGAAGGCCGATATTCGGAAACGGCGGTTCCGGTATCGGATAGAACCGGTAGCTGCTGTAAGCATCCAGCAGACCGGCGATGCATCTTATATGCATTAAGTACTGCTCATATGTATAGTTACAGGAAATGATCCTATCTTGGTTCCCTTCGGCTGCAATATGGGACAGCCGGACAGCTCCGGCCCTGACAGCCTCTGCATCCGCAAGGGGAATGCACTCGCAGACGCTGTTATTCTTAAGCTTATCAAGAAGCGCGCTGTGGGCCTTCTCCCATATAACCATAAGGGCCGGACTGTTGAAGCTCCCGGCCAGTTCCCGGGACATGGTGGCTACAGACAGGGTACTCTGAATTATGATGACATCGGAAGTATCCGGATATACCGTGGATGGAAGCGGCTTAATAAGCGGTGTCGAAGATTTAAGGAGAGCATTATATTCTGCCATGAGGATGCCGAGTGTCCGCTCATCGGTATAATAATGATAGATATGCTCCGATGTTGCCGATGCCACCCCGAAGGATCTGACACAGGCAGTAGATGGCATCAGAAAAAATGTATGGAAAAATCGGCTGTTCCGCTGTTTCCTGCAGGAATATGATTCTATCATTCCGGACATGTAGAGGGGCAGCCAGCTTCGGATGGCTTCAGTCATTTCATCAAGGCGTCTGTCCGCGTTATGAATGATATAGATCCGTGTCCCGCCCTTTATACAGGCTATCATAAGAGCTGACCATTCAGACAGGAAACCCGGATCGGAAGTGAGCCAGCTCTGATCCTCGTCCGAGTACAGGTACAGCTCTCCGGCCCCGGTCTGTATGGCTGTCGTAAGAAACCTGATCACGGCACGTCGCAAGCCTGTAATCCCGTAGTAAACACTGTCGCCTGATGGATTGCCGGTATCTGTTTCACTGATGATATCCTCTATGGCCGGAAGAGAAGAGGCTCTGTCCTGGGTAAAGGAGTCAAAGGACTGAAGGAGGCTCTCTGCTGCCAGGAAGTTATCCTCAGTATCATCCTGACGGTTGAAGAGCCAGGAAATAAACACATCATCATCCAGTTCGGATACGGGGATCTTCATGATCCTTGAAAGTTCTTCCTCCCTGCCTTTTTTAATTATCCTTTCATACAAAACCCCGCCCAGTTGCCTTGAAAGCTCCGGATTTGAGGCCGGAGTCCTGACGCCGGTCCTGTAGCGGCTTATAAGTGAAGGGTCGGAATGTATAAGGCGGCTCAAACGTATATTGGAAAGCCCTGAAAGCTCCATGGAAGTGTTAAGGCGTTCGCTGAAGTTATTGGAGCTGTTTACCTTAGCTGCTGAGCCGGTATTCTTAACGGCAGACCGGTCCCAGCCGTCGTAGAGATATTCCCTGATGGATTGTCTGATTGTGTCGGCAGGGTCATTTTCATTGGCGCCCGTAAGGCTGCACAGAGTTTTTAAGTCATTCCTGCTGTCTGAAAAGAGATATATGCCCTCGATCAGCTTCGCGACGGTGGAGCTGTCCGGTAAGGGTACTCTCTTTCCGCTCCTGAGCCTGCTGATATTGGACCTGTCGAAGCCTGCCAGGGCAGCCAGGTCGGCGGCTGAAGCACCTGTAAGGGTCATCAGGGTGTTGATCTTTTCACTGAACATGATCTGAGCCTCCAATTTTGTTTACCTTAATCACAATATGAGCCGTGACATCATATTTGTCAATGACAAAAACAATGTCACGGTTTTTTCGGTTCCGTAAATATGTATGATATATTGTGAATCCGAACTTTTTGGCCGGAGGATGGAAATGCTGTTTTACAGAGAAGAATGGTGAGAATGCCTCCGGTGTCGAAAGGTACCTGCACGCGAACATAGCCACAGACGGCAAACAGGTTCTTAAGGTGACGCTGGATTGGGATATGCTGTTTGATCCTTCCAGCGGCAGCACTTATCAGGAGGAGGGAAGCGATACATTCTCCGGAACATGGGACAGTGGATCAGCCAATCTTTCAGGTCCCGGTGCCATAGCATTTGACCAATTCTTTGAAATAAACGGGAAACAGTATGGAACAGGAATCTTTACATGGCCATCAGGAGAAGAGGATGTTATCCTGCTGGTCAGGCCTTGACAGTATAGAATTCATCGGTTTGCCAGATATAAGATCCGGAAATACTTATAAAGAATCGAAATGTACAAATACATAAAGTTTAAGATAAGTCACAGATCTTTTTAACAGGTAAGGAGGGCGCGGAATATGAAAAAGAAATATGACATTAAAGAATGGATACTTTATGCATTTACAGTGGCAATCATAGTTGGTTTTATGTTTTTTACACCTTTTGCATCAGAAAATGCGTTAGCTAATGATGACCTGTATGATGAGAATACCAAAGAAGATATTATGATAAACGATGATGGCAACATAGAACAGGTTTCATCTGAAGCTATCATCGAAGAATATGATCAGAATGGTGAAGCAGGTATTATTTCGGAAATTCCACTATTAAAAACATCTGCGTCATATTTTCATGGGGAAATCCTATATCTTTATAATCCAAATGTTTCCAATAACAACTTTATATTTTTTAAATCCGGATTATCCGGAACTCTCTATTACAAAAACACAGATACTGCTACTCCTGTAGATGTGTCTGAAATGTCGGCAACAGGTATTTCGGTTGTGGCTGATGTCAATAATAGTATGAATTTATACGGGTACCTGGACGGTCCGGAGAAGTACCTTCAGCTTGCTGTAAAGGATTCAGAAGGACACAGCAGTGATGTTGGTGTGTTCAATGTGGGTGATGGAAATACCTACTCTCAGGATTTTGAAGTATATGATGTGGACAGTACTATTGCCCAGAGTGACCATGTACTGAGGGAGTTTAGTTATATCGTAAGCTCAAAGAACAGAGGAACCGGGGAGGCAAATCAAAAAGTAGTTACTGTACCTGATGATACGAATTCCTCGAATAAAGCACTTCAACTTGTCAGCAGTGAAGACAGTGATATAGCTTTTGTGGGAATAAGCGCATCTAAACAAGCGCTTAATCCTGACAGCTCAAATAATATACAGATTCTTGAGGGCAAAGTATATATTGATGGTGAGACGGATTCTAATGGACAGGTGGCGATTTCTTTAAATGATACACAACCAGATTATGCAGGACATTTTTATCCCGGCATAGATCCCAGATACAGAGTGGGAGTGAATATCAGCGGCGGAAAGGTATACCAGCATATTGATAAGACAGGTGGAGCAGTTCTGGGTGAAGCTGATTATGGTTCATGGCATACTTTCAGAATTACTATGAACAAAAATACCAGAAGATATGAAATAGAAATAGATGGTAAAAAGTGTACGAAGAATCAGTATCCGGAAAAATTGGGGTCAGTTCAGTACATTACTTTTTGTACCAAAGGCAATGCCAAGGCATATTTTGATGATCTTAAATTGACAAGTATTCCGGATATTACTTCAGATGCACCGATAATAGAAGGTGGGAGTGTCTATAGACAAAGTGCAGTTAAAGCATATGTAAAGTTTAGAAGCGATGAACCCGGAACATATTATTACACTGTATCCGACAGTTCTGTGATCCCATCAGCAGAAAGTATTGAGACAAATACTAACGGAAGCGGTACTGTACGATATATTGACGGATTAAAGGTAGATATAGAGGGAATGAGTACGGGACCTAAGTATGTCTATCTTGTAGTTAAAAATGATAATGGCTATAGTAATGTACTTGCTTACTACATGCCAACGGATTTTTACTATTTTGATGATTATGAGGCTTATTCTGTTGGCCAGTTACATTACATGGAGCCATCGTTTACACCCATCAACTCTTATTCCGATGGAAAAGACGGCTATTATCTGACTGTAGATGACCTGGAGGGGGATAAGGCTTTTACGTTAACCGGCGCAGCAGAAAACATTTCCGGGAAAGTTGCTTTTTCCTGGGATGAAAGCACAGTTCCTGTAGCTAATTATGATGATTATATTTTAGAGGGCAGATTTTCTGTAGAAAACCAGCAGCCGGAGGAGGGATATTACAGCGGCTTTTACATTCGTTTGAATAAAAATTGGGGGAATGACCCTGATTTTGTGCGTAGTTATGGAGTCTATTTCTCTGACGGAAAAATATTCCAGAATCCTAAAAATACAGAGGAACTGGGAACTGCCGAAAAGAAAACCTGGCATACTTATAAAATAGTAGCAAGCAGAAAAAGCCAAAAATACAAAGTATACATCGATGGGGAAATGTATAGTTTTAATTCTGCTACAACAGGTATCGATCAGATCAGTTTTGAAGCTTACGGTGATAATACAAAGGTATACTTTGACGATACCAGGCTCTATCATGAGCCTCAAAAACCTGTTCTTACCGGCAACAGTATCTGGAGAACGGGAGCAGAAACAGCAAATATCAGATTTTCCTCGGATATTCCGGGTACCTATTATTATAAGGTTACGGATAGTGCCTCGGCACTTTCTCCGGAATCTGTAAAGCTTTCAGCTGATGGTAACGGTACAATTTCAGAAGCAGGCATTGCCACAACAATTTCTAACCTGACAGGGATGGCCTCCGGAGTAAAATATGTTCATGTTGTAGTTGATAATAATGGCAATTTGAGTGATGTGAAAACCTTTGAATTACCTCATGATATTTATTACTATGATGACTTTGAATCGTATGGTGAGGGAACCAGAGTAAAATCTGATACTATGACGCCGCTGCAGCAGAGATATGAAGGCTCCGGAGATTATGATCAGAAGGTCATAAAAGAAGATGACAATCATGGCAAAGTTCTATCACTTAAAAGTGCTTCAGGTATGTGGGGTTCAGAGCAGATGATAATCCTTGATTCTCTGGGAATTTCCTCAGAAGATACCTGTGTTCTGGAGGGAAAAGTCTTTGCATCAGCAATGGATAGCGATGATGCGGTACGATTTGCCTTAACCTCCGGAACGAATCTGAAAAGCGCATATGAAACAGGTGTTCATTTACTAAGAGGAAAGGCCTATCAGCATTATGATAACAGGGATGTTGTGATAGGAAATGCTGAGGATGGGATCTGGCATGACATAAAAATAGTTGTTACTCCTTTAACGAAGCAATACGATGTGTATATTGATGGCACTAGCCATACCAATATTCCCTTCCCTGAAAATGTAGATGTTATAAGGTATATATTCTTATCTGCATACTGGCATGGGAAGGTCGCTAAATTTGATGACCTGACTTTTTATTCAATCAATAACTCTGCAGTTACAGTTACTTTTGACTCAGATGGCGGCTCTTCGGTCGATCCTTTGACCATTTTAAAAGGAGGGAAAGTTACAAAACCAGCTGATCCCACTAAAGAAGGATACACCTTCAAGGGGTGGAGATTAAACGGCAGTACCACTAATTATGATTTTAGTATGGCTGTTACTTCGGACATTGTATTAAAGGCTGCATGGAAGATAAATACCTATACAGTGACCTTTGATTCAAATGGAGGCACAACAGTTGATGCACAGTCTGTAGATCATGGAAATAAAGCTACAGTTCCTGACGCACCCACCAAAGAAGGCTATACCTTCTACAGGTGGGAAGTAAACAGTGAAGAATTTGATTTTGATAATGTTATAACTGAGGATATTACACTTAAAGCTTCATGGAAACAGAATGTCACACCGGTTATTCTTATTGAGGACTGGGTATATGGCTATAATGCAAAAGCGCCTTCGATTGTTGAGGGAACCAATCCTGGCGGCGGAGTGGTAACTTTTGAATACAAGGTTAAAGAAGCAGATGATTCTTCATATTCAGGTGTTGTTCCGACTGAAGCAGGTGTTTATACGATAAGAGCAACTGTTGCTGCAATCGGATCCTACTGCGCCGGTATCGGAACCGCTGAGTTCACCATATCCAAGGCTCATCGTGAAGACCTGACTGCCGAAGATACTGTGCCTAACGGTATCGCAACAAAGGGTAAGACACTGCAGCTTCCGGCCCTGCCTGAAGGTGAAAGCTACAGTAACGAAGGAATTGTCGTCGGAGGAAGAGTTCCTCAGCTCATAAGCGGAACGCCATCTGTTACAGAAGCAAAACTGATTTATGACACCACAGCCCGGGATCCGGGAGCAGTGGCTACTATAACCATCACAGTAGATGGCGGCAGGAATTACGAGAACTACAAACTGGTTGCCACCATTTCAACAGCAGGAATGTATGCTAAGTTCAAGGATGGCATAACCGTATTCACGTACACGGGAGCTAAGATTTCGCCTGCGGTGGAAGTATTCAACAATGGAGAGCTCCTGACTTTGGGAGTTGACTATACGGTTACCTATTCTGATAATGTTAATGCTTCAAAGAATAAGGCCGGAGCCGTAATCGCAGGAGCCAAAGTCACAGTCAAGGGTAAAGGCAATCTTTCTGATTCCAAGGTACTTACCTTTACCATTGAGCCAAAGAGTCTTGGAGACAATGATGGAAAGCCTGCAGATGGTATTAAAGCAGGCACTATAAACATCGCAAAGGGGCAGAAATCGACAGAACCGGTCATCACATCCGGCTCCTACAAACTTGGTACAAAGGATTACAATATCACGGATCCCATGAAGGGCAAAGCTTATACCGAGGTCGGGAATTTCGAACTTCAGGTCGAAGGAAAAGGTAACTTCACGGGCAGGATGAAAGTACCTGTCAATGTAATCGATGACAAGAAGAACCTCAAAAAGTTCAATGTTGCAGCTGACACTAAGACGGCAATATTCTTCGATCCGTTTGCAACCGGGGATGAGGTAAAAGAGGTATTGGCAAGCCGCATTAAAGTCTACGATTCGGAAGACAAGGGTAAAACTACTCCTCTTACATTGGGAACTGACTATGTCATCACATATCCATCAGACATAACCAATGCAGGGAAGAAGTCTATTACCATAGTGGGCACAGGCACATATTCAGGAAGTGTGACCAAGGCAATAACCATCAAGCCGCTTGTTGTAAAGCCTGAGAATAATAACGGGAGTGTATATGGTAATCATGAGATAATAAGAGCTAAGGAATATTTCTTTGCGCCCGGTGGAGTCACAGTTGGAGATGACCTGATAGTCACATATCGAAACGGTTATGGTAAAGAAACACATCTGGCAGAAGGCTCTGACTACAAGGTTGCATATACTAATAACAAGGCAGTAAGTAAAGCCGGAAAACCTGCGGAATACTCAATCACATTCCTTGGAAACTACAAGGGAACACCTGCCATCAAGAACACCCCGGCAGCAAAGATTAACGTATTCACAATCCTGCCGGCAGCAATCGCAGATGAAAAAAATGATCCTGACAAGGAAAACGGCTTTGATGTTTATGTTCCTGATGTAGCTTACACCGGAAAGCCCGGAACATACTTCTCGACACCGGTAGTGACATTTAACGGAAGCACACTTGCGGCATCAAACTATACTTGTAAATATTTCTATAAGCCTGATCCGGCGGGTGATTATGTGGAAATCACCACGAAGAATAAACTCACGCTTCCGGAAGGCATAGAGGAAACAGGTGTTCAGATCCGCATAGAGGCAAAGGGAAGCGTTGCAGGAAAGGGCAACTACACAGGCACTATAAAAGCTACATATAAGGTAATAAAGCAGAAAACCAATGAGGTATATGACCTTAGTAAGGCAAGGATAACGATCTATGGAAAGAACTATGATCCTGCCATGAAGAGCAACAGGAAGTTCTCTGGAATACCTTACAACGGCAAGCCTCGTAAAATATCTGATATTGATCCTGCTGATGGGAAACCGTACGGAACCATAGTTGTGGAATACAAGATCGGCAAGACCTATGTTCCTCTTACAGAGGGTGTTGATTACGAACTGACATACCTGAACAACATCAACAAAGGAAAGGCTGTTATAGTCATCAATGGTACAAACAACAAGAATGACGAAGGCAGAGCTTTTGTCGGAAGCAAGAGGGCAGCATTCAGCATTACTGCTTTCAATCTCAAAAAGCTTCTTAAAATATTTGGCTGACTTGTATTTTCTGATAGTGCTTTAGGAGATAAATACGGGAATCCTGATGAATATGGCAAGACAAGCGAGTATATGTATTTTATTGATCCGAAATCCGACTTTACTCCCAGAGATGCAAAGAATGCGGGTAAGATCCTTAAGCGTGAGTCGGGGGACGTATCTACTGACTCTTTTTTGAACCGGGGAACCGTCCCCTGTTTCATTCGATATGAGCCGTGACATCATATTTGTCAATGACAAAAACGATGTCACGGTTTTTTGGGCTCCGGAAATATGTATGATATATAGTGAACAAATATATTTCGCTTACTATATTGTGGGAATTTTGGGAATTAAGAACCGTCCCCAATTCCCAAAACAGGAGGAGTCATGAAAATGAGAGCATTGATCAAAAGGATAATAAGTCTGATCCTGGTTGTAAGCATTTCCATTCCCGCTGTGCAGGTGCAGGCCCGGGAGATATATACTTCGGAAGATGAAGGGATTGAGAATGATGGAGTGTCCCTTGTGCCCGAGCTGACCCTTTCCACCCTTGGGGATCAGCTGCTTGTTAACTATATGGGTGATGTTTCGCCGGTCAGGCTTATAGCGGGAGCCTACGAAAGCTCCGGCAGGGCCGTAGCCTATGAAACGGCTATGGTTGATAAGAACAGTCAGGCCCGGTTTTCCTATGACAGGGCCTATACCTATAAGGTCTTCGCCCTGGAACCTAAAACCTTTAAGCCGGTATGCGATGCTTCGATGGAAACCGTGCTTGCCGAGGGGGAGGCTGAGCTCCCCCTTCTGGATGACACGGTGGCCGAGTCGATGGCATCGGCAGTCAGCGCCTATATGGAGGCATCGGCCCGTTTTGATGAGGTCATGGCTCTGGACATTACGGGCTTTAGGAGTGATCCCGGTAAACTGAAGGCCGCAAGTGCCAAGCTGACGGAGGCCACCCTGGCTTATGAAAAGCTGATGAAGGCAGGAGCCACCTTAAGCCGTGTGGCTGAGACTGCGGCTAAGAAGGAAGAGGTGACTTTGTCTGCACTGAGTGCAGTGGCTGAGCCTTACGCTGAGGACCTTGAAAGAGTGGGCGCAACTCAGGATGAACAGCTCCACTGGGCCCAGGAGCTTACGAAGACCTATGATTCCATTCAGGGCAACATGAAATGTAAGGCCTTGGGAGAGATGATGGGATGTGACGCAAGGCGGGCCTATCAGCAGCTGTGTCTGGCCCAGAACATTCTTCAGGGGCATTATTATGACGAGGAGGCTGAGGCCACGGATGTCTTCATCAAGAAGCTTACTGCCGTTAAGGGGGCCTGCAAGGTTGGACTCTTCGTTGGAGGGACCATACTTACAATGGGAGCCTCTGCCGCAGCTTCGGGAGCGGCTTACGGAACCGTGACCGTGGGTGAAGCCGTGGGGATCGTCATCGGAGGCGTGGATACCACGGTTGAGGTCATGAACGATACTGCTGTCATCCTGAGCGGGCGCGACAAGAGGATCGAGGAGGTGCTGGAGAAGAAATCCAAACCTATTTCGGAGGTCTGCTTTGTTTATTCGATCCTGACGGGTGGGGGCGGCAGCGCCGGGGAAAAGATTGCATGTATGGGAGATATCTACCAGCATTATACGGCTCTCGGCGGTAAAGATGTGGCCGGAAACATGATAGAGAATATCATTCTCAACGGCACACCCTTTGGCAAGGTCACCAGCACGGCCGTGCCCAAGGATGCGATTGATGCCATGATCCAAAACGGGACCTTGACAGAAAGCGAACGGGAAGCCCTTAAGAAACAGGAGACCGAAAGCTTTACTGACAGCCGCCCGGTGGATGATGAGAAGCTGACCGGACTCCTTGAAAAGGGAGGAGACCTTACGGAGGGTGAGAGCTTAAGGACGGTTACGGATGAATTTAAGGACGTTGTCGGTGAGAAGGTGGCAAAAGAGGACGGAGGATGCTATGTCCATAGAACGGAAAATGGGAAGGACCATATCTATACCTATAGAAAGGATGGCCCGATAACCGGCCTGTATCAGATATATGATCATGAGACAGGTGCCCTGCTGGAGGAAAAATATTATGATTCCGACGGAACCTACATGGGAACGAGGGCTAAAAACGGAGTTATACCTTACTATGATGACAAAGGAAGGCTTGAACGGGAAGAAACCTGGGAAGATGACCGTCTGTACCGGATCAGGTATTATGATGAGAAGACCAGGCTGATCCGTGATAGTGAATATGACGGAGACGGCTACCTGACCGGTGAACACCGGTGGGGCTACAGCGGAGACAGGCTTTTTTCCGAAGATGAACTGACAGATGAGTATGTGGGGGAATACAGAGTTAACAGTCATAAGGAATATAACAGTTCAGAAGGTTTTATGACCTCCCGGACCTACAGCTTGTATTATGAACATCCGCGATATGGCTGGACATGGGGCCAAAAGAATTATTATGGTCATCCCTGGTATTATTATTACAATGACACCGGAACCGTGGAAAGTATACTGACCGGAGAGGGTGAGCGCTGCCTTAAAACGGAAGGATATATGCGGAATGGAGATCTGTCATATGTAAGTGAATACATAACGTGGAATGAAACAGAAAGGATCAACAAACGGACAAGATATTTCGGCAATGGTAATACTCATCAAATACGATATAGCAGGCAGGAGAGAGATCAGTCGGGTACATATTCCAATGAGGTGTTTCTTGAATCGAAGGAGTGGTTTGCCGCTCCGTGGCTTGAGTATGACGAAGAGGGAAACCTGGTTGAGGAGATCATCGGGACTAATGATTTCTGGACCGAGAAAAAAGGGTATGACAGGAAAGGAACCTTAAGTTATCATGGGGTTCATGACGGTGGCGACGGATCAGTGACTCTTGAGTTCTACTATACCTCTCCTATTGAGGGTCTGCCATTTGATCCGACCGGACATCTCCAAAGTAAGTATGTCTACAGTGATTACAATATCGTATACGGGTCGGGAGAGGAGATCGGAAATGAGGAATGGTTCGCTACAACCTGGACGGATGCGGAGACCTATATAGGCGAGGACGATGAAGAGTATGTGAAAAATTGGCTGATATGGGGATACTTATATTCCGATCCTTATAATAAAGTAAGGGAATATCAGGAGGAGGGCCGTATGCTGCTCTCGGATTCCGGTGCACAAGCGGATGGGGCTTCCCTTATTTCCCGGTCGCAGTTCGTACCGGCTCCCGCTGCGGCGTCCGAAGGAGTTCATGCGCAAGCAGTATTTATGGAGCTTTCATCAGACGGGGCCGGTTCCTTCGAAGAGACCGGACTTCCGACCTTGTCTGCCGATGAGAGAGGCCGGTATGATTTCGAACTGGCATCGGGTTTGCGGGGGCGTCATGTGGTCATGGTGTTAAAGGGCAGGCTTACGACTTTTCCTGCGGACGAGAAGGAATTAATGAGCAGGCTCCTGTATGTGGATCAGAAGACGACAAAGGGGCTCGCCGATCATTTTACCCTGTATCCTCGGAACGGCTACGCAGCCACCGTGTTTGTGGCGGGCGATGGAATTAGCACACCGGTTCCTTCCGCATACCTGGCGGAGAATAACAACTCAGGATATGATCCGGCCGACGATGAAGAGATGGCCTACGAGTGTGAACCCGGGGACAATCCTTATGAAAACACCGAAACAAAATACCCCTACGGGATCTGGATGGCGGGAAATATCGACATGGTTTACACAGGAAGGCCCGTGACAATCAATCCCAGGGTATATTTCCGGTCCAAGAGGCTGATAGAAGGAACCGATTATACTATTGAATATAAGAGAAATGTTAATGCATATTCTCTTAAGGACGGAGATAAGGGATATGACAAAAACCTTTCTCCCATTGCAACAGTAAAGCTTAAGGGCGACTATACCGGCGAGGGAGATATGCCATTTGTGATATCTCCAAGGAGCATTGCCGGGGATGACTTTGCCGCAGAGGACGTTTACGCTGCCTATACAGGGAAGGCGCAGAAGCCCGTCCCGGCCCTTATCTGGAATGGAAAAGCCCTGAAATACGGAAGCGATTATTACGTGGCGGAGTATGAGGGTGACAGTGCAGGCTTTATGGGCAGTGAGAGCGACATGACTACTTATAAGCTTACGCTGACCGGTCGGGGTAATTTTAAGGGAACCAGAGAGGTCAACTTAATCATTGCGGGAAAGACCAGGAACTCCGAGAATCCTCTGCCGCTTGTGCTTATGGATAAGGTGACGGTATCCAAAATACCGGATCAGGACTATACCGGCAGTCCAATCACCCTTTCGAATATGAAGGACGGTAAGAGTAATGCCTTTGTTCCATCGGTTACCTATAATGGGAAGTCATTGGAATACGGATCGGACTTCAGCGCTGCGGTCACGGATAATGCTTCAGCCGGGACAGCAACACTTATCCTGACAGGACTGTCGGCTGTATCAACGCAGTGCGGCGCAAGCTTTGTCGGTGTGAAGAAGGTCACCTTTAACATAAACGGTACGCCAATCGGCAAGGCCGGGGTTGAGGGAATTCCCAAGGCCGGTTATATATACGCGGGCGGGCCCGTGAAGCCGGATGTCCTGTCAGCCCTTACGGTCACCTGTGCTAAGAGCAAAACAGAGACGGCGACGCTTATAAAGAACAGGGATTACACCGTTAGCTATGCGGAAAATGACAGGGCAGGCACCGCCACCATGATCCTTACAGGGATCGGAGGCTACACCGGTACGAAGAAGCTTTCCTTCAAGATCCTTCCGGCCTCATTAAGGGATGTTGATCGTTTCAAGGTGGGACTTGATAAGCTGCAGCCCTACGTAAAGGGCGGAACAAAGCCGCAGGTAACCGTTACCGATAAGCTAAGCAACAAGCTCCTTAAGGAAGGAACGGATTACACCCTTTCCTACAGGAACACCGCGAAGCTCTATACTTCTGCCGACGAAGAGGCAGGCAAAAAGGGGCAGCCCGAAGTCATTATTAAGGGCAAGGGCAATTATAAGGAATCTGTAAGCGAAACCTATGTGATCTCGCCCAGAAGCTTAAAGAGTAACGTTATCCTGTTTGCCGGAGACATAAGTTATACGGGTAAGGGAGGAATCGGCAAGGCTCCCCTGCTTGTCACGGACAGAGTGAGCGGACTAAGCCTCAAGGCAGGCACCGATTATGAGAAGAATGTTGTCTATACCTATCGCAATAGCACTAAGGTCACGCAAAAGACTAAGACAGGGAAGACGGAGGTCCTGCGAGGGGCGGATGAAGCGGTGGATAAAGCGGATATAATCCCGGTCGGTACGGTCATAGACGCATCCATCAGCGGTAAGGGATGCTTTACCGGTACTGCTTCGGCATCCTTTCTGGTGATCGATCCCGGTAAGGATATTTCAAAGGCTGTACTTGCTATTGAAGGTCAGGAGTACGCAGCAAGGGCTGTCACCATTACGGATATGTCCCAGTTTAAGAAGGATAAGAAGGGAGTTACTCAGGCTTATCTTAAGAAGGGGAAGGAGATCATTCCCCTGAAACTCGGGACTGATTTTAAGGTGGTACCGGGCAGCTATGTGAATAATACCAAAACAGGCACTGCAAAGGTTACCCTGTGCGGTATGGGAGACTACGGCGGAACAAAGACCGTCAGCTTCAAGATAATCAAGAGGAAGATGTACTGGCAGGGGATGATGGGCGTATGGTGAGAATTGGGGACGGTTCTTTTTTCTCAGAACCGTCCCCAATTTCCCGGATTTTAAAGGTAGTCAAACAGGGATTGAACCCTGTCTGTTATATTTATAATTCCGGCAAGTGAAACCCTGTCTGTAATTGAATAAAACCTGGCATTGAGGTCAAGCTGGCGGAGATTGTCGCAAAGAACATACCTGTCCGGACCTATGGGATAGGCCAGAGTGGCGCCGTAAGTTTCCGGTACAACGGGACATACAATGACCCGTCCGGATTCGTTGAACAGGTTTTTGCTGACAACGAGTGCCGGATATTTGATGCCGTCTATTTTGATGATCTGTCCCTGTTCTACCATATTTCACTTCCAACAGATTCGCCCCAGTCGATCTCATCCGATACGATGAGCTTACCGCCTGATTCCATTACATACTCTTCCAGCTTCTTATGTCCAAAGGAAAATCCCGAATTTATAAGATCCCTTATCTGTTCATCGGACATATGATCCAATACATTCATATCAAGCCTCCTCGTGTCAGACAAATAGCGGCTCAGCCGCTTGTGCTCGGAAATAACATCATTCTGGTTGATATCAATAAAAAATTCACCTGCGTTTATCCCAAAATACCTGCCTAATCTGTCAAGCTGATCCTCACGGGGAATCGTTCTGCCATTGACCCAGTCGCAGAGCGTAGTGTATTTAATATCAAGATCCCTGCTCAGACCACGGCGCGTTATTCCCTTTTTCTCCATAAGAAAGCATAGGTTGTGTGAAAAAATCAACTTCATATCTGCTTTTTTTGCAGTGGCAGTCATATATGATCCTCCGATACGACATTATCGTAATCAATATACGACAATTTCGTAAATCAGTCAAGTGGCCTGAGAATTGGGGACGGTTCTGAATTCCAAAAAGAGCCCAATTAATTAAAGTAAAGAGCAAATACCTTACTCGTTCGATATGGGAATGAGAAAAACAAGGTGCGGATAATGAAAAACAGAAGGAGAAAAACATTATGGTGGCGGAAGAAAGGACCTTTTTAAGGGGCTGAAAATTGAAGCTCTTGAACGGGACAATCCTGATGCATGGCAGGCATATCCGGTTTTTTCTTTTGATTTTAATGGAAAAAACTATCAAAGCGGGCAGGCTTTGGAAACGGTTCTTGACGGATTATTGAATGGGTGGGAAGAGCTTTATGGGGTTACAAAAGAAAATGGATTAAAAATATAAATATATTAATCAATTGGGAAGAGGTGGGAATGCTAGCGTATTTCTGGTTGAAAATGATTCTGGAGATAGATTTGCCGTAAAGCAGCTTGAGAATATCAGAGATAATGAAAAGACTTCCCGTTTTCCTGACGAGATTAAAGTCATGTCAGATAACAGAAGTATTCCCGGTATCATTCCGATTATTGAAGAAAACCAGGAAGAATATTGGTATTTGATGCCATTAGCAGAACCTATAATTCATCTAAATCAATAATTTAATTGAAAAAAAGGTTTTGGAAGCAGGATTTGAAATCCCTGATGAGGGAATCAGGTCATTCGAGATTGAGTTTGTACGTGGAGGAATCGCTCCGGATCACCTGTTCACCAGGGAAGAGATTGAAAGAGAGGATATAGCTCGCTAATTACTATTTTAGAATATATATACGGTTTCACTTGTTAATCAGCTCGTCCAGGGTGTTGATCCTTGTCTTGGGTGAAGCGGCCTTGAATTTATTAAGATCCTCACCCTTCTGCCATGCTTCAAACAGTGCGACTTTTTTCTCATATGCTTCACCTATCATCCTTATGCGTGATTCATTGATCTGTGAATCGTTTGAGTAGACGGATTCAATGAATTTACGCCCGGGAAGCCTGGACACATCAACAAGACTCCGATCCTGTACGTATTTAAGTAGTCCAAGCTCGGATGATGCAAAGCTTTCGGTTCTTATATTGAGTAGTTCTTTATCATTCTGAGGTACGCTATCGTGTACAAAGAGGCACTTCCCCGAATCATAGATCGGAGCCATTCTGATGAAGTGAAGAGTATCCGCGTCCCTGAGAACGGAAATATTGCTAAGATGCCTGTCCCTGCCGGATAGGATAAAATCAGTCATGATCTGGTACTCCAGGTTCATCCTCAGCTGTTCTTTATCTATCCCATATTGCCCGCATATATTGATGAAATGCTCATAATATGAAATATCTCCGGGCTTCTTCTCGGATGTAACAACTGTATATGCCGATATAAGCTCAAGCCGCTGGCTGGTAAAGAGTTTCGAATAGCAGCCATAGTCATAATCGCGGTTGTGTATTTCAAGCGGATAGTACCGGGTGTAATTATCAACTTCCTGAAGTTCATGAAGCCTGGATGCGATGATCTCGTTAAGAGCTTCGCTGGACAGGTTATCACGGTTGCCCTTTATAAGGCAGCGTTCACCGTTAATGATCATCCAGGTTTTTTCAAGAGATCCCTGAAGAGATCCGTTTGGCGTATAATGAGGCACTCCTTCTGTGCTCCCGGTCTCCGGTTCGTCAGTTGCCAGTATGAGATTTTCCTTAAAGTCATTATCATAAAGATTTATGTCCTCCCATGAAAATGATGATCCTTCGGGAAGTATCCAGTAATAATCCGTAAGACTCAGACCAAGATTGTGGGTCAGATATTCTTCGGGAGTTGAGAACCCTTTTTGTTCAAGGATTTGTCGGATCCCGTCCTGAGAAACAGGGATCGATCTCTTTTTCCACCAATCCTTGAGCCAGTTTTGATTATTGGGGTCATGAAGCGGGGCCAGTTCCGGATTTTTAAATACCGGCTCGAATCTTATCATTTCTCCGCTGTTATCTATATCGACTGCTGTCAGCAGGTCATTTTTTCTCATCAAATAGTAAAGCATACTGCATCTCCTTCATTTTCCTGTCGCGCAGGCAATCTTCGATCTTCCACCTGGCTATTGAATGTATGAAATACGTGGAATTATCATTTACGGAACAAAGATCCCGTTCGATAGATTCCATATTATGGAAGAACCTGACATGGTAAGTATTGTCTGACTCTGAAATAAACCCGACGGAGTCATATTCCTCAGAATAGACCATATCATTATTTCCGCAGGCAAGGTAAAGTTCGTCCATGGGCACATTCAAAGCCCTGGCTATGTTATATAAAAGCCCGGAACTGATATTGTCGGCTTTGATAATGGCATTTGCTATGCTGTTGATGTTACTGTATGGGATATTGTTATCCTTTGCCAGCCGATACATGGTTGTTTTTTTATAGTTCAGATATTCTTTCAACATAGGCGTATCTCCTTGATTTAATTATATCAACAAATTGTTATATGTCAATAAACTGTTACATATATTGGTCGAATGATTATACTGACTTATTTGGTCAATATAAATAATGGCACCAAAGATAGAATGCCAGAATAATCAGTTCACAAAGGTTACCCTGTACTCAAAGATTGATTTTGAGTTGACGACCAAAGAGGATCGGGTACGGACTTGTTATATGATAGCCTGCCGAGTGGGTGGATCAATGAGGATTTCAGAAAAACCTGCTCATATAGCGAAAAGATCAGGCAGTTTTCCAGGCATTATAAGACGTTTACCAATATACTTGAAGTGAGAATGCTTCCATCAGAGTATGATGTTGCAATGAAATTGGCTTCCTTGAGACCATACAAATATGATATGTCAGATGTCGTGGGCATTATTAATTCCGAAAAGATGTCAAGGGAGCTCCTTGATAGTGTTTTTTCTACCGATAACTTGGGCGAGCTATATGAGAGTACCAGATTATCGGAGTATGATAATCATGTAATTCTAAAGGATATAGATGATAATTATCCGGATTGCCTTAGTCAGGGTAATCTTACAAGTGTACTGGAGGCTGCAAAGAGAAAGAAGAACTCCTCCTAATAAGGTATTGCCAATCTGTCATGCACAATTTTCTTAAAAGCAGTGTATTTCTTTTCGGGGATAGGGAGTTCCTTGCCATTTGACAGGGTAACTGTAAAACGTTTGATACTTGCTATATGCATCGGGTTTACGAGATGACATCTGTGACAGCGGACAAGAAAAACAGGATATTTTTTTTCGAGATCGACTGTTTTGGCTTTGACACGATATTCACCATCTTTTGTGTGTATAACAGAGAGTCTGCCGTTACTTACGCTGTCGATCCACAGAATGGTATTCGGCATCAGATACAGGTCGAAAGAATCTACCCCTTGAAAATATATACGTTCCACTTCATCTGAAATCGGCAGATAGCCTCTGTATATCTGATTGAAATGAACAGGATATATGTAATCTGCCTTATGTTTTTGGTACAGATCAGATATGTGAATAACAAGCATTCGTGGCTGCTTATTTTTTATATTCTTTATCTTTCGCTCGCACCATGAAATATGAATGACCTGATTCATGGTGATCAATCCACCGTCAGGATAATGTGTAGTAACGGGAAAAGATGAGATTATTTCACAAAATGATGTATGCCCGGATATATAATCAAGTCTGATATTTCCCAATGAAAAGGTAAGAGAATGTGACTCTTTTGCCCATGCATCTATTATGGACTGTTTCCCTGAAAGAAACTGACCAGTTGCAGGTCCATACCATAGCACATCTTCATCAACATATTCGATAAAGGGCTGCGTATTGTTTCTATAGTATTCTTGAATAATGTTGCTTGTAAGATCTGATAATTCCTGCTTATTCATATCCTTTTTTTCCTATAATGTCTGATATTACGGCCTGATATTATGTATTTTAACATGCACACATTTTTGATGCAAGTCATATCATTCCGATTAAAAGTCATTAGGGAAAATGGTTGAATGATCCTGGGCATTTTGATATACTTTTTTTGGATAGTTGTGAAATTATTGTTTAATGATTTTGTAAGATGTTCCGCAAGAAATTCTGAGGATTATGATATATGACCGTAGATGAAATAAAAGCAAAGATTGCAGAACTTAAAGCTGAACCTGAGAAGAGTAGATAGCCGAAGGCGAAGGTATTACCTTAGAACAGGTTCGCGAGATAGCCGGAATCCCTGCATGGAGGGAACGGCTTCGTACAATTCATGAATGGTATGAAAAAGGGTATATCAATCCGGATGCATATACGCTTGAGACTATGCCGAGAGCCGAATCGGGAGTTGTTCAATCCGGACAGGGATGGTTCGGAGCCGAAACGATATGGGCCAATACTATAAGGAAACCGATATATATTTCCCGTTTCGACGGTCCATATCTTAGTACATCATCTATCCAGGCCATGACTGCCATAAGCAGATATACCGATCATCCGGATGAAGCTATGAAGCTTATCGAACTTATGAATACGGATCCCTGGTATCGCGAAACGGCTCGCTACGGAATTGAGGGTAAGCATTATATCAGAAATTATGATGGTACCGTGATCCGAACCGAGGAAGGAAGCAAGAATGTAAATGTTCAAGCCTACGTTCAGGGACATATTATATTGGGAGCACTTGAGGCGTCCCTGTTCCCCGAGGTGCCCACAGATATCCACCAATGGGAAAAAACCATGGCAGGTTATGCTGATGCGACCGTATCTTCCTGTATGGGATTCACGCCGGATCTCAGTCCGGTAAATACCGAGTGTGAGGCTGTCAAAAAGGTGATAGCAGAGTATAAACCGGAATTATATACCGGGAAAGCAGATCCGGATAAGGTCATTCCCGAAATGCTTAAAAGCATGGAAGATGCCGGACTTCGAAAAGTGATAAATGAGATCCAGAGACAGTTTAATGAGACATATGGGCAATGAAAACAAATAGTGTAAGGAGTGAAAAGATCATGAAATCGAAAAGCGAAGTTAAAACAATACGGCAGAAGCTTGCAAAGTTTGTTTCGACATCTTTGTCAGCATCCCTGGCAGTACTCATTATTGTGCTTGGTGCTGTATCGATCGGCTTTCTACTGAAACTGACTAACGAACTTCAGGATACGGAAACCCATGCCGTTCAGGAGGAAGTGGCCATATGGTATGCCGAGAGGATGGCTGAGGTCCGGTCTATAAGGGATACGATAGAGAACTACAATATGACCTCTGACAGTTCCTATGAACTTCAGGGATATCTGGCACATATGCTTGCCGAGAATGAATCTAAAGGTATTTATGACTACTATGTCGGAATGCAGGATACCACATGCTATTTCGGAGGAGGTTGGGAACCTGCGCCCGGTGAGTATGATCCAACAACCAGAGACTGGTATAAAAACTCTCTTACATCAGAGGATGTGGTTGTCTCGGAGGCCTATGTGGATGCAGAGACAGGTAAGGTGGTCATAACGATGTCGGTACCTATTCATGAAAACGGTTCCATAGTGGGTGTTTTTGCCGCAGATATATTTACGGATGACGCTCAGGCTGTTGCCTCTTCCGCATTTGATAAAGACGATACCAAATATGTTATTCTCATTGATAGTGCCGGAACGGTTATGGCGCATAAGAATGCAGAGTTTGCTCCCACGGTTGATGCCGAAGGAAACGAAAAGCTGACAAACTATAAGACGGCGGGGATTCCGGATGCCGTTGTCGGATCGACAGGTCTTGTTAAAAAGATCGGTAATGATTATGCCGGAATATTCAGGGTATATACCGGACAGGTCATAGGCGGAACGGGTGTTACCGCGATAGTTGTTGACAAGGGACTGCATTATTATCAGGGCGTGATACTTTTCTCAATAGCATGTATCATTCTTGTTATCGCAATATACTTTATTGTAAGGATGATGGTAAGGACAAAGCTGTATCCCCTGCTTGACCCCTTAAAAGAGCTGGTTGATGTGGCTGACAATATGTCAAGGGGACAGCTTGATTATAAGCCGCATTACACATCGGAGGATGAGATCGGAGATCTGTGTGCTGCCATTGAAAAATCAAATGATTCCATCAGGAGTTATATAGCAGATGTAGCGCAGAAGCTTGAAGCAATAAGCAACGGAGACCTTACTGCCAAGGTTACCATGGATTATATAGGTGATTTTGAGGAACTGAAGACATCCATCAATACCATTTCGGATTCACTTAATAATTCAATGCAGACGATCCTACGATCTGCAGACTGCGTACACGAACACGCAAAGAACGTTTCCGGCGAGGCTACCGATCTTTCATCCAACGTATCCAATGTAAATACAAGGATAACCGGAATACATGAAGCCATTTCTGCAGTCAGGAACAAATTCGGTGAGAACCTTGAAACTGTCAATGAATCGCTTAAGCTGTCCGACGATACAACAGAAGCCCTTAATCTAAGCTATAAGCAGTTAGAGACCCTCTTTGATGCTATGGAGACGATCGCGGAAAAATCAAACAAGATCGTAGAGATCATAAGCGCCATCAATCAGATAGCAAGCCAGACTAACCTGCTTGCGCTGAATGCATCCATTGAGGCGGCAAGGGCAGGTGAAGCCGGCCGAGGCTTTGCGGTAGTTGCCGATAATGTACAGGATCTTGCCACTCAGACAGCTCAGGCTGTTTCGGATTCGGAGATACTGATAAAGGAATCGGTAGAAGCTGTTGAAGAAGGCAGACGGATCGTAAATGAGGCTGTCGAAGCCATGAAGAACGTTGTTGCAAAGACAGAAAACGTTCATGCACATATAACAGAGATAGCTGACTCTATCCGTGAAGAGACAACTATAGTGGAAGATGTATCACACAGTATATTTGGTATAGATGATTTTGCCAGGGAAGCGGAAACAACTTCGAAAGAGTGCGTGGACATGACAAAGGGCCTGTATGATGAGGTTGATACTATGCACGAGATCATAGGAAGATTCGAGCTATAGCACAAAATGTGTACCTATTTATAAAATCAAGTAAAGAGTGGTTTGAAAATAATCTGCCAAAGGAGACCTACGACGGTGAGATAGTTTATTCTGAAGTGATAGCAGATGCCAAGACAAAGGAGATCATAGTCTAAAAGTATCTTAAGGAGGAAGATTACATGAAGAGAAAGATAATTGCAATGGTGCTTGCATGCTCGATGCTTGTGTCGACAGGTTGTTCCGCTAACGTAGCAATGAACAATGATGGCAAAGTCACTGTAGACGGCGTTCCTATTGAAGAAATTGCGGAAGGGATTGAGGATATAAAGAACAAGCCGGTCGAGACAAATGGAGAGAATGAAAATATTCTTACGGATCTTCCTACAAGCTGGGACCTTACTGATCTGTATTCGGATGAAGAAGCGTTTGAAGCTGATATGAAGCGTGTTGAGGAGCTGTTACCCAAGATAGAAACCCTGAGAGGAAAGTTAAACACAGTTGACGGGTTATTGAAGGATCTGGAGGATCCGGATCTTGTCGAGATTAAGGCAATCCTTAATAAAGGGAGGATGTATACCACATTCATCAGCTCCCTGGATGCAACCGATTCATGGGCGAAAAAAGCAAGTGCACGTTATAATGATGTTTATCAGAAAGCAATTATGGCATATGCTTTTGAGGATACTGAGATTATGGGAATGCCGCTTGATAAACGTAAAGAGATATTCTCTGATGAGAGGCTTGCGCCATATGCTTATGTACTGAAGAAATATACGGATCCTGATTTTAAGGTTCTCGGTGAAGAGGCAGCTAAAGTTCAGGCTCTTATGAGTCAGGCGGTAAACAACAGTGATACACATGATATATTTGACTATGTTGAGCTGCAAAGGCCGACGTTTACATATCCGGACGGGACGGAAGGTACACTTACGGATGAAGTTTATTTAAGGATCATAGAAAGCTCCGAATATGACCATGAATTCCGTAAGGAGTTGGCCGGGATGCGTAATGCAATGAGACAGCCCTATGCCAATACCTATGCCTCATTACTGGAAGGACAGATGCGTTCCTATTGGGCGGATGCGCAGATCAAAGAGTTTAATTCTACCTTGGATGCTGCACTCTATCAGTCCGATGTGGATTCTGAAGTTTACGAGAGGATAATTGATTTTGCACACAGCATGCAGCCCAAGGTTTACGAATATTACGAGATGCGGAAGAATTTACTCGGACTTGATGAAATGATGTTGTGTGATACCTGCTTACCGGTATCCGATTATGAGCCGAAGGAAATATCATATGAGGATGCGGTGAATATAGGAAGAAAGGGAATATCGGCATGGGGTGATGAATATCTGGAAGCCTTCGATAAGATAATCACAAGCCCGCATATAGATGTATATCCTTCGGCTACCAAAGCGACGGGTGCTTATGAATACCTTCTCGGTAAAGAGACGACGCCTTATGTCCTCTATAATTTTAACGGTTCCGAGTCATACATATCCACTATAGTGCATGAAATGGGTCATGCGGTTTATTCCGAACTTTCGGCTGAGAACCAGAACGTATATAACTGCGAGCCGACCATTTTTACGCAGGAGGTTGCTTCAACCGCCAATGAGATAATGTTTAACAGATATATGATCGAGAATGCCAAAACCAGGGATGAGAAGCTGTTCTGGCTGGATAAGGAAATAGATCTGTTTATTAACACGATAATGGGTCAATGCATGTATTCTGAATTTGAGGATTACTGCTACAAGACCATTGAAAAGGGTGGATCGCTGGAAGCGGACGCCATGTCTGAAAAATACGCAGAGCTATTGAGGCAGTATTATGGTGATGCCCTGACGGTCACTGATGAAGACGGTATCGGCTGGGCTAAGGTCCCTCATCTGTATAATGATTATTATGTATATAAATATGCCACTTCCATTACTTATGCGGCTTCAATATGTAACCAGGTTGAAGAAAAGGGACAGGACGAGATTGATGCCTATCTTGATTTCTTAAAGGCAGGCCAGACGGCAGATCCGGCATCACTTCTTACCATTGCCGGGGTAGATCCCTTAAGTGATGATACTTATGATTCGGCAGGGGTGCTTATCGGAGATCTGATTGACGAGTTTATAGAGGCTGCGAAGTAAATATTAAAGCAGACATTTCATTTGATAAATACTTGACCACATGTCAATAACGGCCGCTGTTCCGTCAGATGCGATATCTACATCCAGTCCAACACTGGTCAGGATATTCTCTGCAAGGATTTGGTTTATAATCCTGTCTTTGACAGTTGAAAAAGAGAAAACTGCGGATAAACCCAGTAATTATGGGATGTATCCGCAGTTTTGTTATGATCGTCGGTGTAGCGTCGGGATTATTTTTTTGTAGAAGCTATAATGGATCGCATGTTACGTGTGGGAACAATCTCTGTATCTGTTCTGAATCCGGATACATCATGTAAACGATCAGTCATATCATGTTACGCGGGATGGATAAACGCGATATTTTTATGGATGATATGGATCGTCTGATTTTCACTAAGATAATTGAACGTGTTTCTGGCTTGACGGCGATGATGCGGAAGACCTTGCTGACCGGATGATCGCAACCCTGAACAAAGAGAATGAGATGACGAAGATCCTGACGGAAGATTATATGCAGGAATTCGCGGCCATGCTGGATGAAGCCATAAAGAATACGGACCTGACCCTTGATAAAAAGGATTCCTCGGAGGATGTAAATGAAGTGGAAGGCGGCCTGTTCATCACAAAAGACGGGGTTGAATGCCGCAGCATTAAGATAGGTAACATTGGCTCTTTCTTCACATTTGGCGAAGAACTGTAAAGGTTACGGTTGAAGAAAAATAAGAAAAGCCGGGGAACCTGCTTGAATGATTCTGCTCCATCGGAGGGAGAACTCTGAAATGAAGGATAAGAAAGACCTGTCAGTTATCAATTGTTTTGCAACAGCCTTTCTGGCTTATTTTTTCACCCTGCCCGTGCATGAGCTGTTTCATGCATTGACCCATTTGGCCTACGGAAACAAAGTCACCTGTTTTTCGGCAGGGGCTGTGGCTTCGGAAGATCTGATCGATTACAGCAGCCTTTCCTATTTCCACCGCATCATGGTGGCAGGCGGCAGCGCGTGTATACTTAATATTATCATCGGGATAATACTTATGGTGATAGTGTTTAAGGTTTCGATGGGACCTGTAATGCGGGTGTTTATGATCCAGCTTATGGGTGCCCAGCTGTCCGAGGGGATCGGATACTTCATGATAGGAGGTTTCTTTGGGGCCGGAGACTGGGGTAATGTTTTTTCATGTTTTCCGGATGATCCCGGATTTGTGACTGTCATGAGGATAGTGATTTCGATAACCGGCAGCCTGGGCTTTATGGGGATATTCTTCCTTTTGAGCTATACGTCATACTATTTTATAAAGGACCGGACAGATCTTAAGGAGAGGAACCGTGTGGGCTTTAAGCTCCATCTCACTGTGCTTATTACAGGCTTTACCGTTGGCATGATCATTACTGCACTTTCGCCTTATGAAGGGTTGTCATTCCTCATAGGTATGCTTTATAATATGATGTGGATCTCTTTCTTCTGGGGATTCATGTTCACAGGAGTCATGAAAGTATTTATTCCCCAAAAGAACCGGTTCCTGTATGAACTTCCCGGTAAACCCAGACCGGTACTTATTGCAGCGGCAGTAGTACTGATACTGATCAACATATTTGTATTTGGACCCGGAATATATTTCAACTAAAGCGGGTATCAAAATAAATATTTTTTATTAAAGGAGGGTTACTATGCGTTACACAATCGAAGGCGATAGTCTGCCGGCAGTGTTTATTTCACTTGAGCCCGGCGAAAAACTGGTAAGCGAGGTTGGCGGAAGGATATGGACCAGAGGAGATATCGTTACCGAAACTTCCTCGGAAGGCGGCATAGGTAAGATGTTCGGCCGTATGCTTACGGGAGAGAATCTCATGCTGTCCACGTACACAGCCAGGGGAGCAGGCGAGATCGCATTTGCTTCATCCTTCCCGGGAAGCATTATCGCCAAGGAACTGGGAGCAGGCGAAGTGTTCCTGGCTCAGAAATCAGCTTTCCTGTGTGCTACTTACGGAGTTGAGATGTCTGTTGAGGTCAACAAGAGCGCTTCATCGGGCCTGATCGGCGGTGAAGGCTTCCTCATGCAGAAGTTCACGGGACCCGGCGTTGTATTCTTAGAGGTTGACGGATATTGCAAGGAATATGATCTTGCCCCCGGTGAGAGGATAGTATGCGATACCGGTCTGCTTGCTGCCATGGACAGTTCGGTTACCATGACCGTTGAGTCCGTAAAGGGACTAAAGAATAAGCTTCTTGGCGGTGAAGGCCTGTTTGATACCGTTCTTACAGGACCGGGCCATGTTTATCTGCAGACGATGACCGTACCGAGGATCGCACAGCTTATATCTACATATCTTCCTAAGAAGAACTAAATTCAGACAATGAAAACACGGTGGCGGTGAGGACAGGGGCGGGGTGAGGACACGGGCACCCCCTGTCCTCACCACCCCCTGTCCTCTTTCACTTCCACCCAGTCGCAGAGAGTGGTGTACTTAATATCAAGGTCTCTGCTCAGGCTACGGCGCGTTATACCCTTCTGCTCCATAAGAAAGCACAGGTTTTGTGAAAAAATCATCCTGATATTTGCTTTTTTTAACAAAATATTGAAATAAGCAGGAGCCCGTGCTATCATGTATAAGCTGATGGAAACCAAATAGATTCACATTTGATCACAGAATCAATCAAATCAGGCGACCTCATTTCGCCGGTAAGTCCATTGCAATTAAGAATCACACAATTTATAATTTAGGAGGAAGATGAATGAAGAAAATTGACTGGCATTCAGGCTTCGTTAATGCGATGAAGCTTGAACTTCTGGCGAATGAGAAGGACCTTGAGTATGAGGATGAGCATCTCATCGCGAACAGGGCTCAGCGGATCAATCTGCTTATAATCAAGAAGATACGAACCGTTAAGATCGTAAACGAAGTGGGAGCTATATTTGACAAATATAACATAGTCGAATATAAGAGCCCTGAAGACAGCCTGACCTTGGGTGACTTTTACAAGGTCCTTGGGTACACAGGAATATATCTTGAAGAGCTGCACAGGTATGATGAGTATGGACGCGATGCCTTTACGATGACATTTGTGCGGCGAAGGAAACCGGCGAAGCTTTTTGAATATCTCAAGAGAGATGGGCATGAAGTGTCCCACGTTAAGAAGGGAATATATGAAATAAATGGCCACCTGCCCTTCAGGACACAGATAATAGTCAGCAGGGAGTGGGATGACGAAGAAGCAGAGATACATACATGGCTCCGCAGCCTGACGAACGAGAGCAAGGGTAAGGAGCTGAATGGAATACTGGTAAGCACACCTAAACTGGGCTATGAACATAAACAGCTCGCAGACGGTGTGATGAACGTATTCGCGAGGGCCAACATGGAATTGATACGTGAAGTTAAGGAGGAACCAACGATGTGCGAAGCGATAAATGAGTTATTTGCGGAAGAAACGAAGAAGGAAAAAGACAGAGCAGATGCTGCTATAAAACGTATTGGAGAAGTAGAGACAGAGCTTGGAGAGACAAGGACAGAGCTTGGAAAAACCAAAACCAAATTAGGTGAGGCAATGGCAAAAATCGATGAATTGGCAGACCAGCTTCAGGATGCGTTGGCAGAGATTGCCCGCCTTAAGGCAGCAAAATGAACCAGTGACTCCGTCCCCCAGGTTCAAAACGGTACCGGTCGAAATGATCGGTGCCGTTTTTTTGTTCAAATTACCAATTAGACACGAAAAACGACCGAATAGACATAAACTATATACAAACAGCCTGATTTGTGACAAGGTTATAATTACTATAAACATATTTCGTGATGGCAGTGTAAGGCTGATCGCGAAGCAGAAAAGCGGCATCAGGAGGATAAGATATGAAGAACATTAAAACGGGAACATTATGTGCATGTATCAGTATGACATCGGTATTTATTATGCTTGTATGGGGCTATGCGGCAGATGATTTCGAACGAAGCTGGCTGGCTGTGATGGCAGGAGGTATAGCATGTGTCATCATTTCCATGGTCCGCAAGGACAAGGCTAAGGCAGAAGAGGAGAAAAAAGAGTCATAGAAGCTCACTATTTAATAGGAATCAGGGAAGAAGAAAGTGTATGGAGAAAATGAAGAGAAGAAGCGCATGGATGCGGATCATGGCGGTGATGCTGGCGTTGGTGACGGGGATCACAATGATGCCCCTTGATACCTTTGCGGCAGCCGGAAAGGACAGCGGAGCTTATCTAAAGGGCAGTGAAGAAGCGGCAGATGAGTTGTTTATGACTGATAAAGCATATCTCGCAGAGTCAGGACATTCGCATGACAACTGTGGCTGCAGTGAATGTTATGATCATGAGGATTGTAACTGCGATCGCTGCGGGAATAATGATGTCTGTGACTGTGAAGAGTGCAGCAGATATGATACGAGCACAGGAAATGACAGAATAACGCCGTATTGAGCAGCGTGTTATCACGAGAATATAGAATATGAAGAGGGAGATTGTTGGTTTCATTATGAGGTATGTACAGATTGCGGAAAGCGATTTGTGGAAAACCATAGCGGTCCCTATTATGGTGAGGACGGAACCTGTGAGTGCGGCCTGGCGGTTCATAACTATGGCGGTTACGGAGATACATACAGAACATTTGCTCACGAATGGGGCAGTTATGCAAGCAAAGGTGATATTCTGCATACAAAGACCTGCACAAAATGTGGAACTTCGTGGGTAGAGAGACACGGATACGAGAATGATACTTGCGTTTGTGGGCGTGTAAAAAAAGATGGTGAACACCAGCATTATGCAAATTGGTCTACAGCAGGACCTGAAAGTTTTGTAAACATAGATTGTGCTACTCATTCGTTTACATGCGACGAATGCGGTGAACGAGTGATTGATTTACATCATTTAGCCTTCTATAACGATGTAGGACATTATTGTAAATGTCATGCTGAAATAGGGGTCAGTGGCCCAACCTACTATAACACTCACAAATATGAATATGTTCCTGTGGATGATGAAATACATCAGTATGTTTGCAGTAAGTGTGGGTATGTACACATAAAATCGCCTCATTATTTTGGCAATGGTAATATCTGCGAGACTTGTGGCTACGAAAAAGAGAACATCGCCACTCCTCCCAAAGCCCAAACCGGGCTTGTATATAACGGTGAGGTTCAGGAGGGTGTTGGCGTGGGACAGAGCTGGACAGGTTTTACAATTACGGGATATGCCGGGAAAGATGCCGGTGAATATACCGCGACTGCGACTCTTAAAGAGGGATACACCTGGACGGACGGTACTACTGATGACAAGATAATTCAATGGTCGATAGCACCGGCTGAGATTACAGAGGTTACCCTGTCGCAAACAGTGTTTTACTATAACGGAGAAGTTCGGACGCCGGAAGTAACAGAGGTTAAAGCCGGAAACCTTATTGTTCCTGATACGGATTATAGTGTGTCGTATGAAGCATACACAAAGGACCTCGGAATCTTTAAAGTTGAAGTTTCCGGTAAGGAAAACTTTACAGGAAAAGTATTTGCAACATATGAAATAAAAAAAGGAGCCGTTCCGCCCACAGCCAAAACTGACCTTGTGTATAACGGTAAGATACAAATTGGTATTGAGGAGGCTGAAACCAGTTGGATAGGTTATAAAGTCGTGGGATATACCGAGAAAAATGCGGGTGACTATTTCGCGGTAGCAGCTCTTATGGATGGATACGTATGGACCGATGGCACCACTGATGTCAAGATAATCAAATGGTCCATTGCACCGGCAGCACTTACAGAGATAAAATTGTCGGAAACAACGCTGGTCTATGACGGAACTGTACAGAAGCCGGTGATAACATCGGTTCTTTCCGAAACGGTTCCTGCCACGAATCCTGCCACGGATTATGAGATAGTAATGTTGAGGCTACAGCACATGCATTGTGTACAATTGAAGTATATGTTCCGATAAATAAGATTGCCATAAGTAAGAGTAAACTGAATATATCGGAAGGATCACATGGTAGCTTGAGAATATCGGCCTATGCTCCTGTGGATGCAACAGATAAAAAGATCAACTGGACAATAGATAAGAAGGGCGAAGGGGTTATATCGCTTGATAAGCAGCAGACTGATTGCGCTGGTTCGAACGGAGAAAATATACTTGTTATTACGGCAATAAAACCCGGCACTGCCAAAATAACCGGTGTAACAAATGATGGAAGTAATAAGAAGGTTACGGCAACTATAACAGTATTGGGAAGAATGAAGGATGATGATGTAAGGATTAACATAAAGAAACTTCCTAAGAAGGCGGAAATGGATACTTCAACCAATAATTCCAAGGCGGTGCTTGTAAGCAGTCTGCCGGTTAAGCAAAAACTTGTGCTTACTCCTGTTCTTACAAAAGCTGCTTCGGATAAGACAGTCACCTTTATAAGCTCAGATAAGGATATCCTTACAGTGGATATAAAAGGTAATGTCATAGCAAGACAGCCCGGTACAGCAGTTGTGACTATGGTAACAGCTGATGGCGGCTTTACAGCCGCATGTACTGTCACTGTTGTAAAATAGTTAAAAGAAAGAAACTATCCTTTATAGGTCTTCTTATCTTACTCTTAAAGTTGATCGGGAGCTTTGTCAATAGAAAGAAATGCTGAAAACAAGGCGTTTTAGCGGGGTAAAACCTTACATCAAAATTTTTTGCAGGTATCAATCCTATATGTTATAATAGGCTTGTTCGCGTGAAAACGTGTACACAGCGAAAAATGCGAAGCATTTTGAGCATGTTCTGAATAGTTACACACAACATAAATATCATAAGAAAAGGAGATAACAAAATGAATCTTTCACCCCTTCAGAAGGCAAGATACGAGTATACTCCCAAGCTTCCGGGAATGCTCAGGAACGGTATCGCTGAGATCTGCGTCAAGGACGGCGAGGCTACGCAGTCGGTAGCCGATCAGGACAAGATCAAGGCTCTTTTCCCCAATACTTACGGTAAGAACGAGATAACATTCGTTAAGGGCACCAACACATCAGCTGTAAAGAAGCAGGTTGTGGGCGTTATCCTTTCGGGTGGCCAGGCTCCCGGCGGACACAACGTTGTATGCGGTCTTTACGATGCGCTTAAGGCTACGGACAGCAATAATGTTCTCTTAGGCTTCAAGGGAGGTCCCGACGGACTTCTTAAGAACGACTACGTTGAGTTCGATGACAAGTTCATAGATGAATACAGGAACACCGGCGGTTTCGATATAATCGGCTCGGGCCGTACCAAGCTTGAGACTAAAGAGCAGTTTGGGATAGTTGCCGAGAACGCCAGGAAGAACGGCCTTACCGCTATCGTGATCATCGGTGGTGACGATTCCAATACCAATGCCGCTACCCTTGCCGAGTACATGGCAGCCAACAACACAGGCGTTCAGGTTATCGGATGTCCCAAGACAATAGACGGTGACCTTAAGAACGAGGATATCGAGGC
>DFKQ01000098.1 GCA_002373875.1 Lachnospiraceae bacterium UBA3641
ACTTTGCGCCGATTGCGAGGCATCGCAGATGCCCTTCCTATCGCAATCGTGTGCATCGATTTATTATAGTAAACGAAATTATTTATTTCGTTTACTATAGAATCTATTTTGCTTCTGTGTTTAACTCATTCTTAAACCTCTTCGCATATTCCCTTGCCGCTTCCGGTTTAAAATCATTCTCCCTCATGATGTTTATAAAGTGCGAGCCTACTATGCAGCCATCGATTATATCCTTCATGGGAGCAACATCCGAAGCTTCTCTTATACCAAATCCCATCATCACGGGAATTTCGGATAACTCTTTAACCCTGCTTAAGTAGCTTACTACCTCCTTGTGGAAGTCAGCCGCCTGTCCGGTAACACCCATTGAAGATACGCAGTATACAAAGCCTCGCGCTCCCTTAAGGATTTCCGGTATCCTATCCTTTGATATTGGAGAAACAAGTTCTATAAGTATGGTTTCATCATTTCCTCTAAGGGCATTTTTCAGTACATCCTGTTCTTCGACGGGAAGATCCGGAACTATAAGTCCGTCGACACCTGTCTCCCTGCACTTTTTAACAAACTCATCAACTCCGTAATTAAGTATCGTATTATAGTACATCATAAATACTATTGCCTGTTCACATCCCTCCTGCCTCAAGCCTGTCATCAGGTCAAAGGTCTTTCTTAAGGATGCTCCGTTAAGGATCGCCTCGTAGCTTGCCTGCTGGATAACAGGGCCGTCTGCAGTGGGATCCGAAAACGGTATCCCAATCTCTATAACATCCGTGATCCCCTCCTGCGCCTTTATTATTTTTTTTGTTGAATTCATATCCGGCAGGCCGGCAGTAATATATGTTATGAATGCTTTTTCATTATTCAGTTTTAATTTATCTAATTGTCTTTCTATTCTGTTCATATTCTCACCGTTTTTCAGCTACAGTCATCTGACGATAAACCTATTCCTATATTTGCTATCAGTTCTTGTCTTCCCCCTCCGGGGGAAGATGTCACCGCAGGTGACAGATGAGGGTTAATTCAGATACCCGTCCCCGTTAAGATAAGCAGCGATCGTGTTAACATCCTTATCGCCACGTCCTGATAAGCACACGATCATGGACTGGTCATTAGTCATTTCCTTAGCCTTCTTGAATGCATAAGCCATTGCATGTGCGCTTTCTATCGCAGGAATAATACCTTCCATTCTTGTAAGCTCCATCAGGGCATCCATGGCCTCATCATCTGTTATGGGAACGTATTTGGCCCTTCCCGTATCGTGAAGATAGGCATGCTCCGGCCCTACACCCGGATAGTCAAGACCTGCCGAAATGGAATGGGCAAGCTGTATGTTTCCGTCTTCATCCTGAAGGAGGTATGACCTTGTTCCGTGAAGGACACCCGGCCTTCCCTTTGCCATTGATGCAGCATGTTCATCGGTGTCAATACCCTTGCCTGCAGCCTCGATACCTATAAGCTCCACACCCTCTTCATCGATAAAGTCGGCAAACATACCGATGGAATTGGAACCTCCTCCCACACATGCCATTACCACATCGGGAAGCCTTCCCTCAACCTCATAATGCTGTTTCTTAGCCTCCCGGCTTATGCATGACTGGAATTCCTTGACCATCTTGGGATAGGGGTAGGGACCTATCGCAGAACCTATGATATAGAAGGTATCCTCCGCTGTCTTGGCCCATGTCCTTATGGCTTCGTTGGTTGCATCCTTAAGTGTATTGGAACCCGATTCAACCGACACGACCTTGGCTCCCAGCATCTCCATCCTCATAACATTAAGGGCCTGACGCTTGACATCCTCCTTACCCATGTAGACGGTACATTCCATGTTAAAGAGCGCCGCAGCGGTTGCCGTTGCAACGCCATGCTGACCTGCTCCCGTTTCGGCTATCACCTTAGTCTTACCCATACGCTTTGCAAGCAGGATCTGTCCGAGTACATTGTTTATCTTATGGGCCCCGGTATGATTAAGGTCTTCCCTTTTAAGATAAATCTTTGTACCGTATTTCTCGCTTAACCTTTCCGCAAGATACAGGGGTGTTTCTCTTCCTACATACTGTTTAAGGTAATAATGATATTTCTCAAGAAATTCCGGATCATGTATTGCTTCCTCAAATGCCTTATCGATCTCATCAAGAGTATTCATGAGCGACTCCGAAACAAACTGTCCGCCGTATTGTCCGTAATATGCTTTCTTGTTCATCTTTTTCTCCCATCAGATTATCGTTTGGTTTGGAATGACGTGCCTTTGTCATCATCCCGGTTCTTATATTCCCTGCTTTATGCCCCGCAGTTCCTTACAGCCCTGACAAATTCTTCTATCTTTTCCCGTGACTTTCCGGTACTTCCTTCAACCCCGGAACTTACATCAACAACATCAGGGTTAAATATCCTTATGCCTTCCGCCACGTTTGCACTGTTTAAGCCTCCGGCAAGGATAAACAGCCTGTCATCAAATGGGGACGATCTGTCCCCTGCCTGCTTAAGCCTTCTCGATCTGTGCCAGTTGAAGGGCTTCCCGGAGCCATAATCAGGCGCATCCATTAACAGTCCCCGTATTTTTTTGTTGATATCCGGCTCGATGTTTTCGTAAAACCTTAGTTTTTCGTATGCATTATCCATATCCGCAATATTTACTGCTCTCCATACCGGTATTTTTACATTTTTAATGACAGCCATATCCATATCTCCATGGATCTGCAATATATTAAAGCCTGCGTCCTCAATGTTTTTTACAAGAGCTTCATCAGGTGATACGGTTACAGCTACCCTCTCTGTATAATCACTGAGTTCTGACATAATACTTTTCGCCTCAGATATCGTGATGTTACGTTTGCTCTTCTCATAGAAGACAAATCCTGCATAATCAACCCCGGCCTCGTTCAAATACTTCGTTTCTTCAATTTTCGTTATACCGCAGATCTTGATCTTAATACTTTTCATTTTTCTCTTTTCTTTTTACATCCATATCTGATAATTAATCCTGCTGGAAATTGTACAGGTGATCACAGGGCCTTCCATTTAAGGGCAAGTTCTTTGGGATTTTTATTCTCCATGAACGCTCTTCCTATAAGAAATGCATCCACTTTGTTTTCTTTAAGATATTTTATATCTTTATCAGTCATGATCCCGCTCTCGGATACGAAAACCTTATCATCCGGTATATATTTTCTGAGCCTTCCTGTGGTTTCAAGACTTATCGAAAAGTCCTTAAGATTACGGTTATTTACGCCGAGTATTTTAGGATCGATCTTCATTGCTCTCTCGATCTCATACTCATCATGGGTTTCGACAAGGACATCCAATTTAAGTTCTCCTGCAAGTTTGTAAAAATCCTTAAGTCTTGCGTCATCAAGTATCGCAACGATAAGGAGAACCGCATCAGCCTCAATTGCCTTGGCCTCGTAAAACTGATACTCGTCTATCATGAAGTCCTTTCGAAGTATAGGAAGCGTTGACTTGCTTCTTATGGTTTTAAGGTAATCGATATTCCCTTTAAAATGGTCTTCTTCGGTAAGACATGATATTGCATCAACAGAAGCATTGTATTCATCTATCCTGTCAAGGAGATCTATCTTCTCGGTTATGTCTCCAAGGCTTGGTGAAGCCTTTTTGAACTCTCCGATAATTGATATACCCTCTTTCCTGAGGTTGTTATAAAAAAGAGTCTCAGGACGGCTGCCGCTTGCAAGGACAGCTTCTGCCTGTTTTCTTACTTCTTCGTAAGATATTCGTGCCTTATGTTCATTTAATCTGATCTTTTTATCTTCTACGATTTTGTCGAGTATCATATAAGTTTCCTTTCGAAATAAGTATTATGCAAATCTCCGTGCTACGCACTTCCACGATTTAAAGGCCATGCGCAATCCGTCCTATTGTCCTACATGCTTATGACGGTTTAACTTCCTAATGTCCACATATCTTGACATGCATGAATGTACGACATATGAATATTGGAAGTCATGATACAACAAAAAACCCTGCAATTAATCATAATGATTAATTGCAGGGACAGGATGATCAATTTCCTGCGGTGCCACCCCGCTTGATGCTTATGCATCCACTCAGTACGTACTATCATACGCTGATCCTTATAACGGTGGATCGTTCCGTCTCACATACTCTGAACCATCAGTTCATTTCCGTTAGCCCTCAGAAGTCCATTCAGCTGTTACATTTCCTGCCGCAATCTCACCGCCTGCGGCTCTCTGTATGGAAAGAGGTAATGCCTACTCACTCTTCCTCAACGGTTTAATTATTTATAACATTGCATATACAGCTTGTCAACAGGATTTTATACTATTTTTAAATTATATTAATTTTTTGTTTATGATTTTTATTCCAGCTTGAATTTACCGACCTCAGCCTTGAGTCCGTTGGATATCTCGCTACTGGCCATTGCATCTTCATCAATCTTTGTCATGTTGTTTGACATTACAATGGATCTCTCAGCTGTCTTGCTTACTCCGTTTGCAGCATTTTCGACAGCTGAATTAACGCTGTTTGTAGATTCACGTATACGGTCTATATTGGTCTGTATCTGTTCTGAAGCATATGCAAAACGCTCCATCATTTCTGATATACGCTCTGCTGAGCTGTTATATTCTTCACTTGTTTTAACAAGATTTTGGAAGCCGTCAAGTGTAGTTGCATTGACAAAGTCAAGCAGCTTACGGGCTTCCTCAGCCAATTGATTAACAGCTGAAACAACCTCAGCGGACACTGTCTGTATTTCTGTGGCCGCAGTCTGTGAATTATTGGCAAGGTTGCCTATTTCGGTTGCAACTACAGCAAAGCCCTTTCCTGCCTCACCGGCTCTTGCAGCTTCAATGGATGCATTCAGTGCAAGAAGATTGGTCTGATCAGCTATTGCTATGATATTCCCTGTAAGATCATCGATACGGCTTACTGCTTTTGATCTTTCTATCTTATCGGATACCGATTCTGCCATTTGGTCAACCTTGTTCTTTGCGGCAATTTTCTCCTTTTCCGCACTTGCACCTATTGCAGAGGCCGATCCTTTAACTTCATGGGCAAAAACCCGACCGCCATCAATCTCTTTTACAATACCTTCAAAGGCTGTGGTTATTTCAGACATCAGATCATTGATCTCATTAATTGATGCCGCAGTCTCATGCATTGTCGTACTCATATCAGTCATAGTGTCGGATATTGATTTTGCATCGGAGCGGGCTCCCCTTACGTTATCGGCTATGCTAACCGATGCCTGATTTAACCTGTTGGATTCGGAATTGATGGAAAGAAGCATCACACGGATAAATTCTATCAGCTTATTTACATTATTTCCTATTTCTTCGAATTCATCACCGGAATTAACTTCTATGTTTCTTGTCAGATCACCATCTCCCTTTGTAAGTTCAACTATCTTATCATTTAGCATTACAAACTTATGGCTCAGAGTCTTCCCTAAAACAATAAGCAGTAATGCACTTATGATAATAATTATTACTGCCATTATGATTATGGATCTAAGTAGGGCCGCCATCTGGGCATCAACCCATTCCATATTTACATCGACACCTACCGCACCGGTTATTTTACCGCCATCATAAACCGGGGCATATGAAGAAATATGTCTTCCCCAGGCATCGGTATAAGGCTCACTGTTTGACACCACTGTTCCGCTTAAGGAAGGAGCAGCTTCTTCATCTTCAAACACATCTCCTATTGCCGAATAATCCTCAATCTGAGCATCTATCGCATATTCCATTCCGCCGCCTGCCGCCGGTCTGATAATATATATATATTCCTTTTCTGTTGTTTCCAGGAATGATGTAAGCATATTGCTTACCTTAAGATAGTCCTCGGTATTTTCTTCACCGGGGTTCACAGAAGCAACAATACTGCCGTCTGCAGTCATGGCTACGCTCTTGGCTATTTTCTCATTGTCTGATTTGATCTGCGCCATTAACATCGCAGAGCTTTTGTTGTATGTCACGATAGCCAGAATGACATCTGAAATAATAAATAAAACGACTACAGCAATTATGAGCTTTAGAGTGATACTGATCTTCCTAACCTTCATTACTTTACACCTCCACATATTCTACCCCATAAATATATATAAAATTTACTATATATTTATATAAATTTTACTATATTTTTATTTATATGTGAATATTTTAATTTCTTATATCATCCATCCTATATCAATCATCCATACATACATACATCCTATATCATCTAATCATCCATACCTACTGATAAATCATTATATGTAAAACAGTAGGTATTTTTCCTTATCTAAAAACTTTTAAATACCCACTACTAATTTATTTATTGTTAAACTGTAGGTATTTCTTATAAAAAAATACATATATTTACCTACTAAATCCGGTTATATAATGATATAGTAGGATGCTCCGATAAAATAAGCCATGAAAATACCTACTGAATATTTAATATTCTTAAATCAGTAGGTATTTTAGTGTTAGCCTATTAAAATACACATCATAGCTTTGCTTATTATCTTAATCTATTTTTTTATTTTATTTCTTTATTTTTACTTATTTCTTTATCTTTCTTTATTTCTTCATCCTTAATTTTCTCCTATGTTTACTTATAATTATATTAACATATATTTACCTTGCTTCCTTAACAAGATCGAGGAACTCAGCCTTGTATTCATCATTCAGGCGGATGCTTTCAAGGCGGTCGATAACGTTATCAATATTGGCATCACCCTTGTGGGCTGAATTGGATGCAATAAGTCCGAATTCTGCCACAGCACTCTGGAAGAGGAAGTCATCCGAAGGTGAGTAGGTGTATTCATCCATTCTTACAGGGTAAGCAAGGAGGCTGCTCTTATTCTCCGATGGCTTCTTATACCTTATGCTGAGTGTAAGTATTTCTGCATCTGTTCCAAATGCTTCGTATGAATATGTTCTGTTAATCTTATTGTTCTTCTTACTATTTTTTCCTCCGGCCCTTCTGAACTCATCGGCGTACTTAAGCGAATCCACATCCACATCATCCCCGCCGAAGCATATGGTGTCGTAATTAACCGGAATCAGTTCATACAGTGCGGTCACTTCATGGCCTGCGCCTATCTCTCCTCCATCCTTTTTATCATCGTTAAAGTCCTTATTCTTCATAACACGATCCGAATAACCAAGGAGCCTGTATCCCATTATCACCTCGGGATTGAATTCAACCTGGAGCTTGACGTCCTTGCATACTGTAAGGAGATTGGAACTTAATTCATCTACCATTACTTTCTTGGCTTCCTTAACGGAATCAATGTATGAATAATTACCGTTGCCCTTATCTGCCAGTGTTTCCATCCTGTTGTCCTTAAGGTTACCGCTCCCGAAACCAAGGACCGACAGATAAACACCGCTCTCCTTCTCTAAGCTTATTAGGTTCTCAAGTTCATCAACGGATGTAAGTCCTATGTTAAGGTCACCGTCTGTAGCAAGAATGACCCTGTTGTTTCCACCCTTTATGAAATTCTTCTTGGCAAGCTTATAAGCGGTCTGTATGCCTTCACCACCGTTTGTACCGCCGCCTGCGAAGAGGTTGTTTATGGCCATCTTTATCTTTCTTCCGTTTGAACCCTTCTCACCGCTTAATACCGTATCCACTCCGTTAGCATAGGTGACTATGCTTACTCTGTCCTTATCGGACAGCTCATCAACAAGCATGCAGAAGGCTTCCTGAAGCAGGGGCAGCTTGTCGTAATCGGCCATTGATCCGGAGACATCTATTAAGAATACAAGGTTTGAATCGGGTGTATCGGTAAAATCAATATCCTCGGTCTTAAGTCCCAGTGAAAGGAGCATTGCATCCTTATTCCATGGACATGCCGAAAGGGTCGTATTTACCGAGAAGGGATCGCTGCCCTTAGGCTCATCATAATCATAATTAAAGTAGTTTATCAGTTCTTCGATCCTGACAGAGTTCTGCGGAAGGTTGTAAACCGAACAACCGTCAGCGATCAATCTCCTTAAGTTAGAGTAGGATGCAGTATCCACATCTGCCGCAAAGGTTGACAGCGGAGCCTTAACAACCGACTTATAGCCCTGTTCGGTAAGATCAGCGTACTCTTCGTCCGAATAATACTCATCTTCATCATAGTCATATATTGAAGTAAGATAAGTATCATCGCTGCTCTGTTTCCTGCTGCTCTGTTCATAAGACCTGCTGTTGTCATATGCAGCGTCAAGACAGGTTCCGGCCGCAGCCTTCTCACTTGCGGCATATCCACTGTCGGCATTTATGCTGTTCTCAACAGCAAGATCGTATAATGCCTCATCTGCTTCTTCGGTTTCGTAGTCTGCATTCTCTTCATATTCTTCCGAAGGTGCCTCTTCATATACTTCATTGTAAACTTCATCCGCAGCTTCCGTTGCTACCGTATCGTTTGCGGCTGATTCTGTTGCGGTTGATTCTGTTGCGGCAGCCGGAGCTGTCGCGGTCATGTTCATCCCGCATCCTGAAACAGTTCCCGAAAGAAGTGACATAACCGTTAACCCTGCCAGTAATCTCTTAACATACATTTTCTTCATAATAAAATCCTCCCTATAAGGTATTGCCCCCTCCTTTGTCGGCGGCCAATCGTCGGAACCATCCTGGATTATGCTTCGCATAATGGTTCCTCCTATATCCTAATCATCAGCATTTTCAGTTACCTTAGTAAGCGCTTCTGATATAGATACGAAGGGAGGATATTAATTTTATGGACTTTTTGAAAAAAATCTTATTTTTTTATTTCTGCCGATACAAGTGTATAGGTTCCGTCATCTTCCGGCCGTAAGATAAGCGTGAGTTCGGGGCTTTTACTGTCTGTAAGGGCATTAAACAATGATTCGAAACCTTCTTCTTTAAGTTTAACCGTGATCTCATCACCTTTTTTTACCCCTGACTCTAACGGATCTGTGACTTTGGCCTTGAATGTTCCCTCTTCCTTAATGTCTGTCAGGTCTGCCGGTTCACAAACAAGCTTAATTTCATCCTCATCTGAATTAAGCTTCCTATCTTCAGCCTTCCTTTTATTGCTTCCCTCTTTTGTGCTCTGGACAGCAAAAGTATTGGAGCCGTTAACTTCCGCATCAAGGGCATCCGGACCATATGCAGCTGCCCCTTCTGCCATAGGGGCTTCTTCCATGGGGGCTGCTTCCTCCTCTTCATAAGCGGGGCTTGTCTCCGAAGCCTCATATACAGGGCTCTCATCGGCTGTTTCATATGAATAACCCTCATCGGCGGATGCATCGGCAGAATATTCGGAAGCTTCTTCGTATGCTTCTTCCGCATCCTCTTCATACGTACCCGCTGTATCCGAAGCCCCGGCAGCCGCCTCCGCGATGGGCTCTGCCGCTTCTTCCATTTGTGCAGGCGCTGAATCCATGGCCGCAGGTGCGGCAGCGCTCTCGGCACTTGTCATGGAATTGGAAGAACTTAATACATTCTTCATAACGACCACCACAAGGAACATACAGGCTGCTGCTGCCAGAGCACCAAAATACGGTTTATAATTTCTTACTCTTTTACTTTTCTTATCAGTAACGTGGTTTGAACCGGTTTCATATCTGACTTCATTTTCAGTTTTTGTTTCAGGTACTGTTTTTTTACCGTAGTCTTCTATATTAACGATCTTACCTGTCTTTGTCTCTTCGGATCCTGCCTTGGCATCCTTAATGCTTTCTTCATAAGCATCAACTCCCGCTTCGATCCTTGACCAGAGATCCGGAACGGCTGAATCGGCATATTTTTTATATTCAATTTCAAAATTCTTACTCATATCCGAACCTCCTTAAGATTTTTATTGCCTGCTGATAGTTCCATGTGACTGTTCCCATCGGCATATCAAGTACTTGTGCTATTTCCTTAAAGGTCATATCCGAAAGTACCTTCATAGAGATTATCTGCCTGTAAACGGGTTTTAGCCTTGACAGGGCTTCCTCCACGGACAGTTCCTCAATTATCCGCTCTTCAGGCGTTCCTCCCGAATCGCTTAAGAGCTCAAGCTCATCGGGAGCCTCTTCATCCTCACTTACTCCCGGGCTTAGATCTTCCTTCTTATGTTTTCGTATATGGTCTATCGCCATGTTTCTTGCTATCGTGGCAAGGTATCCGCGATGACCGCTTCCTTCCCTGTAGTTGTCCGCCTTCTCCCACAGCTTAATAAAGAATTCGCTGGTTATATCCTCGGCATTCTCCTTACTGTTTACTATATTAAGGATGGTGTGGTAGATAAAGGATATGTATTCCTCATACACTTCCTTAAGGGCGGACTTGTCCTTGCTTCGCATGCGGGTCATGGCCGCATTGAATTGTTCGTCAGTCATAAACAGTCCTGTCCTTATTTAAGATACGTTTTTTTGTCACATATTTAATGGGTGTGTATCCGCATTGATACCCACCCCTTTTATTGTTATCTGTCGAAGTTTTTCCTCCGCTCGGTTGACAGCCTCATCTTGCTCTTTAGGGTATCGGCATCCCCCTCTACTATGCTGTCCCTGATTTCCTTAAGTTCTCCCCTGAAGGCATCTATCTCCTCAACAAGCTTATCCTTGTTCATGAAGAAGAGCTCACTCCACATATCTTCATTTATCCTGGCTATCCTTGTGAGATCCCTGAAGGAATCACCCGTATAATCGGCCAGATGCCTGTTGTCATGAGTTGTCATAAGGGCTACCGCTATACAGTGGGTAAGCTGGGATACATATGCTATCATCCTGTCATGTTCATCCGGAGATAATACGGATACGCGTGAAAATCCCAGTATCTGCCCTAAGTTCTTACACCATTCAATTGCTTCTTCAGTATTCTTATCGGTAGGTACAACTATATAGTTGGCATTAAGGAATATCTTCTCATCGGAATTCTCAACCCCGTAAACCTCACGGCCTGCCATAGGGTGGGCCGCGATAAATTCAACGTCATCCCTCAATATATCCTGAATATCGTACACTATCTTATCCTTGATACCGGTAACATCGGTGATTATTATCCCTGACTTGAAGAATTCCTGATTATCCCTTATCCACTCGGTTATGATCTTGGGATAAAGTGCAAATATAATGGTATCCGCCTCTCTTATAAGCTGCGGATCGGGCTTGTCGGAACCCTTGTCTATTATATGCTTCTCAAGGGCATAGCTTATGGCATCACTTCTTGCATCTATCGCGTACACCCTGTATCCAAGCCTCTTCAAAGCCTTCGCGTAGCTTCCGCCCATCAGGCCCAGTCCCACTATCAAAACCTTACTTCTGTTTATCCACTCCATATTCTACCTCTTATAATATGTATTGCCCCTTTTTTCCTTCATAAGGACTCCACCACTTCGTGGTACTTCTCATGACCAAAGTCAACAGGTTTTCAAGAAGCTCATGGCTTCAAGATAACCTTCCACTCCATGACCTGTTATCGTCTTGACACAGGCCTTACGTACATAGCTTACCTGCCTGAAATCCTCCCGTTTGTCCACCTCGGAAATATGTACCTCAACTGCGGGTATGCTTACTGCTTTAAGGGCATCCAGTATCGCGACCGATGTGTGGGTGTAGGCTCCCGGATTTATGACTATTCCGTCAATCTTCCCGTAGCAGTCCTGGATCATATCAACAAGATCCCCCTCGTGGTTAGACTGCATCACTTCCACCTCAATGCCTGTATTCCCGGCATACTTAAATATCATGTCTTCGAGCTCCTTATATGTGGTCCTCCCATATATATCAGGCTCGCGTATCCCCAACATATTTATATTAGGCCCGTTTATTACCCGTATCTTCATAGGACTCCCTTCTATTCACTGTCCTGAATCTTAAACACATAATCATAACTGTATGTTCTTACCCACAGATCACCGTCCACAAAGGCGAAATAGTCAGGACTCTTCTTAACCTTGATCTTATCCGTTACTTCTCCGGTATACCTGTTAAGAATACAGATATGATCATCTTCGTCTGTAAATCCGTAGCCTGTTATTATATTGTCACCCCAGCGGACAAAATTATTGGAATTGGATGTGAGCGGTTCGGATACCCACACGGTCTCACCGGAGTTAATGTCTATACACATTAAAAACGCATTATCAGGGCATGATTCCGCATAAGTTCTATGGTAGAGGCTCACATACAGGTAATTATCCGTTATGAAGCAGTGACGCACTCCCCTGTCAACGAAATCATTACCCTCGTATCCCTTCGCATATAGTAGATCCGAAAAATCAAAGCGGTACAGAAGCTTATCCGTCCCTACGTCGTAAACCTCTGCCACTGTCATGGTTCCGTAGCCCTTATCGCCGGTCAGGACATATGTATATTTATCATCACTTGAATTATTTCCGGGCGGATTGAAGCCGGCACGCCTGAACCAGTCATCGTCATCTATTATCCCGTTTTCAGTACATGAGTCCTGCTTAAGGGTCACCTTGTTATATGTGTGGTCCTTATCGGCAAGAGATGAAATATATGGCTTTTCATCCACATCGGATACATGTATTGTTTCCACTATGTCAGAGATATCCTCATCTTCGGCTTCGTCATCGCTTCTTGAATATTCATGTTCCAGGATACCTTCATCTATAAGGCTCGCAAAGTCGGCAGAAGCCCCGTTCCTTATCCTGTCGGTAACCCCCAGCTCTTCCTCATGCTCATCAAGCATATCCATTAATTCATCGTAATCATACCACTTGATGCCTTCTGCTTCATAAAACTCGATCATATCCCTGTCCGGTCTTGCGGGATTCCCCCTCCCGTCCAGGAAGGCATACATGTTATCCTTATAGAATAATTCGTAAAAATCCGCATCGGGATCTTCAACCTGAGGACATTCGTAATAATTAGCCGCATATACTTCATAACCTTCATCATCGTCATCATCGGCATAATCATCATCAGGATAATCGGTCCTGTTGTAGCCATCTCTTATGTAATACTTGGGGATCCTGGCATATTCCATACCCAGATGCTCATTAACACCGTAAAGGTATACTCTGTTACAATCCTTATCAAAATAATACTTATCCCATACATAAAGAGAAGCACCACCTGAACCCGATATTGTAACATATCCGTATTTGTTTATTTCAAGGCTTGAACGGTATCCGTAGAAGTCGTCCGCAAACAGATGTACTTCATCATCGGCATACTTAAACAGGTAAATCCTCTGACCGTAATCACCGTATCCGTTCCTTCCGTAATTAAGATTCACGGTCAATTCATACATACCGTCCATACCGCAATCAATGTATGCGTAGGTTGCATCATACAATTCAACGGGATAATCCGAGCTGTATTGATTTTCGAGCTTTAAGTAAGTATCAATGATATCTGATAAGCTGTACCTGTTTCCTTTCCTGAAATAATCCGTCTCATCAATATCGGAAACGCACAGGGCTTCATCACCCGCAAAAGCCATAAAAGCCTCCTTGGCTTTTTTATTGAATTCAGCCACGGAATCATCCTCTGTATCCTTGCCGTTAACCTTTACCCTCTTCTTTTTTCCCTCGCCCGAAGGCTCTTCAACGACATTTTCTTCGTTACTTCCTGTTTCTTCGGTTGCCTCACCGGATTCTTGCGGGATTTGTTCCTTCTTATCCTTACATCCGGTAAAAAGAACCATGGTACACAACGAAAAGATAAGAACCGACAGGGTTGCTTTTTTCATCATACAATCATCCTTTCCTGAATAACACTGCATTGTCATCCGATAACGTACTCATAAGCCTTATCCAGCTTAAGCCTAAGCTCCTTCATTTTACGTCCGTCAACCTTACATACCTTCCGGTCGTAGGTATACAGACCGTTATACTCACTCTCCACATCACTTAACTGCGTATATATGCAACCGCAGATACCGTGTTTTAAGTTAGGTATCACTTCATCATCATACAACTTATATATTCGCGTGGTCAATGCTTCTTTCGTCTTGCAGTTCCCATATCCGTAAGACATATTGGGATAATAGGAATGGTCTAAAACCTTCATTGTATAACCGCCGCATTCCGATATGATCACCGGTCTCTTCCATCTGTGGTGCTTGATCTTATGGTAATAGAAATGGTCCGAGTCAACCTCCATATCATCCTGCTTAAACCATCCTGAAGCCGTATCATATATCTTACCCGGGTCCACATGTCTTAATATATCCGTGACTCTTACGGAATCGAACTGCCCCCAGCCCTCATTAAAGACTGTATAATAAATGATGCATCCAAAACCTTTAAGATGTCTTATTGTACCTATGGAATTGTCAATAAATGATTCCTTAACATCAGATGGCACATTCATATTCCGGTCATCCTTCCACTGGCCTGTAAATGTCGGCATGGCAGTCTGGGAGACGAAATCATATTTCCCGTTATTGACCATATCCTGAAATACCATCATCCCCAGGCGGTCACAATCATAATAAAAGCGTTCGGGTTCGACCTTCAGGTGCTTCCTTAAGACATTAAAGCCAAGTTCCTTCATATTCCGGATATCATCTTCGTAATACCGGTCACTTCCGGGTGTAAATATCCCGTCCGGGAAATAACCCTGATCCAGAATACCGTGGAAGAACAAAGCTTTATGATTCAGACAGAGTCTTTTTTTGCCCTTTACATCTTCTATGGATACGGCATTCAGGGTAAAATATGACTCTACCCGGTCCTCATCCGTTTCAAGCAGGAACCTGTATAGATAGGGATTGTCCGGTGTCCACAGTCTTGCATCCTCAAGCTTTAGAAGATTACTTCCCTTTTTAAGGGTGCATTGCATAAGGACTGCTGTATTTCCGGGCTTTATTGTAAATATTTCCTCATCGGGATATTTATCATCCTCTATAGAAGGAGCGAACAGGGTCAGTCTGTAGTCAGCGGCACTTCCGTCAATATCAATGTTAACCACTGCATCCTTATCATTAATGCTTCCGGCCCTGACCGAGCATGTAATATTTTTTACATAAGATGCAGGGATGGATTCCATCCACACGCTCTGCCATATTCCCGAAACCTTTGTGTACCACATACCCCCGGGATTCCCGGTCTGTTTACCATAAGGGTACTTTCTGTTAAGAGTATCACGTACCTTCACGATAAGCTCATTGGAATTGTCAGGATCTATATGGTCAGTAATATCACATTCAAAGGGAAGGTATCCGCCTTCATTACTTGTGACTTTAATTCCGTTTATAAATACCTTGCACTCCTGGTCTACCGCCCCGAAATGAAGGATCACTCTGTCCTTAACAAAATCACCGGGAAGATGAAATTCTCTCATATAGGCGAATTCACCGGCGCACTCATCGGAATTCACACCTGACAGGGGAGCTTCGAGAGGATAAGGTACATTTATTACCTCATCAAAATCAATCGCTTCAAGATCCTCATCCTCATACGGGCATTTGGGACAAAAGGCCCACTCACCGTTTAAGGATATATATGAATCTCTTCTTAAACGGGGCCTTGGATAAAGATGGCACTCATCATGGTCATCCATGACAAGATTAACTGTCGTATGGTCTTTTTTCACTATGCTGTTTTTTAGAATGGATGCTCCCTCTTTAAGGATAAGACGCGGAGCCCAAAGCATATCGTATATATCGATCATATTTTGTATTATATCATAAATGTCATCTCCACTAAATTCGATAACACCTCATTAAGTGTCGATGACTGGCTCGCACTAAGCTCGAGAATACCTCGCTAAGTGCTCTGCACAAAAAAATCCCCCGCAAACAAGCGGGGGATCATGGATCGATCAATTAATTTCCTGCCATCTGTGCAGCGACCTCTGCGGCGAAGTCCTCGTTCTTCTTCTCCATTCCTTCACCAACCTCGAAACGGATAAACCTGGCTATCTTAAGTTCCTTGTTAACAGACTCAAGATACTTGGCAACCGACTGCTTACCATCCTCAGCCTTTACATAGACCTGATCCATAAGGCAGATCTCCTTAAGATGCTTGGATATACGGCCTTCAACAAGACCGCTGAAGATCTTATTGTCAACATACTCAGCCTTGCCTTCCATTGCTATTCCTGCAAGTACGTTCTTAGCTGCTTCCGAAAGGAAGTTGAAAAGATACTTATCATTTCTCTTCTCATTTAATACAGCCTTATCCTCATCACTTAAAGCATCTCCTGCAAGTGCCTTGTCAAATACCGCATTCTGTATGGGCTTGGGAAGTGAAGCGGGATCGTTAAGAGCGCTGTCTATCGTGATCTCCTTCTCCTTTGCAAGGTTCTCGGCTGAAATATCATCACGTGAAAGATATTCGGGACTCATTGCCGCAACCTGCATTGCTATATTGGTAAGTGCTTCCTTAGCTGCATCATCGCATGCTCCGTTACCTGCAACCAAAACTCCGATCCTTCCGCCACCATGGATATAAGTAGCTACAAGGTCGGCTTCGATCCTCTCGAAACGGCGAACGGATAACTTCTCACCGATCTTGGCTGTCTTCTCAACAAGAAGGTCCTTAAGACCGTCCTTTGCAAGTAATTCCTCAACATCCTCACCGTTCTTACCGCCGTTAAGACCTGAAGCAAGCGCGGTGTCGGCAACCTTCTGTACGAACTCCTGGAATACTTCGTTCTTTGCCACGAAATCAGTCTCCGAATTAACCTCGGCAACTACGGCCTTGTTGCCGTCACAAGCTATACGGCAGATACCCTCTGCAGCGATCCTGCTTGCCTTCTTCTCAGCCTTGGCAGCTCCGCTCTTCCTAAGGAATTCTACTGCCGCATCCATATCTCCGTCAGTCTCGTTAAGAGCCTTCTTGCAGTCCATCATGCCTGCACCGGTCATCTCTCTTAACTCTTTTACCATTGCTGCTGTTATATTAGCCATCTGTGTTTCCTCCTAATTAAGTCATGAATTACTCTGCTGCTGCCACTTCTTCGATGTCCGTAGGCTCTGCAGACTCTGTTGCGTTAGCAGCTTCCGCCATAGCGGCCTCATCATCGGCGGTCTCACCCTGACGAGCCTCAATAACAGCATCAGCCATCTTGGAAACGATAAGCTTAACAGCCCTTATTGCATCATCATTACCGGGAATAACATAATCAAGCTCCTCGGGATCGCAGTTGGTATCGGCAATACCTATAAGTGTGATACCCAGAGCATGAGCTTCCTGAACACATATCCTCTCCTTCTTGGGATCAACGATGAAGATCGCATCGGGGATCTTCTTCATCTCCTTGATACCGCCAAGGTTCTTCTCAAGCTTCTCCCATTCCTTCTTAAGCTCGATAACTTCCTTCTTGGGAAGCACATCAAATGTACCGTCCTCAGACATCCTCTCGATGTCCTTAAGCCTTCTTATACGGCTCTGTATTGTCTTGAAGTTGGTAAGCATACCACCGAGCCATCTCT
>DFKQ01000051.1 GCA_002373875.1 Lachnospiraceae bacterium UBA3641
ATGGATTGTAAGGAATGCCATGAGCGTTTCCGTGCCGACCAGCTCATAGAGAACTTCTGTGAAGAAAAGGGAATAGAGCTGGATTCAAGCGTTGACGGATGGAGCAATGAAAAAATGAAGCAATTCATTGACGAGCATAATATCCCCTGCCCGTCATGCGGTAAGCATAATTTTACCGATATAAGGCAGTTCAACCTGATGTTCAAGACCTTCCAGGGAGTAACAGAGGACGCTAAAAACACAGTGTATTTAAGGCCCGAAACTGCACAGGGTATATTTGTCAATTTCAAGAATGTTCAGCGTACCTCCCGTAAGAAGGTGCCTTTTGGTATAGGACAGATCGGTAAGTCTTTCAGAAATGAGATCACTCCGGGTAACTTCACCTTCAGGACAAGGGAATTCGAGCAGATGGAGCTTGAGTTTTTCTGTAAGCCCGGCACACAGACGGAATGGTTCGAATATTGGAGAAGCTTCTGTTATAAATGGCTTCTGGATCTTGGACTTAAGGAGGAGCATTTAAGGCTGAGGGATCATGATCCCGAGGAATTATCCTTCTACAGCGATCATACTACGGATATTGAATACGCCTTTCCGTTTACGGACTGGGGCGAGCTGTGGGGGATCGCATCAAGAACCGATTACGATCTTACCCAGCATCAGAACACATCCGGTGAGCCAATGGATTATTTTGATGATGAGCTTAATGAGAAGTATATCCCTTATGTTGTTGAGCCCTCGCTCGGTGCTGACAGGGTCGTTTTGGCTTTCCTGTGCGAAGCTTATGATGAGGAAGTTCTGGATGCCGAGAGAAATGATGTGCGTACCGTCCTTCATTTCCATCCGGCACTGGCGCCGGTCAAGATCGGTGTATTACCTTTATCCAAGAAGCTTAATGAAGGTGCCGAGAAGATATTCAATGAATTATCCAAAAAATACAACTGTGAATTTGATGACAGAGGCAATATAGGTAAGAGATACAGAAGACAGGATGAGATAGGCACTCCCTTCTGCATAACATATGATTTTGATTCCGAAACAGACGGAGCCGTAACGGTAAGGGATCGTGACAGTATGGAGCAGGAGCGTATAAAGATCGAGGATCTTAAGGCCTATTTCGAGGATAAGTTTACATTTTAAGCATCAATGACCGGATCTTGAAGGGAACATACCCGTTTGGTATGTTCCCTTATTTATAACTGTACGGAAATAGTTACCCTTATTTTTATGCTATGTTTTTATATGAATATTTGTTATAATACAAGTAACTGTTCACAACAGTACAATATTTCCCGTTCCGAACAGTTACCATATATTAATTATAGGATGATGGTGTTTTTAAGTGCGTGATTTTTCCAGAAGGATCATTAATATATCAGTCGCTGCAGGGATGCTTGTATTAGGCATTCTTTCGTGTGTTATTGATTGCTACGGAGCAACGGAACCCGAATTACGTGAGGTTTCGGTTGCTTATTTTTATGATGAAAGCTATTTCGGTAATAATTACGACAAGGGCACCAAGAGCGGTTTCGGCTATGAATATCTTCAGGCCATAGGTAATTTCTCGGGCTGGAAATACGATTATGTATACGGCGATTACAACTCCCTGCTTGAACAGTTCATGCAGGGTAAGATAGACCTTATGCCCGGAATGCCCAGATCCTTTAATGAGGCTGCCTACTATGAAAATCTTGAGGCAAATGCCAAGAATGAAGAGATCAGGTATAACATTCAGCATAACCATATAGATGTATTGTTTCCCAATCAGCCCATGAACTCGGTTGATTATTATCTGTGCCTGCCCAAGGGCACGAACAGTGATACATTTATGATGACCAGTATATCTCATACAAGTCTGGGAGTCCCGGCAGCCATATCGGAATACGCTGATGAATGGGACAAGAAGCTGGGGCTGTATTGCGATATCACGGTTTATGACAGTGATGCTGCCTGCATAAATGCGCTTAATAACGGTGAAGTCAAGGCTATATTTGCGCAGAACAGTGCGGCGGAAGAAGGACTTGTCGTTACCAGGAAGGCGGGCAACGTCGATTATTATCTGGGTGTCAGCTCCAAGAAACGAACCCTGCTCAAGTCAATAAACAATGCCGTGGAGACCATTTCAACGTCTACGGAAGGTATGCTTGCAAGCATTCAGAACACCTTCGATTCGACGGATAAATTCGATAAAAACTTAAGCAGTGTTGAACAGGAGTGGCTGGATGCACATGAATCGTTGAATGTTGGAGTATCCAAGGATTTCCAGCCCTACAGTCATTATAATAGCGAAACGGGAGAAACGTCGGGCTTCATATATGGAGCCTTTCAGGAATTCATGCGGTCTCTTGACGCAAGCATTGATATTGAATTTAAACACTATGATAATTATGACGGGCTTATAAAGGCACTTGAAACGGGAGAAGTGGATGCTATCTTTCCTGTGCCTGCCTATCTTTATCAGTCGGAGTTAAATGATTATGTTTTCACCAAGGTCATTTCGGATGAGAGCATGACCCTTATCTATAAGGATGTATATACGGAAGGGTCCCTTGCCACTGTTGCTTACCCGGCAACGGGTATAGCCAGGTATTTTGACGAGGAATATTATTCATCAAGCAAGATACTTGAATATCCCACCGAGGAAGCCTGCTTTGAGGCTGTAGACGATGAATCAGTAACATGTACCATCTTAAGGACCCAGATAGCCGACAAGATAATCGGAGAAAACAAGAAATTTGCCAAGTTAAAGAAGCTGACGGTTCCCCAGAAGCTTGAGATGGCAATAGGTGTAAAGAGGGGTAATATCGGACTGTATACCCTCTTAAACAGGGCCACTTACTTAACGTCAAAGGGAAACAGCCTTAATTACCTTATGCTTGAAGCCCAGTCTGTTGATCATGAAACTCAAAAGTCAGGACTTTCCGCCCTGATAAAATCGGAAGGATTTGTTTTCTCGCTGATAATACTTCTTCTGGTCGTGGTTATAATTCTTCTGTCCACATCAATGCTTCGGGTTGTTAAGGCAAGCCGTAAGCTGAAAAAGGCCAATACCGAGATAAAGGGTGTTGCGCAGCTCCAGCAGCAGAACTTCGATATCATAGGTATACTTGCAAGGGATTATTCTTCGGTTTTCAAGGTTAATCTTGAAACGGAAGACTTACAGACCTTCCGGCTTGAAACAAATGACGACGGCAAGTTCGGAAACATGATCCGTCTGGGGGCCAAGTATACCGATATATTCAACCAATACGTAAGAGATAACGTATATGAAGACGATAAACCCAAAATGTACGATGAGATAGGTATTCCCATCATCAGAAAGAAGCTTAAAAAACGTAGTTCCTATGCAGTACGCTTCAGGAAGATAGTACCCGATGATGAGCCAAGATATTATGAGTTCAGGGTATCTACAGTGGATATCGATATCACAGGCAAGATCTTAAGTGTGGTCATTGCCTTTATTGACTGTAATGACGAGATACTTCATGAGATGAAGTATATGAAGGGCCTTGAGAAGGCTCTTAAGAGCGATGCCGTTATCACGGGTCTTACAGGTGACTTTGACTGGGTGGCTTATGTTGCAAATGTAGAGACCAAGGACTCAGTGGGTGTTACCCATTACCGTATAGGCGATATGTTCACCGAAAGGTTTACCGGATGGGAGAACGAGAACAATTATAACCACATGATGGATCTTATAGCCGAGACTCTCATTATACCTGAAGACAGAAAGATGTTCCTGAACGAGACAAGCAAGAGTCATATCAAGAAGCATCTAAACCATGATGTGGCTTATTTCGTTAATTTCAGGATAGTCAATAAGGACGGAATGGTTGAATATTACCAGATGAAGTGTGTTGCCGATATTGCCGACGGAAAATTGTATGGCTTCATCCTGGGCTTCCACAGTGTTGATGAAGAAATACGCAAGGAGAGGGAACAGCAGGAGAAGCTTGAACAGAAGGTTCAGGAACGAACGATACAGCTCAAGGAGAAGAATGAATCCCTTAACAGGATGAACAATGATATCATAGAACTCATGGGTAACGTTGTTGAAGGAAGGGATGAGGAGAGCGGTCAGCATGTAAGAAGAGTCAAGAGCTTTACCAACATAATGGCTAATCAGATAATGACGGATTATCCGGAATACGGGCTGACCCCCGAGCTTGTGGATATAATTACCTCGGCCAGTGCGCTTCATGATGTGGGTAAGATCATGATCCCTGACAGCATACTTCTTAAGCCGGGTCGTCTTACCGAGGAAGAATTCGCCATAATGAAGACCCATACCCTGAGCGGCTGCGAAATACTTAACAAGATGCCGGCCGACTGGGATAAGACATACATGCGTATATCCATGGAAATATGCCGTCATCATCATGAGAAGTATGATGGTAAGGGTTATCCGGATGCCCTGTCGGGTGACATGATCCCTATATCTGCCCAGATAGTTTCGGTGGCGGACTGCTACGATGCTCTTGTGAGCAAGCGTGTATATAAGGATGCTTATTCCTGTGAAGAAGCTTACAATATGATAAAAAACGGTGAATGCGGAACGTTCTCACCCAAGCTTATGGACAGCTTCTCAAGATGTAAGGATCTCTTCGAACTGCAGGTGAAGATAACACAGAATGGCTGATGATATACGTAAATTTATAGTAATAGATCTTAAATCCTTTTATGCGTCCGTTGAATGCATGGACCGTGATCTCGACCCCTTAACCACCAATCTTGTGGTTGCCGATACCGAACGGACTGAAAAAACGATATGTCTTGCCGTTACTCCTTCACTCAAGGCTTACGGTATTCCCGGAAGGGCCAGGCTATTTGAGGTTGTCAGTGCCGTTAAAAAGATAAATGAGGATAGACTTAAAATGATAGCTCCTCATGGGTTTCGGGGAAGTTCGACCGATTCCGAAGAGTTATCAAAGGACCCGTATCTTAAGCTTGATTATATTGCGGCAGTTCCCCACATGTCCCGATATATGGAAATAAGCACCCATATATACGATATCTACCTTAAATACATTGCACCCGAGGATATTCATGTTTATTCCGTGGATGAAGTGTTCATGGATGTAACCGCTTATCTTAAAACATATGATATGACTCCCCGCGAGCTTGCTGTACGCATGATAAAAGATGTCCTCGAAGAAACAGGTATCACGGCCACGGCCGGAATAGGAACAAACCTGTACCTGGCCAAAGTGGCCATGGATATAGTGGCCAAGCATGTTGAAGCCGATGATGATGGTGTCAGGGTTGCTGATATCGATGAAATGTCCTACAGAAGGCTTCTGTGGGGACATAAGCCCCTGACAGATTTCTGGCGGGTTGGTAAGGGTATAGCAAGGAAGCTGGAAGCTCACGGAATGTATACAATGGGTGATGTTGCCAGGTGCTCCCTGGGAACCCTCAGTGATTATCACAATGAGGATCTTCTGTACAGGCTGTTCGGTGTGAACGCGGAGCTTCTCATAGATCATGCCTGGGGCATAGAGCCCTGTCTTATTTCACATATAAAGGCTTATAAACCCGAGAGTAATTCAATAGGAAGCGGTCAGGTGCTCAAGGAGCCCTATACCTTCGAAAAGGGACGGCTTATCGTATGGGAAATGACAGACCTTCTGGTTCTTGATCTTGTTGATAAGCGTCTTATGACCGATCAGATCGTTCTCTACATCGGCTACGATATCGATAACCTTAAAGGAAACAAAGGGGGGAAAGCTTTTACGGGAGAGGTAACAACCGATTATTACGGACGAGATGTACCAAAGCCTGTACATGGTAGCATTAATTTAAACGGCTATACATCATCAACAAGGGATATCATACAAGCTGTTCTTGAATTGTATGACAAGCTGGTGGACCCTGAACTGTTAATAAGAAGAGTCACGGTAACGGCCAATCATGTGCTTGATGAACAGGAGGCTGACAGGAAAAGACAGTATGAGCAGCTTGACCTCTTTACCGATTATGAACAGTTGAAAAAGAATAAAGAGAAAGAAGAAAAAAGACTCAACCGGGAAAAGAATATCCAGCATGCCATTATAGACATTAAGAAGAAATTCGGTAAAAATGCCATCCTGAAGGGCAGCAATTTTATTGAAGGAGCTACGACAAGAGAACGTAATTCCCAAATAGGCGGGCATCGGTCATAGAAATCAGTAAGAGGAACTGAAATGAACAACAGTCATGAATATGATGATATCATAAAGCTTAACAGACCCGAAACAGGCCGGCATCCCCATATGTCAATTGAAAACAGGGCAGCCCAGTTTTCACCATTTGCGGCACTTACCGGATTTGAAGAAGCCATAGAGGAACAGGCCAGGGAAACCACCGGGAATGTTCTTGCGGGTGAGGAGGGTTATGCATTTGAAGAGGCTCCGTGAAGAGGTACTTTTTATGTACAGGCTGATATGATATAATGTCTTTGTTTAAAATCTACAAGGGAGGTGGGATGATGCCCGCAGTAACAGCTTTAGCAGTAATCGTTATACTTTTTTTGATCATTTTGTTTAAGAGTCTTTGTATAGTGCCTCAAGCCAGTGCATATATTGTTGAGGAACTCGGGAAGTACAAGACCACTCTCACAGCGGGGCTTAATTTTATGTGGCCCTTCATAGACCGAGTGGTTAAAAAGGTCTCATTGAAGGAGCAGGTTGCGGACTTCGAGCCGCAGCCCGTAATAACCAAGGATAATGCTACTATGATGGTGGATTCGGTTGTTTTCTTTCAGGTTTTCAATGCTGAGCTTTTCACCTACGGCGTTGAACGTCCTATAGCCGCAATAGAGAACCTTTCCGCAACAACTCTTCGTAATATCATAGGTTCAATGACTATCGATGAGACACTCACATCTCGTGACAATATTAATGCCCAGATAACATCCATTCTGGATGAAGCTACGGATAAGTGGGGCATTAAGGTGAGCCGTGTTGAGGTTAAGAACATACAGCCGCCCCGGTCCATTCAGGATGCCATGGAGAAGCAGATGAGGGCTGAACGTGAGAAGAGGGAAGCAATCCTTACTGCGGAGGGTAAGAAGCAGTCAGCCATTACTCTTGCTGAAGGTGAGAAGCAGGCCGCGATCCTTCGTGCCGAGGCTGTTAAGGAACAGCGTATACGTGAGGCTGAGGGTGAAGCTGAAGCCCTTCTGGCGGTACAGAGGGCAAGGGCTGAATCCATCAAGCTTATTAACGAGGCACACCCTTCAATGCAGTATCTTACCTTGAAATCATACGAAACAGCCGAAAAGATGGCTGATGGTCAGGCAACCAAGATCATAGTGCCTTCCGAGCTGGCCAATCTGTCAGGCACGCTTACGGCGCTTGCCGAAGCAATTAATTCCCAGCCTGCGGTTCCCCATCACCCTGCACCTAAGGGAGCCCCGGTACCCGGAATAAGAAGAGAAGTCCAAAGAGACCAGACAAGACCCTCAGAACCCAGACAGGGTATAATAGACCGTATGATAGGTGAATAATATGAGTTCTATACTTGCTTTTGTTCCTGTGATCTTCAATTTATTGATCATAGCCTGTATAATTTTTGGGATCAGGAACAGGATCATGAATAAGCCGGGAAAGGCCGGAGTCAGGAAGGATCCTAATGTAAACAGCTTTAATGAAATGGTTAATCATTACAACACCGTGAATAAAAGGCCATCAGCACTCAGGCTTCAAGGCAGTATGACTCTAAAGGATGACAGATCAAACGACTGGATGGCGAAGCAGCTTAGAGAGGAAGCTCAGTCCATGGTAAGGGTCAGCGAAATGTTCCAGTTAAAACAGGCCCATATGAATAATTGCGATGCGGAATTTATAAGGCGTTTTCATGAATCGGGCTGCGATGCTCACGGTATTGATGACGGAAGTCCAAGGAAGAGAACGAACAAATAAATCAAATAAATTTATGCTTTTATTTGACAAGGCACTTAATAGATGCTAATATATCTGAGTATGCCGCTTAGTGGGGTTATAAATGTGTTCTTCGAAGCACTACCGAAGCTAGCGAGTAAATAGAACAGGAGGTGTCCTATGTACGCGATTATTGCAACAGGCGGAAAGCAGTATAAGGTGTCTGAAGGCGATGTGATAAAGGTCGAGAAGCTGGCAGCAGAGGCCGGTGACAGCGTTACCTTTGATCAGGTTCTTGCTGTAAGCGATAATAAGCTCATGGTAGGTGATGATGTGGCTAAGGCTACGGTATCAGCTACGGTTGTTGAGAACGGACGCGGTAAGAAGGTTATCGTATACCGTTACAAGAGGAAGAGCGGATATCATAAGAAGAACGGTCACAGAC
>DFKQ01000087.1 GCA_002373875.1 Lachnospiraceae bacterium UBA3641
AACACAGGAACCGTCCCCCTGTTTCAATTTCTGAAGTTTATATCAGCCCTTTACCGCACCTGCGATGAAGGAATCCTGTATTCTCCTGCACAGGATTATGTAAACAATAAGTGTAGGGAAGGTTGCGATAACCAGCGCCGCACCTATGGGACCCCAATCCGTTGTATATGCACCCGACAGAGCCTTGATACCTACAGGCAGTGTCCTGTGCTTGGAATCGGATATAAATACATTGGCAAACATGAACTCATTCCAGCACTGAAGGAATGCATAGATACCTATTGTTGCATATGCCGGTTTCAGGAGGGGCACTATGATCCTTCCGAATGTTCCCCACAGACCGCATCCGTCGATACGAGCCGCCTCATCAAGGTCATAGGGTATATCTACCATAAAACCTGTACAGATAAGGATCGACATCGACAATGTGAAGGCCGAGTAGGGAATGATCAATGTTGAATAATGGTTAAGCCAGTGAAGCTTACTGAGGATTACGTAAACCGGTACTATTGATGCCTGAAGAGGAATCGTAAGTCCCAGCATGAAAAATGCATTTGTAAGCTCCGCACCTCTCCATTTGATCCTGGTAATCGCATAAGTAGCCATCATTGCCGCAAGGATAGAGATCACTATGGAAACAACCGTAACCAGCACACTGTTAACGAAATAGAGGCCCATGTTACCGGTCTTCATTGCGGACACATAGTTGGACCACAGCCATTCCCGCGGGAGTCCCACCACATTCTTACCGAAGATTTCCTCATTGGATTTAAGTGAAAACGTGAACATAAAATATATCGGGAAAATATTGATAAATGCCCAAACCACAAGGAGGATGTATATCAGTACTTTAACAGCGGGATTAGATTTTTTTATTGAGTAACGTTCTTCCACCTTTTAATCCCTCCTTATTCCTTTTCCTTAAATACCGCCGATATAGCCAACGCAAACGCGAAGCACAGTATGATCAGCATTACCGATATCGTTGATCCCATTCCGTATCTGTTCCTCAAAAACAGCATGTCCTCAAGCAACGTGGACGGTACTTCTGTCTTGTGTGTAGGGCCGGCATTCGTTATTATGCGGACCAGGTCGTATGTCTTAAGTGAACCCGTCACCGCAAAGATAACGCTGGTCCTTATAATGGGCTTGATGGTGGGAATTACCACATACCAGTCAACCTGCCAGTTGGTGGCTCCGTCAAGCATTGCCGCTTCACGCAGATCGGGGGAAACACCCTTAACACCGGCATACATAAGGAGCATGTGATATCCGACATACTGCCATATGGTGGGAACAACTACAGAGCCGAGTGCCGTCTTGGGATCACCTACCCATATATGCTGCCAGTCCACAAGTCCCAATGCGGCAAGCGCCCTGTTTAAGATTCCGTAATCGGGATTATAGATCTTCAGCCACAACTGACCTATAACAACCGTCGAAATAAGCACGGGCATGAAGAAAACCGTAAGGAAGAACCTCTCTCCCTTATACTTGCGTCCCAGCAGTAATGCCAGAAGCAGGGAAAAAGGAAGCTGAACGAATACAGAGAAAAAAGCAATGATAAGAGCGTTCTTAAGGGATGTCATCCAGTTGATCGATCCGCTCTTAAACAGATCTATATAGTTCTTAAAACCGATATATTCTCCCGGTGAAAAACCATTCCATTTCTGAAAGCTCCTGTATATCGATACTGCAATGGGAGCTATCAGGATACCTACAAAGAGAAGTATCGCAGGAAGCAAAAACAGAAATATATCTAAACCGGTCTTAAAATTCTTGTTTTTGGACTTATGTTTGTTATCTGCCATGTTAAATACCTTCCCAAAGAGTAAAATATACCCTTCCCAAACCCGCAGGAATGGGAAGGGTTAAATTCAATTACCTTAAGTCGCTTGCAAGACCCTCAATGAAGCCTGCACCGTCGATCTGTGAACCGTAAACCTGGTCTACATATGAAAGGTAAACCTGAGCGTCGTCTGCTGTCATAGCGGTATCACCGAAGAGTACCATTGAATCAGCATTAGCAACGATCTCTGCTACAGTCTGGGTAAGAGGATTTACTGCACTTGTATCACCGTAAGGTGTCCATGCAGGAAGTCCGCAACCATCAAGATATCCATAGTGGCAGATGTACTTACCAAGCTCCATAGCGTAATCAGCAGCCCTCTCAGCGTTAGGTGATGAAGCAGCTACAGCAAGTGTATCTGAAGGACCACCGATAAGCTGACCAAGCTTAGACTTGCTTGAATCAATTACAGGGAACTCAGCAACCTTAACCTTATCCTTGAACTCCTCATTTGCAGCGAAGTCAGCGCAGTTCCATGTACCGTTCATGTAGAATGCGTACTTGCCTGCCATGAAGTTAGCCTTAACTTCGTCGTTTGTAAGACCGATACCGGCGGGATCGAAGTATTCCTTGGTGATCATTTCCTGGAAAGTATCAACTGCATCAGCGATACCCTGATTATTCCATGTTGCACCGTTTACAAATACATCGTTAAGTGCCTCGGCACCGATCGACTTCTCGATGATAGACTCAAGATACTCGGTTACGCACCATGTCTCCTTACCTGCACATCCGAAAGGAGTGATGCCCTTAGCCTTAAGGTCGTCACAGCACTTGATGAAGTCCTCATATGTTCCGGGAATCTCATCGTATCCTGCTTCCTTAAGAAGATCCATGTTAGCGAAAAGACCAACGATGTTCATTGTAAGCGGAACACCGTAGTGTTTGCCTTCGTATGTTGAGTTACCAAGCATAACTACAGGAAGCTCGTCCTTGTAGTTCTGGTATACATCGTCAAGGCAGTAAACCTTACCGGCCTGAACGAAGTCACCAAGGAATGCACATGACCATGTGAAGAAGATATCAGGCATCTCATCAGCTGAAACAGCAGCCTTGATCTTGGTCTTGTATGACTCATTCTCGAATGCTTCCCAGTTAAGAGTGATGTTGGGATATAACTTCTGCATGTCAGCAATAGCTGCTTCATAAGAATGACGGTTAGAATCACTCTCGGTAGCTATACACCACATATTAAGTGTTATGGGTTCGTCAGAAGCTGCCTCCTCAGCAGGTGCCTCAGCCTCTTCCTCAGCTGCGGGCTCTTCAGCGGGAGCCTCGGTCTCAGCTTCTGCTGCAGGCTCAGCTGCAGGTGCTGCAGGTGCTGCTTCGGTTGCTGCAGAACCGCCGCCACAGGCTGTAAGCGATAATGCCATAACGCCTGCGAGTAACATTGATGCTACGCGTCTCATTTTCATAATTGACCTCCTTAATAAATGAAATGAAATGTTTTATATCGTAAAGCGGTTATCCGCCTTCGACCTGTTATTTATCCTTCCCGGAACCCGTCTTAACCATCGGCCAGGGATAATCGATGATCATCTCATCCCCATCCAGCGTGTAATAGAGTAAGGTGTCTTCAATAGGATCGCTGTACATAAGCTTGATCGTTCCGGCCTGCTCATCCAGCCTGTAGTGGCCGAAGAAGATGTTTTCCTCACTGAAGGTGCCTTCCCTGGTAAACTGGAAAACGTTCCTTCCGTTATCCTGGGTCCACACTCCTATGATCCCGGAACCCTTCTCTTCTTCTCCCCTGTGATATACCGCAGGCTTATAGAAGTAAATCTGGTCATGCGCTTCATCGTTTATATATCTGTGGTCAACCGTATTACCCGAAGCATCCGTCATGCTGATAAAGGAATCATTTCTTGTATATGTGAATTCCTCACCGTCCAGTTCCGCCTTGCCGTTATCGTATAATACAAGAGCGTCCTTATCGGGTTCATGGTTATATGCCCAGTGTTCCGTCTTGCCGCATCCCGCAAGCATCATCACCATGGTAATCACTGCCGCAAGGACCGGAAACCTTAATCTCTTCATAAAGCATCCTTCTTCAAGTCTGTTCACAAATTATACATAAAATATACATAATTCAGCGAATAAATTAAATGTAAAAATTTTACCAGTACAAGCACTTTTTTTACTTCTTGTACACAAATATAAAAAGCGCCGGTGAATTTTTGTGCAACTTGCAAAATTCACTGACACTTTTTTTGTGTAACTGTTCAGAGCCATGCACATACAAGGCGGCACATGCACCCTCTATGAGAAATAAGCTACCCCGGACTCAAATATCTTCATATCCTGTTCACCGTAAATATTTATGGCAACCGATTCACCACGCCGCTCAGAGTGCCCCATCTTACCGAAGCATCTGCCGTCCGGTGAAGTTATTCCCTCAATGGCCATATATGAACCGTTTATGTTCCACTCTTCATCCATGCTCACGTTACCATCCGGATCGCAGTACCTTGTAGCCACCTGGCCGTTCTCAAAAAGCTTCTTAAGCCATTCGTCATTTGCCACAAACCTTCCCTCACCGTGGGATGCGGGAATGACATAGGTTCCTCCAAGCTCAGCTCCCCTAAGCCAGGGTGACTTGTCGGAAACAACCCTTGTGTAAACCATCTTGGATATATGGCGGTTTATGGTGTTGAAGGTAAGCGTGGGCGAATCCTCATCCTGACCCGTTATATCACCCCCCGGAACAAGTCCCAGCTTTATAAGGGCCTGGAAGCCGTTACAGATACCCAGTGCCAGTCCGTCACGCTCGTTAAGAAGCTTCATGACAGCCTCCTTCATTGCCTCGTTGCGGAAAGCCGTAGCGAAGAATTTAGCCGAGCCGTCAGGCTCATCACCTGCCGAGAAGCCGCCCGGGAACATGATTATCTGGGCCTTCTCAATGCCTGCCTTAAATTCACCCACCGATTCCCTTATATCCTCTGCGCTCATGTTCCTGAATACCCTGGTGATAACATCGGCTCCCGCTCTTTCAAATGCCTTCGCCGAATCATATTCGCAGTTGGTTCCGGGGAATACGGGTATGAAGACCGTGGGCCTTGCCACCTTATTCCTGCACACATACACATTGCTCTCTTTATATAGATCACACTTAAGAGGTGTAGTGTCAGCTGATGCTTTTGTGGGGAACACCTTCTCAAGGGGTGCCTTCCACGCATCAAGTGCTTCCTTTTCACTTATCTTCACATCACCGTAGGTGAAGCTTCCGTCACCCGTAACTTCACCTATCACCATATGTTCCGAAGCAAGTCCGTCAAGCCTGTCTGCATCAACCTCGGCAACTATGGAACCAAAGGCGGGTCTGAAGAGTGACTCTGCATCGACAGTATCAGCGATCCTGATTCCCATACCATTACCGAAGGCCATCTTGCTGAGGGCAGCGATAAGTCCCTTGCCGTCAAGGGCGTAGGCCGATACTATCCTCTTATCCTGTATGTCCTTATGAACAGAATCAAAGAGGGCCATCTGCTTATCATAATCCGGCAGGTCGTATTCATCCCTTCCTGCCCTTACCAGGATAAGCTTATTGCCTGCCTTCTTTAATTCGGGGGTTATTATATCCTCTTCTCCTGCAACATCAACCGCAAAGGATACAAGTGTTGGAGGAACATCTATATTATTGAAGGTACCGGACATGGAATCCTTGCCGCCTATTGAGGGAAGGCCGAAACGAAGCTGGGCTTCGAAGGCACCGAGCAGGGCCGTAAAGGGCTGGCTCCATCTTGACGGTTCTTCATTCATGCGCCTGAAATATTCCTGGAAGGTAAACCTTATCTTCTTATAATCGCCGCCGCTTGCAACTATTCTTGCCATGGATTCAACCATGGCATAAACAGCACCGTGATATGGGCTCCAGGATGACAGATATGGATCGAACCCGTAACTCATCATGGTAACCGTATCGCACTTGCCCTTAAGGACAGGCAGCTTGGCGACCATGGTCTGGGTCTCGGTCAGCTGGTACCTGCCGCCGTAGGGCATAAATACGGAGCCTGCTCCGATAGAACCGTCAAACATTTCAACCAGACCCTTCTGTGAACATACATTCAGATCCTTAAGAGTATTAAGCCAAGCACCCTTTATATCGCCCTTATCAAGTGAATCGGCGACTGCTTTTATTTCATATTTATCGAAAAACCTGTTCTCATCATCCGGCATATCGGCAAACACATCGGTTTCCTGATGGGCACCGTTGGTATCGAGAAAAGCGCGGGATATATTCACTATCTCCTTACCTCGCCATGAAAGCACCAGCCTGGGTTCCTCGGTAACCACCGCAACTTTGGTTGCCTCAAGATTCTCTTCGGCCGCGTATTTCATGAACTCATCAACATCAGAGGGCGCAACCACGACCGCCATTCTCTCCTGGGACTCTGATATGGCAAGCTCAGTACCGTCAAGACCTGCGTACTTCTTGGGCACCTTGTCAAGGTCCACCTTAAGACCTGCTGCCAGCTCGCCTATGGCAACGGATACTCCGCCTGCGCCAAAGTCATTACACTTCCTTATAAGCCTTGAAGCCTCCGGCCTTCGAAAGAGCCTCTGAAGCTTACGCTCCGTAGGGGCATTACCCTTCTGCACTTCCGCCCCGCAGGTATCTATGGACTGCTCGGTATGAGCCTTACTGGAGCCGGTAGCACCGCCGCAGCCATCCCTTCCCGTGCGGCCGCCGAGAAGGATTATGATATCTCCCGGGTCTGATGTCTCGCGGATGACATTCTTCCTGGGTGCCGCTCCCATTACGGCTCCTATCTCCATTCTCTTGGCAACGTAATCGGGATGATATATTTCCTTAACATATCCTGTGGCAAGACCTATCTGGTTTCCGTAGGATGAATAACCGGCTGCCGCGCCTCTTACCAGCTTCTTCTGGGGAAGCTTACCCTTCAGGGTATCCTTTATGGATCCCGTGGGATCGGCCGCTCCGGTTACACGCATGGCCTGATATACATATGAACGGCCCGAAAGGGGATCCCTTATGGCTCCGCCAAGACAGGTTGCGGCCCCGCCGAAGGGTTCGATCTCGGTCGGGTGATTATGGGTCTCGTTCTTGAAGCTGATAAGCCACTCTTCCGTTTTACCGTTACTGCCCCCGATCTTAGTATCGGGGGAGCCCGCCGGCTTTGAGGCATCAGAGAAATCCGGCAGGATTTCTTCATCATATATTTCAACAGGAACAACTATAGAGCAGGCATTTATCTCATCCGATTCCTCCTGATCGTCAAGCTTACCCTCCTTCTTAAGCTTACGCATAGCAAGAAGGGCAACATCCATGAGGCATACGAACTTGTCACTGCCCCCGACACTCATGTCGGGGGAGCCCGCCGGCTTTGAGGCATCGGAGGAATCCGGCAGGATTCCTACATTGTATACTTCCTTGCGAGTCGCAATATACTTCTTATATGTATCCTCAATCGGCTTCCTGTAATAGCCGTCGGCAAAATCAACCTTCTTAAGCTCGGTCGAGAAGGTGGTGTGACGGCAGTGGTCCGACCAGTAGGTATCAAGAACCCTTATCTCGGTCATGGAGGGATCACGATCCTCCTCGTTTTTGAAATAATTCTGTATATGGAGGAAATCCTTAAAGGTCATGGCAAGGCCCAGAGAATCATACAGCTTCTTAAGATCACCCTCCGCCATATCCTTAAACCCGTCAAAGATCACGACATCAGCGGGTTCATCAAACCTGGTGATAAGTGTATCGGGCTTAACCAGACCCGTTTCCCTTGAATCAACGGGATTTATGCAATAGCTCTTGATCTGCTCAAGCTCTTCATCGCTTATCCCGCCTTCTATACAGTATGTAACGGCCGTCTTGATGACGGGCTCCTCATCCTCCTTTAGGAACTTTACACACTGCTCGGCGGAATCCGCCCTCTGGTCAAACTGGCCGGGAAGGTATTCTACCGAAAATACCCTGGAATCAGCGCTCCTGTCAAAGTCCTCCTCATAGAGGATATCAACGGGCGGTTCCGAAAAGACCGTAACCTTAGCCTTCTCATAGGTCTCATCCGACAGATTCTCGATATCATATCTGATAAGCTCACGAACACCGGTTATGTCCTTAAAGCCGAGATAATTCCTTATCTCCTCATGCAGCTCCGCTGCCTTAACCGCAAAGGGTTTCTTTTTCTCAACATAAATCCGCTTAACCATCGCTATTCTCCTTTATCCAAGTTTAAAACACCAAAAAAGAGTATATCAATTCTGACCTGTACTTGCAATAAACAAATACGTCCCGCCTCTATTCATCTTTTCCGCCGTTGCGCCTGTACTTTGCGGGCGTTATCCCCTTCTGTTCGATAAACTTCTGTATAAAATAATCAACATCCTTATAACCCACCTTTTCCGATATAAGGGCTATCTTATCATCACTCTTAAGGAGCATGGAAGCTGCCTCGTTTATCCTGACCGTACACAGGTAATCCTTGAATGACTGATTATACTTCTTCTTAAACATCTGGCCCAGATAGGCCGGGTTTACATAATATTTCTTGCTCAGGTCCCTCAAGGTCAGGTTGTCCGCGTAATTCAGCTTGATCTCTTTTTCCACTTCGGCGAGTACTCCCCTTGATGAATTCCTGCGAAGCTGGGACAGATAATCGGCATAACCTAACGCAAACCTCTTGATATGCACCCTTGAGCCCTTGGTCTTACCTGCATCGTAGACGTTCTCGTTTATATAATTGAGAACCTCCTCCTGATCGATCGATTCATCCTGCTCCACTGCCAGGTGGATGAGCTGGACCTGCAGATAATTAAGGTTCATGGCCACAATATCCTCATTCATCCCGGCATTGTATATCTCATCATAAAGGGCATCGACCCTCATGTTTATCGTATGAATCTCGTTTGTCTCGATTGACTTTATCAGCTCATCAAGCTCCTTCTTATACAGAACAACCTTACCGGACGCGCGGACATCATCCTCCTCCCTTTTCACCATACGGCCTTCCTCATATACCTTCTTAAGGATATCCGTGAGTTCATCCTTGTTTATCGGCTTCAGGAGATAGTCCATGCAGGTATATCTTATTGCCTGTCTGGCATAGTCGAAGTCGTTATATCCGGATAGGACTACAAAATAAGCGTCCGACAGTCCCTCCTGCCGGATCTTCCCCAGAAGATCCAGACCGGACATGACAGGCATGCTGATATCCGAAATGATAAGGTCAACACTGTTCTCCTTAAGATACTCGTAAGCCTCTCCACCGTTGGCGGCCATTTTGACTATCTTATATCCCAGGCCCTCCCAGTCTATAAGAACCGACAGTCCCTGCATTATAAAAGGTTCATCATCCACGAGCATTACCCTGAGCATATCCATTCCTCCTAAATATGTAATGCCCCCTCACCTTTGTTCGGCGGCCAATCGTCGGAACGGATGCTGAATATGACTTCGTCATATCCGTTCCTCCTGAATATGTAATGCCCCCTCACCTTTGTTCGGCGGCCAATCGTCGGAACGGATGCTGAATATGACTTCGTCATATCCGTTCCTCCTACACAGACACTTTTAATGTATCGAGAGGGATATCTATGAAGATCGTCGTACCCACACCCTTTTCACTCTCAACATTTACAAATGCCCTGTTATTGGTAAGCATCTTAAGCCTTAAGCAGGCATTGATCATACCTACATGCTTGTCAGTCTTAAGATCCTCTATCGTAACATCCTTAAGCTTTTCGTTTAAGAGCTTTGTTTCCGCTTCACTCATACCCTCACCGGTATCCTCAACTTCCATGTATAGACTGTCATCCTGTTCATAAACCCTCACATATATGTGGGTGGCTCCGGCCTTGCCCTCAGCGCCGTGAACACATGCGTTCTCAACAAAGGTTTCCAGTGTGAGCCTGGGAAGATAATAATTCTCACATCCGTTCTTAATGCTTATCTGGTAACTAAGCTTATCCCCGAACCTGTATTTCTGCAGGTCAAGATAGGCCTCTATAAACTTAAGCTCATCCTTGATCTTCACATGATCGTCCGACCAGTCCACATTCTGCCTCTGCAGCAGGGCCAGCTTCTCGATCATTCCGGCGGTCTCGTCCTCCCTCTTTATTATCGAATGCATCCTTATGGATTCAAGGACATTAAAAAGGAAATGGGGATTGATCTGGGAATGAAGCGCCAAAAGCTCTGCCTGCTGCCTGGCTATGTCTATCTCCTGCTTCTCAAGCCTGTCCTCATATACGGTCTTTATGAGCTCCTTAAGCCTTAACGTCATCCGGTTGTAGTTGCGCATAAGGCTTCCTATCTCATCGGTCCCATTTATATCGTCGATCACCTTCAGCGAATCACTTCCCTCATTAACGCTGTCGAAGGCCTGGGACAGCCTTGTCAGCCTTCCGACAAATGACCTGTTTATCATTATCATGAGGGCGATGGGCAGGATCACGTTTATTATAAGAAGGAGCAGGAGAACGGGTGCGTGATTCTTAACCGAGCGCCACACCCGGCCATCCACATCCTTGACAAGAACCCGCAGGTTCATTCCGTATATTTCAAAATCACTCTCGTAGGCGAACTTCATATCATCGGTAAGCCTGTCGAAATCAACCGAGACATCCGAATAACCCTCATTCGAATACAGGATATCATCACCCGTACACAAATAGACAGGCATGGAATACTTCATCCCTACAAGATGTCTTGCCATCGCTCCGTAATCGAGATCGATCTTTATGTATTTGTCATATTTGAGGTTTTTGTAATAGTTGAGCCGTCTGACGACGGATATGCGTTTCCTGTATTTTTCGGAAACATGCTTGTCATCTATGAAATATTTGATCAGGATAAGGTCCCTGTCCGCTGCTTCTATTGCCTTAAGCCACTCCTCTCCCTGCTGGGAATCCAGCCTGCCGAAGGTACCACCGCCTACGATCGTGGGATTATCCGTATACATGACTATTATCTGTTCGCGGCTTCCGATATTTATCGAGGTGAAGGGCTGGTTGAGCATTTCATATCTTGCCGAATAGAAATCCGACGGTGTTTCATATTCCTTGTCCAGGAATTCGTTGATCTTGCGGTTGATGTAAACTCCCTTGGTGGCATTGACGGCTTCCTCCACCGTATTTATAACGTCATTCCGGACAGAGGTGGCTATATTACCCATTTCGAACTGTTTCTTGGTTTCTTCATCCCGATTGATAAGCCAGATTATAACAGTATCGGTCACGATGAGCGGCATCAGGACACAGAACACAAACAATACGACCAGCTTCCGGCGTATGGTCAGATCGTCCATTATTCCCTTTATATGAAAGCGCTTTTCACCCATGAGGGTATTCTACCATATTTTTTTTTATGATGAAACGGTGAAACAGGGGGACGGTTCCGTCCCCCTGTTTCACCGTTTCCGGTTTATCATTCAGTTATTCCGCAAATGGATCCACATCCATCACTCTTGCTGCATTCATCCTGCCCATCTGTATCTGCATTTCCATAACATCAACGAAATTCTTCGTCTCACCCCTCTTAAGGGGATTCTCATTTACTGCCGTCTCCGAAAGGCCGGAGAAATCCGATCTTGAAGCGGTCGCATCGGATCCTATACCCTGAATCTTATTAAGACTTGCAGAACTGACGGCATTTGTGTTGTAAACGTAAGGACTTGCTCCCACAGCACCTATTCTCATAATGCCTCCTTAAAGAACACAAAATCACATTCGCCTAGATATGTAATATTTTAAATCTTTTTCCGTATAAAGTCAACCCTTCCCGGCTTCATTCGAGGCCACGTTTAGCATTTCGTTTACGCATAAGGTCGGGACGCCGCTCCCTCGTCCGTTTCATGGACTGTTCATGCCTCCACTTTTCTATATTGGCATGATGGCCGGACAGAAGGACCTCGGGAACCTGCTTACCGTGCCATACCTCAGGTCTTGAATACTGGGGATATTCGAGAAGATCATCCTGGAAGGTCTCGAACTCAGCCGATACATCATTGTTAAGAACTCCGGGTATCAATCTCGATACAGCATCGACGAGGATCATTGCCGGCAGTTCACCCCCTGTCAACACATAATCACCTATCGATACATGATCCGTAACTATCTCTTCAAGGACCCGCTCGTCTATTCCCTCATAGTGTCCGCACAAAAGGATAAGATCCTCCTCCGCGGCAAGCTCAGCTGCCTTTTTCTGCGTGAACAGTTCACCCTGAGGGGTCAGATATACCACCCTTGTTCCCTTTCCCTTGACTCCTGTGAATTTCTCACCGGTTAACTTCTCTTCATCAGGTCTTACAGGATCACTGATACATCCCTTTCTTGCACGTATTAAGCCCTCAATGGCCTCATAGCACAAATACACGGGCTCTGCCTGCATAAGCATGCCCGCTCCTCCGCCGTAGATATAATCATCCACCTTATTATGCTTATTAAAGGCATAATCACGTATATTTACAGCTTCGATATTTATTATTCCCTTCTGAAGTGCTCTTCCTATGATGCTTTCCGACAAGCCCTGCATCACCATATCGGGGAAAAGGGTCATTATATGGAAGTTCATTATCTGTTTACCTTTGAAAAATATGCCGGTACCCCTATCTGCTATAAGATGTTGTCGATGCTGGTCCTTAAGGCATCGGCCGCCTTCCTAAGCTTCTCTTCGTTCTTATCCGTGTTCCTGCCCTTGTTTATATCCTTCGCAAGTTCCATCGACAGCTTCTGCACCAGCTTTACGGTATCACTTATCTGAATCTTCTCTACAAGGGTTATGGGGGAGCGTTCGCTCTTAACTCCCTGCCCGGCCCGCTCGATCAGGGATCTTGCTTCGTCTAGCAGGCACTTTAGCTCCTCATTTGCCTCTATCTTCGTATTCCCGATTTTATCGTATTGTCTTTTGAATATTATCATAGGATTTGTAAGGCATCTGCCATAATGGCAATCCTTATTCATGATACAAGGTAGGAAATACTACGTATTTCTTTTGATAAGCCAGCCGTTAAGGCACCCCAAGGCATCCATCACTTACTTTGCTCACGGAACCCCTTAGGAAAAATGCCGGCGGTGGGACTTGAACCCACACG
>DFKQ01000021.1 GCA_002373875.1 Lachnospiraceae bacterium UBA3641
AACTCATCCCAGATAAAGTCATATATCTTGCCCACGGCAACACCAAGCTCGTATTTTTCCATGTTATCCGTAACATCACGTACCAGAGTATTTAATTTGCTCATTATCCATTTATCAACAGGTTCAAGATCGGCATCCGCAGGCTTATTAAGTGTCTTGCCCTCCATGTTCATCATAATGAACCTTGAGGCATTCCATACCTTGTTGGCAAAGTTCCTGCAGGCTTCAACCTTCTCATAATAGAAGCGCATGTCATTACCGGGCGCGTTGCCGGTCATGAGCATAAGGCGGAGGGCATCCGCGCCGTACTTGTCTATTATCTCAAGTGGATCGATACCGTTCCCGAGCGATTTCGACATCTTGCGTCCCTGAGAGTCACGTACAAGCCCGTGTATAAGGACCGTATGGAAGGGCGAATGGCCGGTGTGCTCAATGCCCGAGAATACCATGCGGACAACCCAGAAGAAGATGATATCGTATCCCGTTACAAGAACATCGGTCGGATAGAAATAGTCAAGCTCCTCGGTTTTTTCGGGCCAGCCAAGCGTAGAGAAGGGCCACAGGGCCGATGAGAACCATGTATCGAGAACATCCTCATCCTGCTTCAGGTGATTCTTGCCGCACTTGGGACAAACCGTAGGTGCTTCCTTGGCTACTATGGTCTCGCCGCAGTCCTGACAGTACCAGGCCGGGATCCTGTGTCCCCACCATAACTGTCTTGAGATACACCAGTCGCGTATCCCCTCAAGCCAGTGAAGATAAGTCTTATCGAAACGGTCAGGCACGAACTGAAGCTTACCGTACTCACAATCCCTGCCTTCCCTTGTTGCCTTAAGGACCTCAATGGCAGGCTCAGCCAGCTTCTCCATGGCTACAAACCACTGGGCCTTGGCCATGGGCTCTATTGTGCAGCCGCACCTGTCATGTGTTCCGACATTATGGGAATGATCTTCAACCTTAACAAGCAGGCCCAGAGTTTCAAGATCGGCAACAACCTGCTTCCTTGCTTCGTAGCGATCCATACCCTCATATTTACCGCCGAGCGAATTGATGGTGGCATCGTCATTCATTATGTTGATGACTTCAAGGTCATGACGCTTGCCCACTTCAAAGTCATTCGGGTCATGGGCCGGAGTTATCTTAACTACACCCGTTCCGAATTCCTTATCAACGTAGGAATCAGCTATTACGGGGATCTCATTATTCTGAAGAGGCAGTACCACCGTCTTGCCTGAAATTGCCGTATATCTCTCATCATCGGGATTGACCGCAAGAGCGGTATCACCCAGCATTGTCTCAGGACGGGTGGTTGCAACCACAACGTAGTTCTTCTCATCCGGTGAGTCACACTTCCTGCCCTCAAGCATAGCCTCAGCTTCCTTCGTTCCCGCGATCGGGTAACGGATATGCCAGAAGTGGCCTGCCTGCTCCTCATGCTCAACTTCTGCATCGGAGATGGTCGTCTGACATACGGGGCACCAGTTTACGATCCTGTTGCCCTTATATATGAGACCTTTATTGTACAGATTGACAAACACTTCGGTAACGGCCTTATTGCAGCCCTCATCCATTGTGAAGCGTTCGCGTTCCCAGTCACAGGATGAACCCAGCTTCTTAAGCTGGCTTACGATACGTCCGCCGTACTCCTCCTTCCATTCCCATGCCCGCTTAAGGAAGCCCTCACGTCCCAGATCCTCCTTGTCTATACCCTCTTCCTTGAGCTTCTCGATTATCTTAACCTCGGTCGCGATCGAAGCATGATCGCATCCGGGCTGCCAGAGGGCATTGTAGCCCTGCATCCTCTTAAAACGGATAAGGATATCCTGCATGGTATTGTCAAAGGCATGCCCCATATGGAGCTGGCCGGTGATATTCGGAGGTGGAATAACGATGGTGAAGGGTTTCTTACTCCTGTCTACCGTCGCATGGAAATAGTTCTTATCAATCCATTTCTTATATATCCTGTCCTCCATCCCCTTGGGGTCGTAGGTCTTGTTAAGTTCCTTGGCCATTATAATGTCTCCTCCGTATATGTCTTATTTTTTCAAGTATAGGGTTTCTCCACATTGATGACCGCATACATGTCACCCGGAAGCTGTCTCACCCTTTGTTGTATCATATCAACAACCTCTTCATCCGTATATCTGAACTCATGCGGGATGACCAGATCGAAGATAAGATTGGTATGGGTCGTACCCTGAACCATCCTGAAATCATTGATCCGAAGCGATGGATCAACACCAGCAACTATGACCCCGACAAAATCACGCATCCTCATGCTTATCGAATTATCTATCACCATGGGGTCCATGTGGATAACACATTCACAGTTAAGGGCTTCCTTAAGCTTACGTTCAATATTGTCCACAAGATCATGCATTTCCACCAGAGAGCCGTTTGCCGGAACCTCAACATGCAGTGATATCATGCTCCGTCCGGGACCGTAATTGTGGATCACAAGATCATGCATACCCAGTATACCGTTCTGGGAGAGTACGAACTTCTCTATTATGTTGACATATTCCGGATCGGGCTTAACTCCCAGCAGGGGATCAATCGTTGTCTTGACGCTTGATATGCCCGAATAGATGATAAAGACGGAAACTATAAGTCCGCACCATCCGTCCACCACAACTCCGGTGAACTCAAAGATCACTATGGAAATAAGGACCGCCGTGGTGGCAATGGCATCTGTGAAGCTGTCTATGGCTGCCGCCTGAAGGGAAACGGATGATATCCTGTTCCCTATCTTCCTGTTATACAGATACATGTATATCTTAACGCCGATGGATATCTCCATCACCGTAAATACCGTCCTTGAGGTGATGATATCCCTTGGATCTATTATCCTCGAAACTGAGGTCTTACCGAGCTCCACTCCCAAAACTATTATGATAATGGAAATGATCAGACCGGCCACATATTCGATCCTGCCATGTCCGAAGGGATGCTCGGTATCCGGCTTCCGTCCGGCCATCTTAAATCCGACAACATTTACAACCGAAGAACCGGCGTCCGTCAGATTGTTGATGGCATCCGTGATAACAGCTATTGATCCCGAAAGCATTCCGGCAAAGACCTTAATGCAGCACAGGAGGATATTAAGCATTATCCCCACGGTACCGCACACCACGCCGTAACCCCGTCTCACACGGTCATCACCGATATTATTGTAATCGTTTACCAGTATTTTTATAAGAAGGCTTACCATCTTATCACCACATCTTTCGATAATAACGATATCAGTATTGCAGTAAACGCGATCATTTAATGCGTTTACTATAACTCAAAAGATTCTTAAGTGCAATAAATTCGCGTTAACCTTCATCAGTCAGCAATCCGTCAATGATCTCATATATTTCCTCTCTTCCCTGCCTGCTAACAGCCGAGAAGGGGATTATCAGGGTATCCTTGCCGCAGCCGAGCTTATCTCTTATGACCCTGATGTTCTTATTTACCTGACTTCTGTTTATCTTGTCAAGCTTGGTCGCGATGATCACGGGTTCATAGCCGTTCGCCGTGATCCATTCATACATCGAAACATCTCCTGCCGAGGGCTCATGCCTTATATCTATAAGGAGAAATACGGTTCTTAACTGCCCTGAGGTCTTAAGATATCTCTCTATCATCTTCCCCCACTTCTCCTTGGTCTCCTTACTTACCCTGGCAAATCCGTAACCCGGCAGATCGACAAAATACAGTTCATTATTTATATTGTAAAAATTGATGGTCTGGGTCTTCCCCGGCTGACCGGATGTCCGCGCTAAGCTCTTGCGGTTCATAAGGGCATTTATAAGTGATGATTTACCCACATTGCTCTTGCCCGCAAAGGCTATCTCGGGATATCTGTTATCCGGAAGCTTACTGGTTATACCGCAGACTGTCTCAAGACTTACGTTCTTTATCTTCATTTTATTCTTACTGACAGCTCGGAATGACAAAGAGTTACGATTACTTTACAAGCGCATTTTCAAGCACTGTTTCCATTTTGTCAACATATACTATATTAAGACCTTCAAGGATCTCCTCATCTATCTCCCCGATATCCTTCCTGTTCCTTAAGGGGACAAGGACCGTCTTTATTCCGGCGTTTTTGGCTGCAAGTGTCTTCTCCTTAAGACCACCGATGGGAAGGACACGGCCTCTGAGGGTTATCTCACCCGTCATGGCAACATCACTCCTTACCTTAATGCCCGTAATTGCCGAATATATGGCCGTCGCCATGGTAATACCCGCCGAGGGTCCGTCCTTTGGTACCGAGCCCTGGGGAATATGTATGTGAAAGTCATGGGTGGCAAAGTAATCCGCTTCCAGCTTGAGTTTATTGCCCATGGATCTTATATAGCTAACACCCGTCTGGGCCGACTCCTTCATTACGTCTCCCAGCTGGCCGGTGAGCTTAAGCTCTCCCTTACCGGGCATTACGTTTACTTCGATCTGAAGGGTATCACCCCCCACTGCCGTCCATGCAAGACCTCTTACGATACCTGTAAGCGGCCTGTCATTTGCGCGGTCGTACTCGAAACGAACCTTCCCAAGATATTCTTCGAGGTTCCTTGCCGATATGCGTACATGTTTCACGTTATCCTGCACGATCTTTCTTGCGCTTTTTCTGGCAAGCTCCCCTATCTTACGCTCCAGGTTCCTTACCCCGGCTTCTCTTGTATATCCGCGGATTATCTTCTCAAGCGCCTTGTCGCTTATCGTAAGAGAGCTCTTCTTAAGCCCGTTTCTCTCTATCTGCTTGGGGATCAGGTATTCCTTCGCAATATGGAACTTCTCATTTTCCGTATAAGAAGTGACCTCGATTATCTCCATACGGTCAAGAAGGGGCCTTGGTATATCCGAAAGGGAATTAGCCGTTGCTATGAAGAAAACCCCGGACAGATCTATGGGAAGTTCGATGTAGTGATCCCTGAATCTGTTATTCTGTTCACTGTCAAGAACTTCAAGCAGGGCTGATGCGGTATCGCCCCTGTAATCACTGCTCATCTTATCTATTTCATCAAGAAGGATAAGGGGATTCTTAACTCCGGCATTCTTAATGCCCATGGCAATGCGTCCGGGCATCGCTCCCACATAGGTCTTACGATGGCCCCTTATCTCCGCTTCATCACGGACTCCGCCCAGACTTATCCGTACATACTCCCTGTTAAGAGCCCTGGCTACCGACCTTGCAATACTGGTCTTACCTGTTCCGGGCGGTCCGACAAGACATAGTATACTGCCACCACTGCCCCCGGCTTTTACGTCGGAAGAGCCCGCTCCACCCCCCGCTTTTAAGGCTCTGACTGCCAGGAATTCAAGCATCCTTTCCTTAACCTTCACAAGCCCGTAATGGTCCTCATTAAGTATCTTCTCCGCATTGTCAAGATCGTTATTATCCTCGCTCTCCTTATCCCAGGGCATTTCAAGAAGAGTCTCTATATATCCCCTTATGACCCCGCTCTCGGAGGAATACGCGGCAACCTGCGAAAGGCGGTCTATCTCCTTTTTAAGCTTATCCTTAACCTCCTGAGGAGCTAAAAGAGCCTCGGTCTTCTCAAGATATTCCTCTTCATCACTTTGCGATCCCTTCTCGTCGAGTTCATCCCTTATGGCCTTAAGCTGCTCCCGTAGGAAGTACTCCCTCTGGTTTTTGTCCACCCTCTCACGGACCTGCTCCTGCAGGTCCTGGCGGGCCTTCAGTATATTGATCTCATTTTCGAGGATGGTAAGGAAGACAACTGCCCTCTCCCTGTCTCCTTCCGCCTCCAATAGCCTCTGGCGGTCCCTTGCAGGCATGGGCAGATGGGCCGCATACATATCCATAAGATCGGCAAAGGGGACGGAACTTACCTTACATTTGCTGAGGATCTTCTCTATCTTCGGATTATATTTGAGATATTCCTTCATTGTCTCCATGAAGGACTGGATAAGGGCAAGCTTCTCAGGAGCTGTCTCCTTCTCATAGCTCTCACTGCTCTCTCCGACATGGGGCCTGACCGTTACGATCCTGAGTCCCTCGTCCGCCTCTTCGACATCGGTTATGACTGCTCTTTTCACCCCTTCGATAAGTACCCTTACCGTCTTATCGGGCAGCTTGATCACCTGTTTGATGACACAGATACATCCCCACAGATACATATCATACCCGGATTCATCCCTGTCCTCTTCATCCCTGTGCATGGAAATAAAGACCTGCTGATCCTTCTGGACCATGGCCTTCTCTATCGCCTTGACAGCACTCTTGCCGGTTATATCGAAATGGATCATCATTCCCGGGATCACACACAGACCGCCGGCGACAACCAATGGCATCTTTTTTTTATATATACGTGCAGGCATTTTACACCTCGTTTATAAATGCCGCCGTTTTGCCGGCGGCATCTTTCTGTAAGCCTTATGCTCTATCCTCAGTTTGCTGTCTTTTTCAGCTTGGAGCTCCGCCTCATGATAAGCGGTTCACCGCCATCCCTTACTGCGGCAGCTGTAATGACAACCTTGTGGATCCTTTCATCAGAGGGTATCTCAAACATGAGCTCCATCATAAGCTTCTCTAGTATGGAACGAAGTCCCCTGGCACCGGTCTTACGTTCATGGGCCTTCTTTGCTATCTCCCGGATGGCTTCATCCTCGAACTTAAGCTCAACCCCGTCCATCTCGAAGAGACGCTCGTACTGCTTGATTATCGCATTCTTAGGCTCAGTCAATACCCTCACAAGGGCATCCTCGTCAAGTCCCTGCAGGGATACTCCGATAGGCACACGCCCCACAAACTCGGGGATGATGCCGTATTTAACAAGATCCTCGGGCTGAACCTGACGCAGAAGCTCATTCATATCGGTCTCATTCTTTAACTTGATCTCGGCTCCGAAACCGATCGATTTCTTGTCAAGCCTGTTCTCAACTATCTTATCAAGTCCTTCGAAGGCTCCGCCGCATATGAAAAGGATATTGGTCGTATCTATCTGGATAAGCTCCTGATGGGGATGCTTCCTCCCTCCCTGAGGCGGTACCGAAGCCTGGGTTCCCTCAATTATCTTAAGAAGCGCCTGCTGAACGCCCTCACCCGAAACATCACGGGTTATGGACACGTTCTCGGACTTCCTGGTTATCTTATCTATCTCATCTATATAGATGATGCCCAGCTCCGCACGCTTGATATCGTAATCAGCCGCCTGAATGAGCTTAAGGAGGATGTTCTCAACATCCTCACCAACGTAACCCGCCTCGGTAAGTGCGGTGGCATCCGCAATACAGAAGGGGACGTTTATTATCTTGGCTAAGGTCTGAGCCAGCAATGTCTTACCGGAACCCGTTGGACCAAGCATTATGATGTTAGACTTCTGAAGTTCAACATCATCCGGTGACTCCTTGGCGGTAACCCTCTTATAATGGTTGTACACAGCCACAGACAATACCTTCTTGGCCTCTTCCTGACCGATAACGTTCTCATCAAGGAATTCCTTGATCTCCCTGGGCTTTAAGAGGTTGATGTGAAGGCTGCCTTCGGCCCCCTCATCCTCATAGAAATCATCCTCGTCACCCAGCTCATCCTTTATTATGTCCATGCATATCTCTATGCATTCATCGCATATATATGCCCCCGCCGGTCCCGCAATGAGCTTGCGCACATGATTTTCCGGCTTGTTGCAGAAGGAGCACCTTATGCGCTCATCCATCTTTCCTGCCATATTAAATCCCCTGTTTATCCTTACATCTATACTCTGGTTGAAATGATCTTATCTATCAGGCCGTATTCCAATGCTTCTTCGGCCGTCATCCAGTTGTCGCGTTCCGTATCCCTGGCGATCTCCTCAATGGGCCTGCCGGTGTTCTCGGACAGTATCCGGTTTAAGTTCTCCTTGGTACGGAGTATCTGCTTGGCCGCTATCTCTATCTCTGTTGCCTGACCCTTGGCACCTCCGAGAGGCTGATGGATCATCACCTCGGCATTGGGCAGGGCGAACCTCTTACCCTTCTGCCCTCCCGCAAGGAGAAAGGCCCCCATGCTGGCTGCCATGCCCATACAGTAGGTGGCAACATCGCATTTAACATAATGCATGGTGTCATAAATGGCATATCCGTCGGTTACCGAACCTCCGGGACTGTTGATGTAAAAATGTATATCCTTGTCGGGATCCTCGGCTTCAAGGAACATCATCTGGGCAACTATAAGACTGGAAGTCGTATTATTGACCTCTTCACCCAGGAATACGATACGTTCCTTCAAAAGCCTTGAAAAAATATCATATGACCGTTCTCCGCGGCTTGTCTGCTCTATGACATAAGGTACTAAGCTCATTTAAACCTCCTTATTAACCACTGCCCTATGGGCGACCTGACCGTAATGATCATTCTTCTTCGGTCTTCTTCCTGCTTGCCCTGGGCTTACTCTCCTTGCAGTTTAGCGTTACGAAATCAACAGCCTTTTGGATCTTAAGATCCTCGGTGATCTGTTTCTTCTCGTAATCACCCATAAGATCCTTAAGCTTGCCGGCCTCCATCTGATACATTTCGGCCATCCTGTCTATTTCGTGATCGAATTCCTCATCCGATACTTCGAAATTCTCTTCCTTGGCAACAGCCTCAAGCACCAGCCTCGACTGGATGCGCTTCTCGGCACCCGGCCTCATCTGCTCAAGGAACTTATCCATATCCATACCGGTAAACTGGAAGTACTGCTCCAGTGTCAGCCCCTGCTGCTGAAGCCTTCCTGCGTAATCCTGCGCCATCTGTCGGGTCTGGGTGTCGATCATGGCATCGGGGATATCCATCTTGGAATCCTTAACGATAGCCTCGATAACGGCATCCTCTCTCTGTCTCTTGGCTTCTGTCTCCTTCTTCTCAAGGAGCTTCTTCTTGACATCTTCCTTATATTCTTTAAGTGTATCGAATTCCGATACCTCACTTGCAAACTCATCATCAAGATCGGGAAGCTCCTTCTCCTTGATCTCATGAACAGTCACCTTAAATACGGCATCCTTACCCTTCAGCTCCTCCGCATGATAATCCTCGGGGAAGGTCACCTTAACCTCTGTCTCTTCATCTATCTTAGCTCCGATAAGCTGGTCTTCAAAACCGGGGATAAACGAACCGGACCCGATGGTAAGGGGATAATTCTCACCCTTGCCGCCCTCAAAGGCCTTACCGTCAACAAAGCCCTCGAAGTCGATTATGGTCATATCCTTATCCTTAACAGGCCTGTCGGTAACCGTGATGGTACGTGAATTGGCCTCACGTTCCTTCTCGATCTCCTTGTCAACCTCTTCATCCGTCACATCCGTATCGATCTTGTCGATCTTGACACCCTTGTACTTGCCCAGCTCCACTCCGGGCTTTAACGCAACCTCTGCTGTGAAGATGAATGACTTGCCCTTCTCGCACTGGGTAACATCTATCGAAGGCTGTGACACGACCTCTATTTCCTTGTTCTCAGCCAGTTCCTTCTCATAAGCATCGGGTATTATGAAGTTGGCTGCATCCTCATAGAAAACCTCGGGACCGTACATCTTCTCGATCATCTGCTGGGGCACCTTGCCCTTCCTGAAACCGGGGATGCTCATCTTGCTCTTATTCTTCTGATAAGCCTTGGTCATTGCCTTTAAAAATTCATCCGCTTCAACCTCTATGGTAAGCTTAGCCATATTGTGTTCAAGCTTCTCTACCTGCATACTCATTTCTGACTGATTCCTCCTAAATATCTACTAAAAAATGCAAAATACAATTACTCAGTACGCTAGTATAACATATGTATATTCTAATTGCTAGTATGATTTTTTACGATCCGTCACATCCATCGCAGTGACAACATCCTTGATACTGCCGGCCTGTGCTTCACTTAACCCCGATAAGTCAAGTATCGAATCATTCTCCACACCAAGAAGATAATCGGTTGATACCTCCAATACATCCGCAAGCTTTATGAGCTTCCCGTAGGTCGGCATCTTCTGTCCGGTTTCATAGGTACTTATTATGGACCTTGTCATGCCGATCCTGTCCGCCAGCTCCTTCTGGCTAAGTCCTTTATTATCGCGGAGAACCCTTACCCTCTCTCCGAATTTCTCCATTCTTGCTTCTTTCGTCATCTTTTTACACCCCGCTTGTTCGATCAAACCCCGTCGTTATCATTTCATGCTCTGAACTATATTTTTAATAAGCTTCCTATTATCATCACTTAAGTTACCTATATTAATTATCTTCCCGGTATCAATTCCCAACAGTTCCTCTGTCGATACGTTTAATTCTTCCGACATCTTTACCAGCACCTCATAGGCCGGATACTTAAGGTCTTTCTCAAACATGCCCAGCAGTTCCTCGGAAATACCCAGCTGCCCTGCAAGCATGCCGGTACTTATCCCCCGTTCTTCCCTAAGCCTTTTTATCTGTCTCCCGATCCCTCTCTGGCGGTCAACTATCTTTGACAGCCTCCTGAATTCTTCACCATCCGGTTCTTCCCCGTCAGCATTTGAATGATCTTCAATATCCGAGGGTCCTTCCTCCCATCCACACAGGAATTCAGGTGTTACCTTAAGTATCTTAGCAAGAAGGACCAGCTTATCCTCACCCGGCCTTATCTTATCCAGTTCATATGCACTCAAGGCTCCCTTGGTAATGCCCACCCTGTCTGCAAGCTCCTGCTGGGTAATTCCCATTTGAACCCTGCACGTACGTAGTTGCTGACCTATCAAGGGGATATCCTCTCCCGCATACCTGCCATTTGTTTTCATGATCTAACTCTTTACTCCCAACCGATAATCAATTAATACATTTCTTTATTACATCCCATCCTGCGATTTCAGGAATACTTTATACAACTCCTTAATATACTCCCTCTGCTTATCATCTATGCCCGACAAGTCAAGATAATCATCCGCATCATAGCCAAGCAAATAATCCGTTGAAACATTAAGAGCATCTGCCAACTTAATAAGATTTAAATAGGTAGGGCTCTCCCTTTCCGTTTCATAACTTGCAAGCGATGATCTTCCTATATGAGTCATGTCTGCCAGCCGGATCTGCTTTATACCCTGCTTCTCCCTTATTTCTTTCATTCTTTTTCCGAAGCCTACTATTTTATATTCGGGTGTACTCATTTGCTCCTCCGGCACGAATAATCCCTTCTTTATCTCATTCCTGCGACCAGGTTCCTCATGATAGCCTTCTTATCCTCAGGCAGGGCTCTTATATCAAGCTTCTTGCCTGTATCTATTCCAAGCAGTTTCTCTGTCGTTACGTTAAAATACCTTGCGATCTTAAGCAGTGTCTCGTAAGAAGGTATTGCCAGATCATTCTCATATTTCCTTACAATAGTCACCGGAAGAGACAATCCATCCGCAAGCTCCTGACTCTTTAATCCCCTCTCTTCTCTAAGCTTCCTTATCTGATCGCCTATCCCCATACGCCTGCCATAAAGCTTTATTGTCCTATTATTCTCTCCTATATCGGCTGTAGTGGGAGATATCTCAAATCTTTCATCCAGGTACTCATCCCCGAATGAGAGCAGATAATCCGTACTCACGTTAAACATTCCGGCAAGCTCTATCAGGCGCTCGTAATCCGGCATTGCTTTACCTCGCTCGTAATTGCTTATGACAATATTGGTCGTTCCCAGCCTGTCCGCTAATTCCTGCTGGCTCATCCCGCTATGGATTCGGACCTTTCTTATTTTTTTACCTATATTTATTTCGCACATATAAAGACTCCCAACATAAAGCATTGACAATTCCATACTTTACATCGGGAGTATCTTCTCTTATTTTCTTATTTTATGTATTAATACCTGCTTATGTAAATATCTTATCACGAAATACCTGATTTTTCATCATGCCAGCACCGTTGTTCCTGATGTAAAGTATGAAATTGTCAAGGTACATGAGTCAGCAGATACATCCCCTGACTCCGTCTAATCTCTTAAGGCTTAAGGAGAAGCCCGCCGGGAACCCGGCGGGCCTTTCCTTTGCCTTGGGACTTAAGTGGGACTTAAGAACCGTCCCCAATTTCCAATTCCAATTTTGGTTTATTTTACTGCATTGATGCTGAATGACTTGTTTACGATCACGCCACCGTTGAATATCAGCTTAACCTTAATTGAACCCTTCTTGGAATCCTTGGTTGTAACTATGTCGATCTTACCTTCATCGGCATTATATCTTACGAATGCCTTGGTCGTGCCATCGAGGAACCAGCCATCAGCCGCGTTAAGATCTATATCATCTAACTGATCCTGTGTAGCGGCAAGGGTACCCTTGTTGATGAAGGTTACGCCGTCTTCAAGCGGAGCTATCGAGAAGGTCTTGCCGTTAACCTTATAGGTTGCAAGCACGTTAGTGTAGGCCGTTAAAGTATCAGTTCCAAGCTTAGTCTTATTAAGGCCTACTCCCGCTATCTTAACCGCAGGCTTCTTGGCAACCGGTTTGAAGCTTATTGCCTTCGTACAGGTCACTCCGGCCACATCAAGACTTACGGTAACATCATACTTGGTCTTCACGCTGAGCACTGCACCATCTTCCGGTGTCAGATATATCTGGTTAAGCCCTGCATTGTACTCAACATCGAAGAGCTTCTCGCTTGTCTCATCAATGATTACATCAGATATCTCACCGCTTATTCCCTTAAGCTGAGGGATGAGCACCATCTTCTGACCTGTGGTAAGATCCATCTTGGCCTGAGTCTTAAGGTTCACTGCCTTGTCCTTAAGTGCAAGGTCACTTACAGCAATTGTCAGTGAGTAGGTTGACTTGGTCTTGCCTGATCCTGTCTGGAACTTAACCGTGTAGTTGCCCTTCTTGAACTCAGCCGCACCATCCTTGAAGCCTATTTCTATTTCGCCACTTGTAAGAGTCAGCGGATCGGTATCAGCGCCATTAGTAAGCTCAAGTCCTGAATTACCCCACTTGGAAGGATAGATAACAGATACAGGATCATCTGCATCGATCGTACTGCTTCCGTTGATCAGAAGAGTGAAGTCCTGAGCCTCCTGCTTAGCAATATCACCATCTCCCTTGGCTACATTATTATTCATGAATATCTTCTTAGCCGAACCTGTAAGTACATTCTTAGTTGCCTGGGCGATGGTGTAATTAAGCAATACGGGCTCAGACCAGTCTGCCAGCTTAACGCTTATCTTACCTGCCGTCCTGGCATTGGCAGTTATTTCGATTCCGCCTGTTACATCAACAGATGCTGCCACCGAACCATCAGCAAGTGCCGGATTCTTACCCGAAGGAATGAAACCTATCTCAGCACCATCAAGATCAAGTGCTTCGTAAGCGCCGGTACTCTTTTTCTCTGTAACCGTGGTCGTGAAGGTCTGAGCTGCTACGCTAACATTGCCCTCAACATCTGTATCTTTTTTCGATATATTTACGGTTCCCTTGCTGCTTGTAAGCTTAAGTGCCGGCTTCTGGTAATATACAGGAAGCTGGTAGGTGAATACTCCGCCATCCGCAAGTGCCACCGTTATAAGGCTGTTTGCTGCTCCGGCCGCCGCCTTCCTGTCCTTGGCCGATGTTATTATGGTCTTTAACTTAACTGCATCCTGCCCTGTAACTATATCGTAGTACTGGGCTGCCTTACCCGAAAGGGTTTTGGTGTCGCCAAGAGCATCTGCAAGTCCGGGTACTGCTATTACATTATCTGTCAAGAAGAGGTTGTAGCTCTTATAAGAAGCTACGCCGCTCTCTGCAGGCTCCGAAGGAGTGGAACCGGGTTTTGCACCTGCTGCTGCCTTCTCGAAATCTGCCTGAGTTGCTGCCGATCCATCGGCCTTAACATACTCAGACTCGGTCTTGAAGAACTCATTACCGTCAGGATCCTGACTTACCGTTGCAGTCCACTTCTTAACTGCTCTCGTACCTTCACCATTAATTGCCCATGCTATCCTTGCCACAACCTTAACTACTTCGGTCTGCTCACTCTCGCTGCATGTGAATTCAGCCGTAACCATGGGTTCAGTATCATACCTAATTGGATTCGGCCATACGAAGTCACTCAGCGTCCACTTATGTTCATGCCTTGTAACCTCATAAGCATTTGTAAATTCCTGCTCGGAATAGGTTGTCTTGGCAGTGTAGGTCACAATATTGCCGCTTACAGTTCTTTCGACTGTTATATCTCTACTCTCGTCCTCCGAACTTTCCGTATATATAACGGTCTCATCCGGCGTTGCCTCATCTGCCACACAGGAGATCGTTACCTTAACATTGTAATTGTATTCATTAGTTCCGGCCCAATCCCATTCATCCTTCCATACATGATCATGGTCGAACTTGGTCTCATTAGTATCCTTGTCGATCACATAAGCCTTCTGGGTCACAGGATCTGTGTATTTACCGGGAGTATCGGTGTCTGCCGTCATTGCATAGGTTATGATGACACCGTCTGAGTCAGCGTATCTCTGAACATCGTTTGAGTCCTTAACGAAATCAGCAGTAACTATATAGCCTTTTTCATCAAGATAGTACGCATTACCCTCAGCATCGGCATTTTCCTTGTATCCAGCAACTGTTACTTTGCTGCCGTCTGCAAGAAGGATCAGCTTGCCCTCTTCATCCCAGGCAGGGCCGCTGTAGGAAGATTCGAATGCATTACCATCAGCATCAAAGTAATATGTAGTATTTCCTATCTCCTTGGCGGTCTTGCTTAACTCGTTGCCGCTTACGGTCACGTATCTGGTCTTACCGTCTTTCACATAGAGACCGTAAATATTAACGGTTACCTCTTTGACATCGTAATCGTTGGCCGATGCAACCTTAAGCTTAGCCGTACCTGCCATACCGGGCTTAGACGTTACCGTAAAGCTGTAATGCTTTACCGAATCCGTAGTACCCGGTGTAAGGGTTATCGTACTCACATTCCCTTCAGAAGTAGGGTTGGCATTAGCATCCTTAAGCAGGAAGAAACCATCCTCAGCATCCTCAAGAACGACATCGGATGTTACTGTTATTGCTGCATTCGAATTAGTAGGTGTTGTTGATATATCAATAGTCCTGGTCGTTCCCGCTGAGCTTGTCTGCTCAATGGATACAGCCTCATTGCTCAATACCAGAGTCACATCAGTACACTTGAACTGAGGTGCTGCGAAGAGAGGTACCACAGCAGAACCTTCTGCTATAAAGTCATCCTCTTCAAGCTCAAGTGAAGTCTTTACCTTATCGGCAGTTGTAGGAATTGGACCATCTTCACTATAAAAGAAATCCGTCCAGCCTTCGAAGGTAACATTTGTTACAGTTCCGGTATACTCAGCTTCGTACTTGGTAAGGTCAAGGATGTACTTGCCATCCTCTCCAAAGTTTTTAGCGTATAACTTGATCGGACAAGTGTTATTCTCTACCCCTGCCGGCATACCATCAGCAGAAACCTCTGAATCATCCACTTCGTTTATGCCTACTTTATACTTTTCCTCATTGGTAAAGTTGCTATCCTCATTGTCCGTGATCATAACCGACTTTGAACCATCAAGGGTTAATGAATAGTAGTTCTTTACGGGAGCCGTAAATCTATAATGCGAGGAAGTAGCCAATGACGTATCAGGAAAGAAGGCTATTGCAACCTCTTCCTCATCGCATAGATTTTTGTTTACCGAAAGCCCGGTCAGACCATAAACATAATTATTATCACCGGATTCGGCTTGGAATTCAGCTCCATTACCTTGGAATATGGTGCTTTTCACATCAACATGGAGCTTATCTGAAGCTTCTTCCACATATTCCTCGTTTTCCTTATCCCATATGGTCACATAGAAATGTTTATTTGTAGCCGCACTGCCTGCCATTACCTCTATATTGTTCTGTGAAACGCCACTGTCATTCGTTATGCTGAACTTATAAGGGCACTCGTCAACAGTTATCTCGACAGTTGCACTGGCAGCCGAGCTTATACCGTTCTCATCAGTATAGGTTGCGGTAAGCTTAACCGTCGTATCCTTATTGATACCGGTGATTACGGTACGGTTATGTATCGTATTGTCTCCATCGCCTTCATAGAACTCCGTCTCAACGGTCGCATTGCCTTCGCCCTCTGAGTATGTCCACTCGATGGTTCCCTTAGGCTCCTCAACCTCACTGTCTACGGTAGTTCCATTGTAAATTTTTACGGCATCCGTAACAGTCAGTACCTGATTTGCATTTACGCTTTCAGGCAGATCGGTAAGCTTCACTTCGTATGTAGGACGGGCTGATACGGTTATTGTATATTCTGCCGTTGTCCACTCTACATCTTCATTATCGGTATATACTGCGTAGAGCTTAGCCTGACCGGGAGCGGAACCCTTAACGATACCCTCTGCAAGAGCCGTCTTATCGATCACGGTAAGCTTAGTCTTATCAGGAGTCTCTCCCTCAACATAGTCATAAGCCTTCCACTCAACCTTAGCTGCCTCGGGAGTAAATTCCTCGGTATCCGGTTCGTATACAACAATCTCACCCAAGGGGTTCGATAATGTCTCTTCCTTCAATATATTCTTTTTAAGTGCAAGACCTAAAGGCAGACCTGTTTCCTCATCCAGGTTGACGCTGAAGTTATTAGCTTCACTTGAACTAAGGGCCTCCTTATTCTCGTTGACAACGCGGTAGGCTGAAGCTACAGCTTTGCCATGATCATCAGTCACGATCCGGTTTGCCCATACCGGATTAATTATTAAATTCTCATCCGCATTAGAATAAGGGCGGGCGATCAATTCCTGTTCGGGTGCATAATATATCACATCCGAATCATGACTACCATATTTATATTTCCATCCAAGAAGTACCCTGCTCTTGTCTGAATGCTCAGGCTCGGCAGGAAGCACCTGCGTCGAACCTACGGCAACCTTGAAGCTGTAGCCATCCTCGGCATTGTCCGGTTCAGCATCATAACCCCTTGTGTATTTCTTCCCATTTAAGTATGACTCAGGAAGGGTTACGGCCTTCTTGCCCTCAGCCGCACCATCATCATTTGTTTTAATACCTATAAGGATGTTGGCTGCCGATTTAATCGCGGCAAAACGAACTACCGTACTCTCAACTTTATCGCCGTCAATTCCGTTAATATCCGCCGAAAAATCAAGGACTACAGTGTCACCCTTATCGGAGACGCTGACCTTATACTCACCCTTGGTAGCTGTAGGCGTTGCAGTAAGATACTCAGGCTCTACAGGCACAAGTTCCATGCCATCTACTATTTTACAAAGCCGGAAATCTATATCCTTATCAGCTATCTCTTTTGTTATATCATCAAGCTTACCTGCTTCAAGGGCTGCATTAAGGCCTTCAACGCCAAGATCATCTAAAACGATCGTATTATCCTTAACTTCCAAAACCCTGTACCTTACTGTTGCCGTACGGCCAGGTGAAGCGGTGAGTTTCGGAGGATTATTACTTATAGATTCAGCGTATGCTCCACTTACAAGCCTCTCCACTCCATCATCAAACTTAAGGGTAGTAACGAGGGCATATTCAGCCTTCTTAACCGCCTCTACGCTGATGGGAGCCGCTGCCGAATATACAGTGCCGTCTGCATCAGTGATGCTCATGCTGATATCAGCAGTACCGGGTGCGGTAGCTGCGATACGGGCTCCGAAATCCTGAACGGTAAGCGCCTCAGCCTCTCCGGATGCAGCAGTTGTCTTGCTTCCCTTAGTAACATAGAATGTATCATCCGACGTCGTCCAATTCACAATCGCATTTTCAGCAAAATCAATTGAATCAGTAACCTCTGCACCTGTGGCACCGTTTACAACATTAGCCGCAACATCTTTTCTTGTATTATTTGTGGTATCTGCCTTTGCAGCTTCTGCCTTCCTGGTGGCTGTACCCTGAGTCTCAGCCAGTACGGTATCTGCATAGATGGGCTCACCCGCCTCGCCAAAGGTTATCAAATAGTGAGGCTTAACAGTTACATCAAGCTCACCACTATAAACCCTCTGATTTTTATAGTCCTCTTCCGGACTTGTCAGTGTTGCCTTAAGGGCATCTGAACGCTGTGACATACCCTGTACGTCAGCTTTAACGCTGTTCTCTACTCCGGCAACCTTTATTATGCTGTTTAAGCCTGTTTTGCTGGCATACTCAGCCGTATAATCGGTAGAGATGGCTATCGTCATACCATTATTCATTGTCAACGCAGGTGTAAGGGTAGCTGTCTCGGTCTGAGCAACCAGAAGCTTTTTAGCTCCCTCATCCTCCTCATACGCACCATTCGAATCAATTGTAAATGTAAGTGAATATGTTGACGGATCAACAATCTCTCTGGTGGTTGCAAAGAAGGTCAAACCATTACTCAAGTCACCTTTATTAATAGTCGCTGACCATTCCGTTTCTTTAGTCTCAAAGTTATGGTCCGAATGAGAATCAATTGCCACTCCACTGTATTCGGCCACATTCCCTTTTACCACTTTGATATCACCCAAGTAGATAACGCCATTCCCCTCAGCACCCTTTACGGTAAAGGCAAAATCCTTACCCTTCTCAATATAGAAGTCACTTGTCTTGGCTGTTCCGTTTACCCATACAACAGCAGCCTTATTTGTAGGAACCTTAACCAGAACCAAATCTTCACTGGCTTTTACCGAAATGGTGATGAAGCCGGTAACGTCATCCGCCGGAACCTTATAAGTATTTGTCTTACCGGCAACCTTGGCAGCATCCTTCTCTTCACCGGCATCACCAATCTTATAGGCAACCTTTGCAGGCTCATTGCCGTCCGTAGCTGATGTTACAACGAAGGTGTAATCGGTATTCGTCTTGGCATAGCCCTGACCGGTGGCATCAAGGGTAGCTCCCGTAGCTTCATCAGTAACCGTGAAGCCGGATGCTGAATCCGTTGCAAGCTTAACCACCCTGTCCTTACCGGATGCTTCTGCCTTAGCTACGATGGTGACCTTATTTGTCACCTTATCGGCGTCTATGGTGTATACACCATTCTCGGGCTCAAGAACAGTCAGTTCATCCGAATCGCCCAGCTTGTAGCCGACATCACCAAGAATATAGGCAGGACCCGTAACATCTGCCGTGAACTTAATGGCTGTTCCGGTGTTAACCTCGCCCTCGTTGGTTTCCGAATCTATAATAATATCCTTAACGACAATATTTGTCCCTGTAGCTTCGGAAACTACAACCTTTTCCTGAGTTGTGCAGGAAACGACCACGGATTTAGCGTATACTTTTTTACCGGTTTCCTCATCATCATACGCCAACACCGTACTATCAATTGTAACCTTGCGCTTATCTGATGTATCAATTTTGACACTTGTTCCGGTGTCATCTGATGAATAGGTCTCACCAGTCCCGTCATCATATTTAATTTCTACCGAAGCTGTCTTGATCGTTCTGTCAGTTGCATTTTCAGTGTTAAGTGTAGCAACAACATCGTGTTCATAGTCAGAAGAGTAATCCTCTATTTCTGTTTGATACTGTGTAAACTTAAATGTGTTCTCATAGGCATCGGCTGAATTAGCACTTACCGAGAACTTACGGCTTATGGGAACGATGGTAAGACCCTTATTAGCCTCATAAGCAGCCTTAATCCCTGCAGCCTTAAGGGTTACTTTTTTATTCTGCGAATCATATGACCAGTTCTCATTCGATGTACCCGCAGGAAATTCAACATTCTCCTCGGAGCCCTCGCTCACATACCTGGTATAGAGTTCAACATCCGTTATCGGATCGCTCTCCGTGCTACTAAGAGTGATCTCTTTGTCATCAGCATCATACGAAACCTCGGGATAATTTTCCTCTTCCATCCCTATAACTACTACCTTATAAGTAGCAGCCTTGGCAGCACTCTCGGGAACATCAACATAAAATGCATAATTATCTGCTTCTGCTACCGCTGCCTTGTAGTTCGCAAGTGCCGTCTGCTTGATATAAACGGTGCATGCACCCGTCTCGGCATCAATGCTGTAGTACCAGCCAGTTGCATTCTCGCTGTCACCCCTAAGGACAGTTGTGTATTCACGATCATCTTCATCCTCGGTGGTATCAAGGCAGTAACGAACCGTCAATCCATCCTCACCTTTAAGCACCGTCTCATTGATCACATAACCATCATCGGGTGTCAGGGTGAATGAGAAGCCGGCTTTATCGGTTGAATCCCAGGGGATCAATGCGTAACTTTTGCCTTCCTCATTCTCATATTCCTCTGCCCCATTCTCTGAATCGGGATTGTATATCGTGACATGAGAGCCTGTGTTATTCGTTAATGTGATCGTCACATCCCCGGTAGACTTATCCTGACCTATATCTTCCTCCTCTCCTGCCGTATTTCCGTTAAGGATATCATCTGTAGAAGAAGATGAATCCTTCCGAATATCTATAGAAGAATCATCGTCTGATGTGAATGTATCAACATCGTCAGATAAACCGGCGCCGGTTCCTTCTTCAGTGATGAGTTCATCACTCAAGAGGATATCCTCGCTGTCATCGCTTATGAGCTCTGCCGCATAAGCCGATGTAGGCACACACGTTACGACCATAGCTACTGCTAAGATCAGTGATAATGCCTTCGAAAAACCCTTAAAAGATTTTCCCATAGTTTTCTTTCCTCCTTAATTATTTTTGTTTCCTCCTGCCTCTTGCAGATCCTATGGGTTGCCGGTATTTACTGTTGATCACTGCCTCTACTGCCCCCGATTTTATATCGGGGGAGCCCGTCGGCTTTCGCCCAGCGTGCGTAGGAACTTCCTGCGAACGTTCCGCAGCTGAGACATCAATAAAATCCGACAGGATTTTTCTTCTTTAAGAGGGTTATCCGGATCTTCGATGCACCATTACATCTCACCGCCGATCAACCTCCCAGCCGGCCTGTCTTATCATCCTATGATTTCCTGCCGGTTGCCTGCAGTCCAAAAACCACACAATCACGCATTTAGAACATAGTAACATTCTCCCCCCCCCCATCATAATGTCAAGTATTTGAGCTGGTTTTATATCATATATTTAGCAAAAAGTGATTATATCCGGGATAAGGATGTACAACATATAGTGTAATAATGTAAAAAATGTGAATAAAGAAAAATCAGCTATATTGATCAATGTGGTCAATATAGCTGATTCCGGATCAGTAAAAAATTAAAGGCTACTTCAGCTTAAGCTTAACCTGTTTTTGGAAGAAGGCCGCTCCATAGCATATTATCTCTTCATATCCTCTCAGACCTTCTGCATACTTCCCCCTGACAATCTGTTTAATAGCTTCCTCGCAATCCCTGTCCATATCCGATTCTTTATCGGACTTTTTCGTTTCTATGATGATCGCGCGTCTGTTCTTCCTGTCCTTAAGCAGGATATCGGGTCTTCCAAGCCCTTTCTCCTTATTGGAGTCCACGCTGTATCCTCTTGCGACAAATACCCCGGTAAGAAAAGCATGATAATAATCCTCATGATAATCATTATAACTTATCGTATCCCAGAGAAGGCCGGATAAGATCTCCGTAGCGCGATCTTCTCTCCTTTCCCACAGCGCATTGATCAGTTCTTTTATAGTATCATCACTCACTGTATCCGTGAAGAAGCGAACTACGGTATCTTCAAATATTGACGAAATCTCCCTGTTGGGGATCTTTAATGAAACCGTTTCCCCTTCTTCCCCCGCATCCGCTTTCGTAATATATCCTGTCATCAGAAGCACACTCCACAGGTTATCTTCTGTGGAATGCAGAGTATCATAGGTTAATTCATCCGAAATTTTCTGAACAATAGTCTCACCGTTCAGCAACACCTCGAATTTATCAGAAACATCAAATTCCGTACGCTTTACAAATGTCAACAGGATTCCGTTATGGCTGGTATTCTTCCAGTAGTTCTTTGGCTTTGTCGTCCTCTTATATCGTAGTGCAGATATATGATTGATAACATCCCATGGACAGTATACATAGGAGTTTCCAAATATGTATCCGTCATACCACTCCTTGATCTCTCTGGCCGCTTCTTTTCTATCTGCGGCCGCAAGCATGGTATCTACTTCATCTTCAAGGAATCCGAAGTACCGGCTGAACCTTTCGTCCAGAACAGAATATGAAGCAAAATTATTGGTGCCTGTAAATATGCTTTCCTTAGCTATTCGAAGGCATCCCGTGACTACAGCAAACTTAAGGAATTCATTATCCTTAAGCGCTGTACTCATAATTCCCTTGATCACATCAAGCATCCCGGAATAATATTGATTCTTTGCAGTATCCTTTTCACTCGCCTTCGCCAGAGGAACATCATATTCATCTATAAGAAGGATGACCTGTCTGCCGTATACGTCATGGAGCATGCGCATTATGGTTTTAACAGAATTCTTAACCTCATCATCCTCTGCCTTCTTATACATTAAGCGATTGAAGATATCCTTATCTGCCGGATTAACCGATCCGCTTTCCCCAATATCTGCCAGTCCCTTGCAGACATCCGCAAGTCTCGATGCCAGCATTTTATAAGCACCCATAAAGTCTTCAGCTTCAACATCCTTAAAGGAAATAAACAGTGTCGGATACCGGTTCATCCACATCTTGCAGAATGACTTATGTTTCGTAATGTCAAGGTCTTCAAACAGGCTCTTACTGTCCTTCCGTATGTTAAAAAAATTCTCCATCATGCTCATCATCAGGGTCTTTCCAAATCGCCTTGGCCTGGTAAAGAGCGTGACTTTATTATTCGTATCATGCACAAGGTCATAAATGATATCGGTCTTATCCACATAGTATGCATGATCATTACGAAGAGCCGCAAAATCCGCTTCTCCTACACTTACTGTAAAAGGCATATAGCGTGCCTCCTTTCAAGCTCAGGATCATTATGGTTACCGATAATCAATGGTTATATACTATCTTCCTCTTCAGGGCCATGGCTTCGGTTTTGGAATCAAACAGCCTTACGAGCTCGAGAGCGAAGGGGATCGCAGTTCCCATACCCCTTGATGTCGTTATATTGCCGTCGGTTACAACCTCTTCCATGCTCACATTGGCACCGGTAAGCCCGCTCTCCAGTCCCGGATAGCAGCAGGCATTCTTACCTTCAAGAAGACCCAGCGACCCGAGAATGGTGGGAGCTGCGCATATAGCCGCCAAACGACGGTTGGTGTTTGAAAACGCCCTGATCATGTCCATCAGCGGATCGCATTCCTTAAGATTCTGCGTTCCCGGCGATCCGCCCGGAAGGATAAGAAGGGCCGCATCCTTAAGTTCTATATCCTTAAGAAGCTTGTCGGCAATGACTTTGATCGCATGAGCTCCTTCAACCTCCTTCTTGCCTGTTACGGATACGGTTTTTATGACTATATTGTCCCGTCTTAAGATATCCACAACCGTAAGGGCTTCTATCTCCTCAAAGCCCTCTGCCAAAAAAATATAACACTCCTTCATACCACTACCTCCTTTTCTAAAAACTTCCTCCTACCTGCCCCAGCCCTCGAAGAACTTCTTCTTATCCTCTTCGGCGACGGGATGTTTCTTGCGGTATTCGTTCCTGGTTGCGAAGAATATCAGGACAATACCTACCGCAAATACATATACCGGCCATACTATCTTCCTCCAGAAGCCCCTTGACACATAGAGGAAGATACATACAAGGGATATGGCCGATAAAAGGAACCACTGCCTGCTCTTCTTCTCGAATGCGACTATGATGATCGCAAGCAGTACAACCCCCAATATTATAACATCAAAAAGCTCCGCTGACCTTATCGCCGAAACCGACTGCCATATGACTGAAGCAACTGATGCATAATACATAAAATCAAGTCCGCCTTCAAGTTCCTTCTTATATATAACCTTCGTTATCGCAAAAACAAGAGCGATAAAACCAAGTATACGATACTCGGTTGTAAAGAGCTCCCTGACCCTTACTATGGGCTGGGTCCACCAGGCTATGGCCATACATACGGAAATGGCCGTAAGGATCGGTTTATTAAAGGAATCCCTGACCCTTCTGTAATAGCCGAACAGATACAGGGCCATCAGAATGGATACCGACCATTTGAACTTACCATTCCCCACATTAAGGATTGCCAGGACCGGTACCAGCGACGTGATCGTGAACCAGTCGATCCTGAACGGATGCTCTTCATCCGCCCGGCATATGACTTTGGCATGAAGGAACCTTCCGAGAGCAAGCATTACGGCAAAAACGATCATCCGGATAACGCACTGGGGAGTGTGGTTCGGTTTCGCTTCCACAAGTATCCCGTCAGATATGTCGAAGCTACCCGTAGAAAAAAACTGCGCAACCCGTGTATTAAGCGTATCACCGACAATAACCAGAAGAGTTATGATGGGAATAACGCACAGGGGCTGCCGGCCCTTCCTGTAAAAATACACGATAAGGCCAATGCACAGGATGGCTGCTATGATAAGGTGTCCGCCCCTCCTGTTATCGATGCATGATGCCGCAAACAGAACGGCAAGCGCAAGGGACAGCAGATCGTTCCCAAGCGACCTTCTCCATAACCCGTAAGCAAAGGCACCAAGGGTCACAAACATGAAGATGGTCAGCTTTACATTAAGAACCGGCATCGCGGGTTCTGATGCTATCATATCTATATTGAACCATTCTATAAGGAAGAAAAGGCTCATTATCCCAAAGCTTATATAGGATACAACCCTCTCCCTGTTTCTGAAGATGACATATTTAAGGATAACTGCAAAGGCAAGGAGCGACAGGCTTATGAGCTCGGTGTCAAAGTCAGCATTCCACTTTATGAAATCCTGCACGGAATACGCCCCGCAAAGGAAGGCCGCAACAAAGGCAAAGGCGATACGCCTGAAGAGACCTTCAAACCGCAGGGCCTTATAAAGGACAAATACCGCAAAGGCGATGCAGGCCTTAAACTCCAGATGGTCTATAATATAAGAATCACCCGTAACGAGGGCCATCAAAAGCACGATGCCGGCCATGAGGATGTTCCAGTCTATAAGGATCCTCTTCTCTCCCCGGTCATAGATAAATACCTTCCTGTAGACAAAGAAGCCTATCGCAAGGATCGCAAGGAAAATAATAAGCTCCGTCTCAAACACCGCATTTTCACTGATCAGCGCTACATCGGGGAATACCCGTTCCATGACCTTATCAATGCCGGATGTAAGGGCAAAGGGAAGCAGCATGGCACTGACCAGACCGTCCGGATTGTTCTTTTTTATCCGTATATGGGCCTGATACATTACCATGACCGCAACAAGCGGAAGATTTAGCAGGTATGATGCGTACGAACGGTGGGACAGGTCTGCAAAAAAAGCAAACGATATGATCAGTGTCAGGTTGAGCATGATGCTTAAGAGCCTCTCCGTCACGATAAGCGGCCATCCGAGTGACTTTGACACATGTTTGTAATGGTAAATAAGGATCACAACAAGCATCGTAATGCTCAGTATACCTGTAGGAATAAGAGAACCCGGATAATGGCTGTGCCATACATACAGGTATCTTGTGATGGGCACAAAGGCATACAGGTTCATGAATACAAATATACAAAGGCTTATGATATAGGACCATGTATAGAATCCGGTATCTTCCTTCTTAAGGGCTTTAACCGTCCTTATGTATTCAAAGGCAAACAGCAGGACCGACACTGCACAGATCATAAGCGGTGCAAGCACCTCAAGGATATCCCACCTTATATCATGGGTCCTGTCCATTACAACCCACAGCTTGCCGAAGCTTATCGCAAAACAAATGAGCAGGGTGATGAGCGATGACAGGTTGGCAAGCCTCCTTTTGCCCTTTACCGGTACATATCTGTATATGAAGAAGGCTGCGTCCACAAGGATCATGGTGAATATAACATCCCCGTGCGGCACCGCAAACCTGAAAACATTTGATGTATTGGCTATAAAGAAGGCCCCGACCACGGGAATGACGTAGTACAAAAATCCATACGGGTTACTCCCGTTCTCATCCTCCGCCTGTACTGCGATAAGGAGCATTATCGCGATGCATACGAGCATAACAAGGCTCATGATCACGTTAAAGCCGAAAGCCAGGTACAGAAGCAGGCTGAGGGCCACATAACCAAGGGAGAGTAGCCGGTGAAACTGGGGGACGGTTCCTC
>DFKQ01000096.1 GCA_002373875.1 Lachnospiraceae bacterium UBA3641
AAACTGTCAAAGATGGGATTATAACATTAATGTCACCCCGACGTCCAAAGAATTATCGGCATTCTCAGACATACGGGATGACATCTTCTTAATCATATAGTAAACGAAATAAATAATTTCGTTTACTATAATAAATCGATTCAATCTCCATGATACCTGCCGGTACGCTTATTATCATACCGACCTTTTGTATCCATCAGCTATACCACGAAAACCGGGTGGTATATGAACAAGCAGGCACTCCTTGATCATTTTAACCGGCTTCTTAAATACGAGGATAAGCTGACCCCGGAATCACAGAAAAAGGCAAACGGAATGGTATTTAAGAATCGTTATACTAGGAACAGATGGCGGCAAACTCATTCTTAAGTGTCATAAGTTCATCCACAAGGTAATCGAAATCGGCGTCCTTCCCTTCCTTGAGCAGATCACTGATCTCACAGGCCTTATCATATAAAGGCGTAATGGAAAGGTTACCCAAAAATCCCTTAAGGGCGTGAGCCGCCTCGAAGGCAGTATCACGATCCCCCCTGTCAATGGCAGCTTTAAGCTTTTCAAAGCTTCCTTCATCGGCAACAGAGCCTGCCAGCCTTAAATAGAGTGCTTCGTTTCCAACACACCTTTGCAGACCCGTTTCGGTGTCTGCTCCGAATTTCTTCAATGCTTCAATAGTCAACATATCCAATCCCCCTGTATTTCACTTCTTTTCTTTTTCTATCAGCTTCTCAAACTCCTCAGGCGGAACCGGCCTGCTGAAGTAAAATCCCTGAATGATATTGCAGCCCATCTTCTTAAGCGCATTCACCTGAGCCTCGTCCTCAACTCCCTCGGCAACCGTGGGTACGTTAAGATAACCGGCTATATCGATGATAAGCTTGACCATCCTTAAGCTCTTTTGATCCTTTAGCATGTTTCGGATAAACTTCATGTCTATCTTGATAACATCCACCGATATGGTGGTCAGCATGTTAAGCGAAGAATATCCCGAACCGAAATCATCCATCTCAATAATGAAGCCCTTGCTCCTTAAGCTGTCCACAACCTTGACCAGGGTGTCCTCATTATCAGCGTATGCCGATTCGGTGATCTCAAGCATAAGGTTCTCAGCCGTCAGGTCATAGGCATCGATAAGCTTGACAAGCTTGCTTTCAAATGCCTGATCATAGATGTCTATCCTTGAGACATTTACGGAAACGGGTATGGTCCTTCCGTATTTCTCCCTCCACCTGCATATCTGGTGGGCCGCCTCCTCCCAGGCATAATTATCAAGCTTCTGTATCAGTCCGTTACCCTCAAACAGCGGGATAAAGTCACCCGGACTTATCATCCCCCTCTCCGGATGCTTCCACCTTATAAGCGCCTCCGCACTTCTCAGCACAGGCGTATCACCGCTTATATCGTACTTCGGCTGATAGAAAACCACAAGATCCTTATTCTCTATCGCCTCGTCTATTTCATTTATCAGCTCCTCGTGGTATACTGAAAGATCATGCAGATCGCTTGAATACATGGCCATTGACTTGGTGTAATCACCCCTTATCCGGTCACAGGCCCTTTTGGCACGGTCGAACCAGGACTCCACCTCAAGCTCTTTATCAACGGTGGGGTACACGCCCATCCTTATCCTTATCCTGGCCTTCTCGGACAGGTAGGGCAGGTTATCCCTGATCTTACTCATTATCTTCTCGTAGCTGTACTGGTGCTGGCAGTATACATAGAAGCTGTCGGCCTCAGCCCTGCATCCGATTCCTGCCACATCCTCGAAAATATTCATAAGCATATCCGCAAGGCCCTTAAGGACTTCATTACCCGTCCTCCTGCCGTACATCTCATTCACAAGATGGAAATGATCGATATTTAATACTACGGCATCCATCAGTGTTTCACTGTTATACTTCTCTATCTGCCTTATGTATTGGTAGAAAAAGTCACGTGAATAGAGTCCTGTAAGGCTGTCCTTCTCGGCAGAGCTTATTATTGTCTTATCCTCAAACAGCTCAATGATCCTCTCGCACCTGGCCAGTATGACCTCCGGCATGTCATAAGGCTTGGTGATAAAGTCAGCCGCCCCCATGTTTATGCTCTTGACCTCCGCGTCAGCTTCAGAGGTCATTACTATAACCGGTATGGATTTTAATTCATCATCCTCACGAACCCTCCTGATCAGTTCGAAACCGTCCATCCTTGGCATCAGCAGGTCCAAAAGAACCAATGAAAATCCCGGTTTTTCGCTCTTAAGCATATCATAGGCAACCTGCCCGTCATTCGCATATGAAACATCATACTTTCCTGACAGGATGTTGCCCAGTATCTCACAATTGATCCTTTCATCATCAGCTATCAGCACCCGGCGTTTGCAGCCCCGTGTTTCCCTGTAACGCTCCATATCCATCTTCCTCCGTTAAATATATATATGATTATATCATAACTGATCCGCAGCTGTTCAGAATAGTTACACAAATTCTTTCAAGGTTTCTATAAGCTTTTCCGGTTCCACGGGTTTACTCAGATGAGCATTCATGCCGGCCTGGAGCGACCGCTGCACATCCTCGTCAAATGCATTGGCGGTAAGGGCTATAATGGGGATTCTTGCAGCATCATCCCTTTTAAGGGCCCTGATGGCGGATGTTGCCTCAAGTCCGTCCATTTCCGGCATCCTCATATCCATCAGGATGGCATCGTAATACCCCGGTTCATGAGACTCAAACATTTCAAGGGCGAGCCTGCCGTTGCCCGCAATGTCTGTCTCCATTCCGTTCATCTTAAGCACTTCCCTCATGATCTCGGCATTAATTGGCATATCCTCCGCAAGAAGTATACGGCACCCCGTAAGGTCTTTGACTTTACGCTTGTTATTCCTGTCGATACCCCGCTTATTAAGGGCTGCCCTGAATTCATCCATAAGGCTTGAAACGAACAGGGGCTTGGCAACGAAGCTGTCGACACCCGCGTCGGTTGCTTCATTAAAAATATCATCCCAATTATATGCCGTCAGTATGATTATCGAGGCTTCATCCCCGAACCGGCTCCTTATGGTCCGTGTCGTTTCAAGCCCGTCCATTTCAGGCATCTTCCAGTCCACGATTATGAGATCATAGGGCTCCTGTTTCTCATGCCTTAACCTTATCATGTCGAGAGCCTCCCGGCCCGACAATGCAGCTTCGGCCTTAAAGCCGGCCTGCTCAAGGACAAGCAGGGAATGATCACAGGCGATCTTATCATCATCTATTACCAATACGCTTATATCGTTGGGGATTATCTCCGGATCTGAAGCAGCACTCTCATCTTTTCTGTCCGAATCATGCAGTGTAAGCGTTACCTTGAACGTTGTTCCCCGGCCCTTCTCGCTGTCTACCTCTATCTTGCCGTTCATCATGTCAACGATGCTCTTGGTAATGGCCATGCCAAGACCCGAGCTTCCGTATTTATTGGTGCCCGTCTCATCTTCCTGGCTGAAGGTTTCGAACAGCTTGGGAAGATACTCACTGCTCATTCCCACGCCGGTGTCGCTAATTTCGAAACAGATGGTGGTCTTATTATCGAAGGATGTCTTTTTCTCTATGCGGAAGGTAACGCTTCCGTTTTCGGGTGTGAACTTAACGGCATTGCCGAGGATATTTATAAGAACCTGCTTGATCTTTAACTGATCACCGATATAATTTTCATCCGGATCTCCTTCGATCGTACAGCTGTAAGAGAGCTTCTTCTCCTCGCACTGGCCGGAAAAAATGGTGTTTATCTGCTCTATCATCTTGGAAAATGAGAATTCCTCATTCTTCACCGACATTCTTCCCGATTCTATACGCGACATATCGAGAATGTCATTTATAAGTCCCAGAAGATGTCTTGCCGAATCACCGATCTTTTCAAGATAATCCCTGGTGCTGACCTTAAGTTCCTTATCGTTAAGGGCAAGGGAATCAAGCCCTATTATCGCATTCATGGGAGTTCTTATCTCATGACTCATATTAGACAGGAAGACTGTTTTAGCGCGGCTTGCCTCCTCTGCCGTCTTAAGAGCGTCCGAGAGTGCCTGATTCTTCGCAAGGGAATCCCTCATTTCGGCATCTATATTGGCAAATCCCACACCGACGGCATGAACTATACCGTCCTCCCTGTCCTCAGGATGCCTTACTCCGGCCATCCTTATCATTTCGTAGGTTTCTTCACCATGCTTGTTTACCACATACCTTAAGGTTATGACCTTATTCTTCTTAAGGGCTTCCCTTACGGAGTCGGGTTCCACAAACTTAAGAAAGGTCTGGCGGTACTCATCGGTCACAAAGCTGTCCGCGTAGTTCGTCACCGCCTCAAGATAATCGAACTCACCACCCTGGGGTATATTAGAAGCACTCATCTCATTGCGGTAGCATATACCCCTTCCTCTGTCAAAATCTATATAATAAACACTCATGTAATCGGACGACAGGGCTGTTATCATGCTGTCCTGCTGGGTTCTCATCTTCTCCTGCTTAAGGAGTTCATCCTGCAGGGCGATCCTCTCCTCAAGCTCCTGCTGGAGCAGCTCATTGGTCTCACGCTCCGCGTCAAGCCTTACGGCGGTCCTGGTCTGAACGATCATTATACCCGAAATGATTAGCAGTACTGCGGCGGTCAGGATCGACTGAACGACACTCCGCCTTATGATGCCTGCCGAGATGCTCTCCATCTGCATGCTGATAACGCTCTCACGTATCAGATAGGTGAGCATCCAGTCCGTACCGTGTACGGGAACATAGCTCAGGGTTTCGCTTATGCCGCCATAAGTAAACGACACAACACCCTCATTGCCTTCTTCGAAATCCTTCTTTACACTCTCAAAGGAGTAGCCGGGGTCGAATTCGGCCTTTTTCATGGCGTCAAGAAGGTTATCATCCGCCGACAGGCCACCGAGAACAAGGTCTGTTAAGGCCTTCCCGTCTGAGGTATACAGGTTACAGAAGGTAGTATTGTTATCGGCGGAGCGAAGGGACAGCCTGTCAAGGAAATTGTCCATGTCGATCTCCATGAAGCAGGCAACAAGGATATTTCCTTCAAAATCAAGCCGGTCAACTGGCACCGCTATCACGACCTTTTTATCGTCACCGTCCGCGTTTTTCAGGGATATTACAGGCCCCGGAATGGATTGAAAATCAAATTCGTACAGATCCGTATCCTTCCTTGTACCGCGAGATGTATAGATGGTTCCCTGTTCATCAACAAAGGCGAACTTCTCCAGGCCGTATAGCTGCTTGATCCTGGCCTGATAAGCCTGAAGGCTTTCCGTGCTTGCAAGATCACTCTTTTCCAGCATTCCTATGGCAACGTCCATATCGTTTATGCAATCATTCAGCACGGACGAAACTACCTGTTCACGCCTTCCGGCAAGCTCATCAAGATACAAGAGGCTTACATTGCGCACAGCCTTTTCGGTATCCCTTCCTGCCGTCCTTCCCGTAAGCAGGGTCCCTATGATAAGTATTGCGGCAACGATCACGCTCCCGGCAACTGCCGCCAGTATGATCCCTCCCCTTTTTTCCGTTCTCATCCGTTTTCCGGGCTTAAATCTTTTATCCCTCATAACAAACCGGCTCCCCGTATCTGTATCTTTGATACTATCTGTCCATAAGCTTCTCTATCTCGGATGATGAAGGCATGACTCTTAATGCTCCCCTTCTTGTGGTGATTATGGAGGCAGCGGCATTGGCATATGTGAGCATCTGTTTAAGATCGGCTTCCTTAAGATCCTTAAGCCCCTTCTCAAGAACAAAATGAAGGACACAGCCGCCGAAGGTATCACCGGCTCCCGTAGTCTCAATGGTATCCTTACTGAGGAATGGGGCAGCTTCAGCCTTTATATATGCCGAGGCCGGATCCTTCTTATAGAAGGCCATGCTGCCGCTCTTGCCAAGGGACACGGTCATAAGGGTGATATTAAACCTGTCGAATATCCACTCTACACCCTCGGTATAATCATCCCTGCCCGTGAGCCACTGTATTTCATTATCCGATATCTTAAGTATATCACAATACTTCAGACCTTCAAGAACCTGCTCCCTTGCCTCATCAAGACTTTTCCACAGGGGCTCCCTCAGGTTGGGGTCAAATGATATAAGTACTCCGGCCTTCTTAGCCTCATTTACGGCGTACAGGGTGGCTTCCCTGACCTCCTTATGGGTCATTGACAGGGTCCCGAAATGAAATATCCGGGCATTCCTTATAAGATCCGTATCAACATCCTCCTTCCTAAGGAGCATATCCGCGCCGGGATTGCGGTAGAAGGAGAAATCCCTGTCACCGTCCTCAAAGGTCTTAACAAAGGCAAGGGTTGTCCTTGCTTCCTTATCAATTATGAGACCCTCCGAATCTATTCCCACTTCTTCAAGCACACTCTTAAGCTCGTGGCCGAATATATCATCTCCAACCTTGCCGATAAAGGCGACCCTGTGAGAAAGCTTCTTGAGCATGGCAAGAACGTTACAGGGTGCGCCCCCGGGGTTAGCCTCGTATAAGGCATTGCCCTGCTCTGACTTGCCGTTCATGGTCATATCTATAAGTAATTCTCCGAGTGCTGCTACATCATATTTTTTTTCCATTTCTTCTCCTTTCAAAAAAAAAGTGAAACAGGGGACGGTTCCTCGGTTCATTTCTCGTAACATTACCGGCTTCATTTCATTTTACTTGAAATGAACCGAGGAACCGTCCCCTGTTTCACAATATCATACTTTTACTTAAAAATCTACTTAAATTTTACTTAAGAAGTTCCAGACGGCTGGGATCGTTAGCGAATACCTCCTTGGCATTGGCCTTGGTAACAACTACGGGAGGAAGCTCGTAGATGGCTACTTCCTTAACTCCGTTGTCAGCCGTTACGTCCGTTGCGGGCATACCCTTGCCGTCCCTTAAGGAGTTGATGATATCTACAGTCTGGGCAACAAGCGCGTCGGTAGGCTTGGCAACTGTTGAATACTGTCTTCCGGACCATACCCATTCAACCGATTCGTTCTCAGCATCAAGACCCGATACAACGGGGATCTCCTGGCCTGCATTCTCACATGATGTGATTATGGCGCGTGCGATACCGTCGTTGGGTGAGAGCACACCGTGGATGTCCTTGTCCGAGTAGAAGCCTGAAAGGAGTGAATCCATCCTTGACTGTGCCTTGGCATTGTCCCAGTCAACAGTCGCACACTGGGTAAAGTCAGTCTGGCCGGATACTACCGTAAGTGTACCGTCATCGATAAGGGGCTGAAGGACTGACATTGCACCCTTGAAGAAGTTGGGAGCATTGGGATCGGCAGGGCCGCCGCCGAAGAGCTCGATGTTGTAGGGGCCTTCGCCCTTTACTTCCTTAAGGCCGTCAAGCAGGGCCTGAGCCTGAAGCTCACCCGTCTTAACAGAACCGAACTGTACTACGCCGTCAACACCTGTTGTGTTCTCAAGAAGCCTGTCATAGCCTATAACGTAGATGCCTGCATCCTTGGCCTGCTCAAGAACCGATCCGAGCTGGGTGCCGTCGATAGGGCCTACAACGATGACCTTGGCACCGTTCTCGATCATTGACTCTATCTGCTGTTGCTGCTGGGGAACCTTCTGGTCTGCCGCCTGGATGATAGGTGTATAGCCTGCTGCCTCCAGCTGCTCCTTAAACATGGTCTCGGCTTCTTTCCAGTTCTGGGTTCCCAGCCAGGGAAGGGATACGCCAATGGTAGCTCCCGCTTCAAATCCGGCTCCAGTCGCTTCCTCTTCAGGAGCCTCCTCCTCGCTTGCTGCAGCTGCGTCTTCTGCCGCAACCTCGGTGCTTTCCTCAACTACTGCCTCCTGTGTGTTTGCAGATGCGCCTGCCGCTCCTTCTCTTCCACCGCCGCATCCCGTAATGGCTGTCATAGCCAGTGCTGCTGCGCCCAGTAATGCTGTGATCTTTTTCCTGTTCATGATTGTCCTCTCTTTCTAAAAATATTATTGGTTTCTTTATGTTCAACCGGCCTTCCCTTTATCAAAAACCGGCCAACCATCCATTTATTTCCCTTTACTCCGCCTTCGTTAAGCATGCCTTCGCCTATACAGTTTTACTTAGCCTTGCTCTTGTGGGCTCCATGACCTGAACGCTTGTTGTATACGTCAAAGGCAACCGCCGCAAGTAATACGAATCCCTTGATGACCTGCGTCTTGTCGGCACCGACACCCATGAGCATAAGTCCGTTGTTGAGGACTGCCATCATAAGACCGCCCACCATGGTCTCAAGTATGGTACCTACACCGCCCGATACCGCAGCTCCGCCGATGAATACGGAAGCGATGGCATCCATTTCCCATGAGGTTCCGTCTGCCGGGCCTGCTGCCGTTGATCTTCCCACGAAGAGGATTCCTGCTACCGCTGCAAGCAGCGACATGTTCATCATGGTTATGAAGTAAGTCCTTGCCACATTTACACCCGAGAGAGCTGCTGCGCTCTTGTTGCCGCCCACTGCATATACGTTACGTCCGAACCTGGTCTTCTGGGTTATGGTATGGTATACGATGATGAGTATGAGAAGGATGAGTCCCGGTACCGGGAAGGATGTTCCCTCTCTGCCTGTTCCGAAGAGCCGGGTGAAGTACCCTATTATAAGGCTTACAAGCGCGATCCTTGCTGCCACTGCCCATTTCGGCTCGGATGTTCCCGTAACCTCAGCCGATTTTTTATATTTCTTAAGCTGCGATATTACATATGCCGCTATTCCTATGATCCCGAGAACAAGAGTCGAATTGTTCATTCCGGTGAACTTAGGGCCCCACTCGGGAAGATAGCCTGCGCCGAACCACTTAAGCTGCTCGGGCGCCGGAACCGAGATTGACTTTGATATCCATATAACGCCGCCTCTGAAGATCATCATTCCGCCGAGTGTTGTAATGAATCCGGGGATCCCCAGCTTGGCTAAGAAGAATCCGTGCCAGGCTCCGGCCGCAAGTCCGATAATGAGTGCCAGCAGTACTGCCGCCCACCAGGGAAGGTTAAGCTCTCTTGCCGCTATCGCCATTACCATTCCCGAAAAACCTGCCACCGAGCCCACCGATAAGTCGATCTGACCTATAACGATGACCATCAGCATTCCCAGTGCCAGAACAAGTACATAGGCATTACCTGCCAGAAGATTCTGGAAATTGGATGATGTTAGCATCCTTCCGTCAGATATTATGTTAAAAATCCCTATAAGTACTGCCAAGGCCACTACCATGGTGTATCGTTTTAAATCTCCTCCAAGGATCTGTTTTATTACCTTCATTTCCATCCGTCCTTTCTTCCTCATATAAATAAGTATTGTATCCTTCCTTTTCAGTCTTAAGGATTCCACCGCTTCGTGGTTTCTGCGCTACGCTTCGGTTCGCGCCAAACAATCATCCACCGGATGATCTGCGACCCTCATGACAAGTCGCCGGCAAGCGTTGTCATCTTCTTCATAAGAGTCTCCTGATCGGCTTCTTTTCTGTCGATCTCGCCTGTTATCCTGCCTTCCGAGATCGTATATATCCTGTCCGCCATTCCAAGAAGCTCCGGAAGCTCAGAGGATACAAGGATCACCGCCATTCCCTGGTCTGCCAGCACATGTATCATCTTGTAGATCTCATATTTGGCCCCGACATCGATGCCCCGTGTGGGTTCATCGAGTATAAGAATCTTGGGTTCCGTGAACATCCACTTGCTGAGCACCACCTTCTGTTGGTTACCGCCGGATAATGTGGTGACTCCCATGTTCACACTCGCCGCCTTTATACCGACCGCCTTTTTATATTCACCCGCTGCCTTTAATTCCTCGTCGAAGTCGATCAGCCCGTGCTTTAATATCTTTTCAATGTTTGCCGAAACTATTGTCTTCCTTATGGAATCAAGAAGGTTAAGCCCTAAGTTCTTCCTGTCTTCAGGCACATAGGCTATCCCATGCTTTATGGCCGAGCTTACACTTGGAATGTTTACCTCCTTACCTTCTATCTTTATTGTTCCGCCCCGATAGATCCCGTAATTCCTTCCGAAGATGGACCGCATGAGCTCTGTCCTTCCGGCTCCCATCAGTCCTGCGAATCCTACGATCTCGCCCTTTCTTACGTTGAAGGAAGACTGCCTGCATACAAGCCTTCCCGGAACCTCGGGATCTTCTATAGTCCAGTCATCTACCTCAAATACCACCTCACCGGGCCTTGATACATGCTCGGGATACCGGTTCTCGATGGACCTTCCCACCATGGCCTTGATTATCCTGTCCTCATCCACCTTGCCCGCTTCAACCTCGTAGTTCTCAACCGTCTGTCCGTCCCTTATGACCGTTACCGCATCCGAAACCTTAGCGATCTCGTTAAGCTTATGCGAGATCATTATGCAGGTTATGCCGTTGCTCTTAAGCTCCAGCATCAGGTTAAGAAGATTTTCGGAATCATCTTCATTAAGGGCCGATGTGGGTTCGTCCAGTATGAGGAGCTTCACATCCTTCGAGAGTGCTTTTGCTATCTCAACAAGCTGCTGCTGACCTACTCCCAGGTGCTTTATAAGGATATCCGGATCAAGTGTCATTCCCACTCTCTTAAGTATCTCCCTGGTCCGTCTCCTCTCCTCGTCCCAGTCGATAAGTCCCTTCCTTGTTATCTCGTTTCCCACAAAGATGTTCTCGGTGATCGAGAGCTCCGGGATCATGGTAAGCTCCTGGTGGATTATTCCTATGCCTGCGCCCTCCGATTCCTTGATGTTTTTAAACCTCATCTCCTTACCCAGGTAGAAGATATCGCCGTTGTACTCGCCATAGGGGTATACTCCCGAGAGAACCTTCATAAGGGTTGACTTTCCCGCTCCGTTCTCCCCGCATATGGCATGTATCGTTCCCCTGCGGACCTCTAAGGTAACATTGTCAAGCGCCCTTACTCCCGGGAATTCTTTCGTTATTCCTTTCATCTGAAGGATAAAGGGATTGTTCTCCATGGCCTCACGTCCTTTCTTATTCAAGGCTTTGTTTTCGCTTACGGGATAAGCATAAAAAAATAATGACGTTTGCAACAGTCACAAACGTCATTACTTTATTCAAACAAATATCATCTCTTTTTAAGACAGATGTCATGGGCTCACATGACATTTGTCATACTTATCATAAGGGGTACCGCTTGCGGTGGATTCCTTATGATGCCTTAGCGGCGAGCGTATCAAAAAAAGTACGGAGTACTTTTTACATTATTCCTCACTTAGAATTCCCTTTATCCTCCTATCCTGTATAACCTGCTCCATCCTGATATTTCCCCCGCCCGAGAGGATCTCATTCACCGCGTACTCAACCGCGTTCTCCGCCTCATCCTGCCCGTAGAAGGCGTACTTGGGTACGGCCGTGTCCATGGCATGCCGAACCACATCCATGTTTATGTTCTGTGCCCCCGCAGTGCTGTCTGCAAGCTCCTTCTTAAGTTCCCTCTCGGTTATGTCCCGGCAGGGCGATAAGCCTTCCGAATACTTAAATATCTCCGACTGGACGGTCTCATCCGTCGTCAGCATCTTGATAAATTCCCAGGCCTCCTTCTTATGCCTGCTCTTTGAATACATGCCCACGCACAGGGTATCAAGAATGGAGGTATTGTCTCCCTCCGATCCTGCAGGCATGGTAAGGAAGGTAAGCTCGAAGTCCTCATACAGGGTCTCCCTCAGCGGGTTCTTTATAAAGTCACGGTAGCTTGCATAATACATAGGCTGGAAGGCCACATTCCCCTTCTCGAAATACCTTGCATTATCCTTATTTCCTTCATTCAGCGAATCCAGTTCATCAAGGAAGGTCAGGGCCGTCGTTATCTTAGTGTCGGCGAAATCACACTCCCGCCCGTCCGTGGAAAAGAGCCTGTTCCCGTTGGCCGCGAAGGCTTCCTTCCAAGTGTAATTAACGGTACCGAAAACCTCCTTCTTATCTTCTCCCGAAGGAGAAGCAGCGGAATTGACCTTCTTGCATATGTCATAAAAGTCATCCCAGGTCCAGTTAAGGGAAGGCGTATCAATACCCTTCTCATCAAGTATTGTCGTATTTGCAAACATGAGCTCCGGCGCGCATTCAAAGGGCAGAAGGTACTGGGCATCATCAAAGCTTCCGAACCTGTAGGCGCTCCTGTAGAATATCTCCTTATTGAAGTCCGAATCCTTATCAACATACTCTGTGATATCCTCAAGGGCCTGCATCTTTATGAAAAGGTCGAAATCCTCCGGCATTACGAAGAATACGTCAGGAGCTTCTCCCTTCACTATCTGCTCGGCCAGCCATTCGGTGTAATCTTCCTTAAGTATTCCCGTCTCGTAGCTTATCTTCACACCGGGATGGTCCTTCTCAAAGAGCTTAATGGCATCATCGGGTATCCTGTGTTCGTAGCCGTTGTGAACCCCCCAGTAGCTGTCCGCAAAAACACCTATCTTAAGCTCTGTTCCCCTGCCGTCAGGGATCATATCAGAAATCCCCGTCGAAAAGAAAAGAGCCGCAAGCAGGAGAAGTATGCATATTAAGTATTTGGTCCTGTTTCCCGTCATTTACTCTGATCCATCCCGCGAAATCCCGCCACATCCGACTGGACCGCCCATATTGCAAGCTGGGTCCTGTTCCTAAGTCCCAGCTTTAAGAGAATGTTGCTTAAGCTGTTTCTTATGGTTCCTTCGGAGAGATTGAGCTTTCCCGCTATCTCCTTATTGGAATCGCCCTGTACGATACAGTCGATTATCGCCCAGTCACCCTCCTTAAGCTCCCTGACATAATCCTCTTCAACGCTGACAAGCTTCTGGGTCCTTGCCATGTCCGCAAAGAGCCTTAAAACCTTATTAGTGATATCATCATTTATTATGGCCATGCCGCCGTAGACCTTACGGATGGATTCCGTCAGCTCGTCAAAGGATATACCCTTAAGGAGGTAACCGCTGGCCCCGTTCTTAATGGCATTTATAACGTACTCATCATCATCAAAGGTCGTGAGTATGATGACCTTTATTTCGGGACAGTTCTCCTTGATTATCTTGGTACACACCACCCCGTCCATCTTGGGCATGCGGACATCCATAAGAACTATATCGGGCTTATTCTCCCTTATGCTCCTTACTACCTCGGTACCGTTACTTACCGCATCCGTCACTTCGAAATCATCCACTCCATCAAGCATCATCCTGATGCTCTGTCTCATAAGCTCCTGATCATCCGCTATCAATATCCTTATCATTGTTCCTTAACTTCCTTTCCCCATCTGATCGGCATCTGTGCCCTTACCGTAAATCCGTCGTTTCCGTCGATATGAAGGCTTCCTCCAAGCATGCTTAACCGCTCCTCCATGTGGGTCAGCCCGAATCCTTTTTTGGGATTTGTGTTTCCCGATCCGTTATCACTTATATCTATCGTCAGCTGGTTATCCTCACTTCTCTTTATGTCTATGTTTATATTTGATGCATTACCGTGGCTTATGGCATTGGTTATGCTCTCCTGTATGGTCCGGTATATGGTCTCTTCCTCGTTTTCATCGAAGGAGTCACTGAGCTTTTCGCTGCAATGGTAATTGATGTTGACACCGGTGGACCGCCCCATCTCATCAATGAGCTTTTCTATCGCCTCATCAAGGGGGAGCTTTTCAAGGGCGTCAGGCCTTAGGGCCTTCACCGACTGCCTGACATCCGTCATACCGGTCCTGGCCACCTCGGCTATGGCTGTAAGCTGGGTCTTTACAAGGTCCCTGTCCTTATCAAACATCATAAGACAGGCATCGAGGCCGGTGACTATTCCGGTCAATGAGTGTCCTATGGTATCATGGATCTCTCTGGCCAGCCTGTTCCTTTCCGCAGTCTGAGCCATGAGGGCCGATGATCTTGAATACTCCTCAAGCTTTTTATTGGCTTCCTTAAGGCTCTTATTGAGCATCATGATCCTCTCATTTTCATTCATATGCTTCCTCACCTGATAGAGCATATACAGGATAAAGAGGAAGGTATTTAAGAGCCTTCCTATATTCAGGGCCCCCTTGATAAGTCCCGCGTAATCAGTCCTGTAGTAGATAAGATAATCGTCTATCGATATCCGTTTAAGCCAGAAATTAAGAACCGATGAATCAAGCACAAGATAGAAGATGCCAAGAGCTATGATGGCAACAGTCCTGTCCCTCCTGCTCATGGAATTCCCGATAAGATCGGCAAATACCATTAGGAACATACCCGTATAAGAGAAGCCGATAAGCTCCGATATCCATATCACGCATATGGTTTCAAGACACAGCTTAAATGCAAGGGTAAGACCCTTCTCATCTCTTATCGACAAAAGCAGGATAAGGCACAGATACAGGATCGCCACCGCTATGATCGTATTTATGGGCAGGGCAGGGATGGTCTCTGTCTGCGTAAGAAACGAGAGGGCGCTCCTCTCATGCACTATCCCCGACGATGCACTAAAGACGATCCAAAGAACAAAGGCCAGTATCCAGAAGTTAAGATGCATCATCGATTCCATAAGGACCGACTGGCCGCTCAATGCCGCTCTTGAGTTGTCTGACTTTTCCCTAACCATACTCACTGCCATCTTTCCTTGTTGTAGCTGTCAATGTTCTCGGTAGAAACTATATCAACCGGTACGATGATGGTCTTCTCGGTATCCTTACCGTCAAATATATCATAAAGGACCGATGCTGCCATTTCCCCGATCCTTGTGGGAAACTGTACGGCCGACGCCCTCATAAGGCCCTCGCCTATAAGTGCCTTGGCATCGGGGGATGCGTCAACCCCGTAGACATTGACCACGCCTGCAAGATCCTTCTCCTTAAGGGCTGCGACCACGCCTGCTGCCGCAAGGTCATTAAGGCAAAAGACCGTATCAAAGTCATGGCCCTCATCAAGGTATTCAAGCATCCGCGGCATTGCGATCTCGTACTGACCCTCGCACTCGATCAAGTCAAGCACTTCAAAGCCCGGATGACCCTCCACAGTATCCATAAAGCCCTTAACCCTGTTGCTTCCCGAAGCCGTCGCCTCATGGGTCATTACCACTATCCTGCCGCCCTCCTGCTTATCAAGGACATAGTTGCCGATAATGGTTCCGGCATTGTAATTGTCCGATACTATGGTGCAGTCGGTAAGGGTCTCATCGCTTATATTTGAATCAACGACGATTACATACACACCCATGGACTTAGCCCGTCTTAACACATCCGTAAGGCCGTCGATATCAACCGGCGTGACGATAAGGGCTGATATCCCCATGTCAAGCATTTCTTCTATCTGCTGATTTTGCCTTGCCACATCAAGCCCCGGGTCCCTTAGGATTATCATATCGCCTTCAGCCTCCACACGGACGCGGATCTGCTCGTTGATTATCTTGAAGAACTCGTTGTTCATGGTCATATAGCTTGCCCCGATGAGCCTGGCATCCTCCTTCTGCGAAAAGGAAAAATCCCTCTTATAGATGATAACAAAAAAGAGGACAGCAAAAATAAGCGGGTAGACTACCCGTACTATATTTCTGTATAAATGAAACGGGGGGACGGTTCCTCGGTTCATATCATTCCTCTTCCTTCTTTCTTAATCTGAGCTTCCTGTGAAACCAGTATAACGTTCGCGAAATATCTGGACTTATTCGATGAATGCTTGCCCGAGTGTACATGGCTGAAAACGCAGGCGTAGCGGGCTACGTCGAGGCTTTCAGATATGTGCAATCGGGTTAAGCAGGCGAGAATACGGTCCAGGTATTTAAGAATCGTTATACCAGG
>DFKQ01000075.1 GCA_002373875.1 Lachnospiraceae bacterium UBA3641
CGCAATCGGCGCAAAGTGAACGAATAAAATTCGTTCACTATAACAAACACATTTACGGAGGAAAAAAATGATCAAGGAAGCAATCGAAAAAATAGTACAAAAAGAAGATCTGACTTATGATGAAGCTTATACCGTAATGAACGAGATAATGGACGGTACAACAACACCCACACAGAATGCGGCATTTCTTGCAGCCCTTTCGACCAAGTCAACCAGGGCCGAAACAATTGATGAGATCAAGGGCTGCGCTGCAGCCATGAGGGAACATGCACTTGTAGTCGACGGTGGTGATCTGGATTCTTTGGAAATAGTGGGTACGGGCGGAGACAGGGCAGGAAGCTTCAACATCTCAACAACCACAGCATTTGTCGCTGCCGCAGCAGGTATACCGGTAGCCAAGCACGGAAACAGGGCGGCATCATCGCAGTCGGGTACGGCTGACTGCTTAGAAGCGCTCGGTGCCAATATAAGTCTTGAGCCCGAGAAGTGCGTACAGCTTCTTAAGGATGCCAATTTCTGTTTCTTCTTTGCGCAGAAATACCACACATCAATGAAGTATGTTGGAGCAATAAGAAAGGAACTGGGCTTTCGGACCGTGTTTAATATCTTAGGCCCGCTTACGAATCCCATACATCCCAAGAGGCAGCTTCTGGGAGTATATGATGAATACCTTATCGAGCCGCTTGCAAGGGTATTATATGGACTCGGCGTTAACAAGGGACTGGTGGTATACGGGAAGGAGAAGCTTGATGAGATCACGGCTGTAGGCCCTACCGCTGTATGTGAATTCAACGGAGGATGGTATAAGACCTATGATATCGCACCTGAGGATTTCGGCTTCAATAGATGTAAGAAGGAAGACTTAAAGGGCGGAACACCAACTGAAAACGCTCAGATGACCAGAGATATCTTAAGCGGTAAGGACAAGGGTCCTAAAAGGGATACGGTTCTGATGAATGCAGGCGCCGCATTATACATATATGACAAGGCGGAGACTATAGCCGAAGGAGTCAGGATGGCAGCGGAAATTATCGACTCGGGCAAGGCATATGAGGCCATGGAGAAATTCATTGAATTATCAAACCGTTAGGCTTATACTAAACTGCGAGTGATTCTCAAAGAAAGGAAGTAAGCAGATGAAAGAATTAAAGAACCTGATGGGATGGCGGCCGGGTATAAAGGTCGTTGACTGTACGATGCGTGACGGTGGACTCGTGAATGATTTCTTCTTCACGGATGAATTCGTAAAGCAGCTGTATTTAACGAATCTTAAGGCCGGAGTTGACTATATGGAAATGGGCTACAAGGCCAGCAAGGAGATGTTCGATACCAATAAATTCGGCAAGTGGAAGTTCTCGGATGATGAGGATATCCGTGCGGTCGTAGGTGATAATGATACGGATCTTAAGATATCGGTGATGGCCGATGTGGGGCGCTGTGATTACAAGAATGATATACACAATAAGAGTGAGAGCCCGGTTGACCTTATCCGTGTTGCGACCTATATAAACACTATACCCCAGGCGGTTGACATGATAGAGGATGCCGCAAAAAAGGGATATGAAACAACCGTTAATATAATGGCAATATCCCAGGCTCAGGAAACGGATGTCAAGATTGCTCTTGAAATGCTGGCTCAGACACCTGTGGAGTGCTTTTACATCGTGGACAGCTACGGCTCGATATACCCCGAGCAGATGACCCGTATTGCGGATCTCTATCTTAGCGTAGCGGAGAAATACGGCAAGAAGGTGGGTATCCACGCCCACAATAACCAGCAGCTCGCCTTTGCCAATACCATAGAGGCAGTAGGCTGCGGGGCCGATTATCTTGATGCTACATATTCGGGAATGGGAAGGGGTGCAGGTAACTGCTATATAGAATCCCTTATCGGATTCCTTCACAATCCCAAGTATAACCTGTATCCTGTTATCAAGTTTGTTGAGAAGTACATCAACCCGCTTAAGGAAGAGGGGATGACATGGGGGTACGATATGCAGTACCTTTTTACGGGACTCCTCAACAGACATCCGAAGGTTGCGATTGACTACACCAAGGCAGGAAGGAAGGACCTGACCGAGCTGTACAATGAAGTGATACTTCTTGACTGATTTAGGATGACTGACAAATATTATTTGTAAATGGAGGCTGTATGTATACGCCATCTGTTGAGGAAGCTTTAAAATATACCAAAGAATATAACTATATACCGGTAAAAAGGGAGATACTGTCCGATATAACCACGCCTATACAGGTTCTTAAGAAGCTTAAGAAACACAGCCGACATGTATATATGCTTGAAAGTGTCGAGAATCAGGAGCATTTCGGACGGTATACATTCCTTGGGTTTAATCCTGTCCTGTGTGTGACCTGTGTGGATTTCAAGCTTACTGTTACCGATAATAATGGGAATATCGTATATGAAGAAGATAATGCCGATCCCGGTGCTTATATTACCGGTCTTATAAACAGGTATAAAAGTCCGCAGCTTGATGATTTTCCAAGCTTCACGGGAGGGCTTGTCGGATATTTTGCTTACGATTATATAAAATACAGCGAGCCGACACTTAAGCTTAACGCTTCAGACAGTGAACATTTCAAGGATATGGATCTTATGCTGTTTGACAAGGTCATAGCCTTTGATAATGTTAAGCAGACCATAATAGTTATAGCTAATGTTGACGCTCATGATCTTGAATCCGGTTATGGTGAAGCGGTTAAAGAAATAGACCTTATCATTGATCTTATAAGGAACGGTGATGAAGCCTTTATCGAGGCCGGACGTCTTATGAGCGATTACCGGAGGCTGTTTGATAAAGAGGAATACTGCAGGATGGTCGAGCGGGCCAAGGAGCATATTTACGAGGGCGATATCTTCCAGGTGGTCCTTTCGAACAGGCTGGAGGCTGACTTTTCGGGAAGCCTCTTTAATACCTACAGGATACTGCGGACGCTCAATCCCTCGCCTTATATGTTCTATTTCTGCGGAGATGACATGGAGGTGTGCGGTGCTTCACCCGAAACGCTTGTTAAGCTGGAGAACGGGGTACTTCATACCTTTCCCCTTGCAGGAACCAGAAAAAGAGGGGCGGACAGTGAGGAGGATGAAGCACTTAAAGAAGAACTCCTTAAGGATGAAAAAGAGCTTGCGGAGCATAATATGCTTGTTGACCTGGGGCGTAATGATATAGGTAAGATCAGCGAATTCGGAAGTGTTGAAGTGGAAGATTATATGTCTGTCCTGAAGTATTCCCATGTGATGCATATCGGGTCGACTGTAAGGGGTAAGATAAGGGATGATAAAGGGCCTGTGGATGCTATCGATGCCATACTTCCGGCAGGTACACTCTCGGGAGCGCCCAAGCTTAAGGCCTGTGAGATCATCAATGAACTTGAAGACAACAAGCGAGGTCTCTATGGAGGCGCGATAGGTTATATTGACTTTAAGGGTAATCTTGATACCTGTATCGCCATAAGGCTTGCCTTTAAGAAAAACGGCAAGGTATTTGTAAGAACCGGAGCCGGTATTGTTGCGGATTCGGTTCCCGAAAGCGAATACCGGGAGTGCCTTAATAAGGCCAAGGCCGTGATGACAGCCATCGAATCGGCAGAGAGGCTGGTGGAGTTATGATCCTGTTGATCGATAATTATGACAGCTTTTCCTATAACCTTTATCAGCTGATCGGAACGATTAATCCCGACATAAAGGTTATAAGAAATGATGAGATGTCCGTAAATGATATAGAAAAGCTTGATCCTGCCCATATTATCATTTCACCCGGGCCCGGCAAGCCGCAGGATGCCGGAATATGCGAGGATGTTATAAGGTATTTCGCTGACAGGAAGCCGATACTGGGAGTGTGTCTGGGGCATCAGGCAATATGTGAAGCCTTCGGCGGTCTTGTCGATCATGCCTCCAAGCTTATGCATGGCAAGGCTTCATCCGTTAAGATCGATACATCGAGCAGGATATTCAAGGGTCTTGGGAATGAACTCAGGGTTGCAAGATATCATTCCCTGTCAGCCGTAGAGAATAAGCTTCCCTCATGCTTAAGGATCACGGCCAGGAGCGATGACGGTGAGATAATGGCAGTAGAACATAGGGATCATCCCGTATTCGGTCTTCAATTTCATCCGGAATCAATACTTACCGAAAAGGGTAATGTCATATTGCGTAATTTTCTTGATATTATGTATTAATCAGAAAGCCCCCGTTTGAGGGGGCTTTTTTTAACGGAGCTGACTCTTGTTTGCAGGGTCATATCTGTGTTATTATGTTTATGATATTCAGAACCCCATTCGCTATATACATACAATCCGGCATTCATGCCCTAAAGGACCGGCTTCGCATCGCAAGCATGTGCCGTCTTGCATGTGCATGCGAATCGTATCTGTGAAGGTACTGAACAGATACGTTACAAGTAATTAAAGAAAGGACATCGAAATGGAAATATTAAACATTGCCGAAGAACTTAGAAGCAACGTATATCCCGGACGCGGTATAATAATAGGCCGCAGCAGGGATGGGGGTAAGGCCATAGCTGCTTATTTTATTATGGGCAGAAGCGTCAATTCAAGAAACAGGGTATTTGTGGAAGATGGAGAGGGTATAAGGACCCAGGCGCATGACCCGGCTCTCTTAAGTGATCCTTCACTTATCATTTATGCACCCGTAAGGGTTCTCGGCAACAAAACCATAGTCACCAACGGCGATCAGACAGATACGATATATGAGGGAATGGACAGGCAGCTTACCTTTGAGCAGTCCTTAAGGTCCCGCGAGTTCGAACCCGACGGTCCCAATTATACGCCGCGTATTTCAGGGATCATGCATATTGAGAACGGAGCCTTCAATTACGCGATGTCCATTCTTAAGAGTAATAACGGGAATCCTGATGCAATAAACCGTTATACATTTGCTTACGAGGCACCTGTTGCCGGTGAAGGACATTTCATCCACACATACATGCATGACGGGGATCCGCTTCCCAGCTTTGAAGGAGAGCCTAAGCTTGTTGCGATGGAAGGAAGCATAGATGAATTTGCCGGTATGGTATGGGATAACCTTAATGAGGATAATAAGGTTTCGTTATTTGTAAGGTTTATTGATATAGCCACGGGCAAATATGAGACCAGAATAATAAACAAAAACAAATGATAAGGAGATTCTTATGAAGGAACTTGAACTTAAATACGGCTGTAATCCCAATCAGAAGCCGTCAAAAATATATGTTAACGACGGAAGGGATCTTCCGATCGAAGTATTAAACGGTAAGCCCGGTTACATTAATTTTCTTGATGCCTTTAACGGATGGCAGCTGGTTTCGGAGCTTAAGAAGGCAACGGGATATCCGGCAGCCACATCATTCAAGCATGTATCTCCCGCAGGCGCCGCTATAGGTAAGCCCCTTGACGATACTATGAAGAAAATATATTTCGTAGAGGATATAGATGACCTGTCCCCCATAGCATGTGCCTATGCAAGGGCCAGGGGAGCAGACAGGATGTCCTCTTACGGTGATTTTATCGCCCTGTCCGATGTATGTGATGTTTCGGCAGCTAAGATAATCAGGAAGGAATTCTCGGACGGGATAATCGCTCCGGGATATGAACCCGAGGCTCTTGAACTCTTGAAGGAGAAGAAAAAGGGAGCCTATGCCATCATTAAGATCGATCCCTCCTACAAGCCTCAGCCTGTAGAGCATAAGGATGTGTTCGGGATTACCTTCGAGCAGGGAAGAAATGAGGTTGAGATCAATGACTCCCTTCTTACCAATGTTGTTACGAAGAATAAGGATATTCCCGAGTCGGCGAAGCATGACATGATCATAGCGCTTATTACCCTCAAGTATACGCAGAGTAATTCGGTATGCTTTGTTAAGGATGGTCAGGCTATCGGTATCGGCGCCGGTCAGCAGTCAAGGGTTCACTGTGTAAGGCTGGCAGGACAGAAGGCCGATAACTGGCTTCTGCGCCAGTGTCCCAAGGTTATGAACCTTCAGTTCGTTGACGGGATCAAGCGTGCCGACAGGGATAATGCAATTGACAATTATATCGGCGAAGCATATATGGATGTGCTTAAGGAAGGTGCATGGCAGAAGATATTCAAGGTTAAGCCCGAGCGGCTTACGGATGAAGAGAAGCGGGAGTGGCTTGATCAGATGGATGATGTTGTACTCGGTTCCGATGCATTCTTCCCCTTCTCGGACAGTATCGAACGCGGCGCAAAGAGCGGAGTTAAGTATGTTGTCCAGCCCGGAGGCTCCATAAGGGATCAGGATGTTATCGACTGTTGCGACGAATACGGCATGGCAATGGTATGCAACGGGGTAAGGCTGTTCCATCATTGATATTATAGTAAACGAAATAAATAATTTCGTTTACTATAATAAATCGATGCACACGATTGCGATAGGAAGGGCATCTGCGATGCCTCGCAATCGGCGCAAAGTGAACGAATTAAATTCGTTCACTATAATTTCGGAGAAGATCAATGGTAAATATTGACCATATAGTGGTGGAATCGATTCTCTTTACCATTTTACTCATAGCAATATCGATAACCATCAACCACCAAAGGAAAAGTGCAAATGATGAGGGACTTCCCAGATTCCTCATGTTTGCTTATGCCTATATCACGGGACTTGTCTGCTATATTATATGCTACCTTTTGTATGGTACCGACAGTGTGGTAAGATACATGTGCATGCTCATCATCTGGTGCTGCTACTGTGCGACACTGGCATCGATGATCATGCAGTGTATTTTTATATTCGAATACGACAGGATATGGATAAAGAATGCCACTGCACTCCTGTGTTATTACAGCCTCTTTTCAGCTCTTTTAGAACTTTCCTTCAACAGGTTTGAATTTGATTTCAATTCATCCGGTATTCTCTTTAAGCCGGGTTTTTTCAATATGGGATTATACTATGGATTACCGATAATTATTTTTTATGTCTGCATTATCTTTCTGCTTTTCAACTATAAGAAAACCCATACCAAGATAAGAGAAAAATATCTTATAAAGATAGCTATAGGAGCTACGGTTCCCGCGCTCTTTGCACTTATTGCGGAGTCCGTATGTGAAGTTATCTTTAACATAAGATATCCGGTTTTCTTTATCAGTATGATCATCCCCTTCAAGCTCTTTTCGGATCTTAATTTAAGGAGCAGGAGTTTTAAGCTGTTGCTGCCTGATTTTGAGGGTCTTCTTAAGGCGGACAATACGGATGCGGTTTTTATCTGTGATGACGAACGCAGGATATTGTATCAGAACAGGGCGGCAGAGGTTAATTCAAGGCTTTACAATGATGATTTCTTAAACCGTAATCTGTCGGAAGTATTTGTGATGGACAGAGATGTGCTGCGCGCCCTTAGCAGTAAGGATGCGAAAAACGGGCTTATGGTTCCTGCCGTATATCCTGTCTCGGGCAATAAGCTTGTAATGAGTGTTGAATTTATCTATGACTGCTGCGATGAGATCCTGTGTTATATAATTACCATCCCCAATTACATGGTGGCAGTGGATGAGAATGTATTTGAAGACAGTGACAGCACGACGGATGACAATTCATTGCAGCAAAGCAGGAGCGTCGCACCGGTCGACAAGCCCGATAATCCGCATGCGGTACAGGATAAGTCGTCAATAGATCCGGGTGTTAATGTGCTTCTTGTGGATGACAATATCGAAAACCTTGAGAAATACGAAAACCTGCTTAAACCCTATGAGATCAGTATCACCAAGGCCATAGGCGGAAGGAATGCAATTGAAATGCTGCTTGATCCCTGCTATGATGCAGTATTTATAGCCTATCATATGAATAAGCTCAACGGTATAGAAACAGCTAAGCGAATAAGAAGCATGGGCTCGGGTTATTATTCGGATGTGCCCATTATCTTTATACTTGATGATCCTGTTGCCCTGGTCTATAAGGACCTGCTTTCCGTAAGCTTTAATGACTATATAGAGTCACCCATTTCAATAAGCAAGCTGAATGTTATCATGGGAAGATGGTTGTGGCGCAGGTATGCGGTCACGGATAAATTCAATGCTTCTGCGCTCAGTAACAACAGGTCTGTCAGATATATTGCAGAAATGAGCGAGCTTTTTGATGATTGTATGGAATTCGCTAAAGCTCGTAAGTGGGATTACATGGGTTACACATTAAAAGGCATCAAACGTCTCTGCAGTAAGCTTGAAGACAAGAGACTGTCCGATGCCTGTGATAACATGGTCGATATTTATTTAAGAGGACAGAACGAACATATCGAAGAATATCTTGAAGCCTTCAACACTGAGCTTGAACGGGTGAAAACAAGTGTAAGCAGAAGGATGATATATTGATCTTCATGCCTTGTTTCTAACCGCAGCCATTTTCTTAAAGGCCGTGGACAGCATGAGCTTGATACGGTTAAGCTGGTTAACCTCGCTGGCACCCGGGTCGTAATCTATGGCTACAATATTGGAATCCGGGTAATGTCTCCTCAGCTCCTTAATAACCCCCTTGCCAACCACATGATTGGGCAGACAGCCGAAGGGCTGGGTGCATATTATATTGCTCACACCCGAATGGATCAGTTCTATCATTTCTCCGGTAAGGAACCATCCCTCACCTGTCTGGTTGCCTATCGATACTATATCCTTCGCATAGTCAACAAGCTTGTATATGCTCACAGGAGGAGTAAAGTGTTTGCTCTCCTTAAGAGCCTTTATCGCGGCACCTCTCAGGGTATCCACACCCCTTATGGCAAGGCTTGACAAGAATGATGTTTTTCTTGACTTACCAAGATGTTCAGCCTTATATATCTGGTTATAGAAGCAATACTGCATGAAATCCAGCAGATCGGGCACAACGGCTTCGGCGCCCTCGCTTTCTATAAGACCTACAAGATCATTGTTGGCAGTGGGAGAGAACTTGACCAGTATTTCGCCTACAATACCGACTCTGGGCTTTTTCATATCCTCATTTATCGGTATGGAATCAAAATCAGCGACTATATCCCTGCACATCTGATTAAAGATCTTAATACTCTGGTGATCGGATGAAACAAACTCACGACAGCGCACCACCCACTTTTCATGAACCTCATCAGCAGAACCGGGTGTTATTTCATAAGGACGCATCCTGTATAAACATCTCATGAAAAGGTCACCGAATATTGCGGCATAAGCAAGCCTCTGTCCAAGCTTAAGATTTATCTTGAAACCGGGATTGCTCTCTATCTTACCGAGATTCAGTGAAATAACAGGTATGTGTTCATAACCGGCATTCCTGAGCGCGCGCCGTATAAAGGCTATGTAGTTGGTAGCACGGCATCCGCCTCCTGTCTGACTCATTATAACGGCAAGCCTGTCAGTATCATATTTGCCGGAAAGGATTGCATCCATCAGCTGCCCGACAACGATAAGCGAAGGATAGCAGGCGTCATTATTTACATACTTAAGACCCACATCAACAGCAGCCTTGTTGGAATTATCGGGAACGATAAGGTTATAGCCGCATGAGTTGAATGCCTGCTCCATGATATCAAAATGAATGGGAGACATATTGGGGCAGAGTATCGTATAGTTCTTCGCCATTTCTTCGGTAAAAATAACACGCTTGTATGCCGAGGATACTATAGTACGTTTTTCATTCTGTTTCTTTTTAAGGTTGATCGCACTTAATAACGAGCGTATTCTTATCCTTGCCGCGCCCAGATTGTTTACCTCGTCGATCTTAAGACATGTATATATCTTACCCGATCCGGAGAGGATATCATTAACCTGATCTGTGGTAACGGCATCAAGGCCGCACCCGAAGGAATTAAACTGGACAAGATCTATATCATCCCTTGTCTTGACATAATTAGCTGCAGCATAAAGCCTCGAATGATACATCCATTGATCCGAAACCAGCAGGGGACGCTCACAGGGATTCAGATGTGAGATCGAATCCTCCGTCAGAACAGCCATTCCGTATGAATTGATCATTTCGGGGATGCCGTGGTTGATCTCGGGATCCACATGATAGGGCCGGCCCGCAAGGACTATACCGTGTATGTGTTTTTCCTCAAGATACTTAAGTGTTTCTTCCCCCTTCTTCCGGATGTCCTCTCTTACACGGGCCATTTCATCCCAGCCCGCTTTGGCAGCGGCATAAACCTCGTCCGCAGGTATATCGGGGAAGGCTGCTATGAGCTCGCCTGATACGATCTTAAGGCTTTCGAAGCTTAAGAAGGGGTTGTGGAAACGAACCTCCTTATTTATTATCTCATCCATATTGTTGCGGATGTTCTCACTGTAGGAAGTAACTATCGGACAGTTGTAGTGGTTCGTTGCCCCGTCCTGTTCCTTACGTTCATAGAAAAGAGCAGGATAGAAGATATACTTTATCCCCTGCTTGATAAGCCATTCAACATGGCCGTGTGCAAGCTTGGCGGGATAGCATTCCGATTCCGAAGGTATCGACTCAATACCCAGTTCATAGATCTTGTGTGAAGACCGGGGTGAGAGTATTACCCTGTATTTAAGGTTTGTAAAGAAGGTAAACCAGAAGGGGTAATTCTCGTACATGTTAAGAACCCTTGGAATACCTACTATCCCCCGGCTGGCCTCTGTTATTTCAAGAGGTTCGTAACCGAATACCTTTTTTTCCTTATATTCATAGAGATTGGGAAGGTTGTTTTCATTCTTCTGCTTACCCAGCCCGCGTTCGCAACGGTTGCCTGATATGTACTGGCGGCCGCCGGAAAACTTGTTTATGGTAAGGCGGCAGTTATTTGTACATCCCTTACACTTGGCCATTGAGGTTGTAAATACAAGCGAATTTATCTGGTCGATGGTAAGCATGGTAGTGGATCTTACATCTTCGTAACGCTCCCTTGCGATAAGGGCAGCTCCGAATGCACCCATGATACCGGCAATATCGGGCCGGATCGCTTCACCGCCGGATATCTTCTCGAAGCTTCGAAGTACCGCATCATTGTAGAAGGTTCCGCCCTGTACAACTATCCTTTTTCCAAGGGAGGATGCATCGGAAACCTTGATGACCTTGAAAAGCGCATTCTTGATGACAGAATAAGCAAGGCCGGCTGAGATATCATCCACACCGGCGCCTTCCTTCTGGGCCTGCTTGACCTTGGAATTCATGAACACAGTACATCTTGTTCCAAGATCAATGGGGTGTTCGGCAAAAAGGGCCGCTTTCGCAAAATCAGTTACCGAATAGTTGAGTGACTTGGCGAAGGTTTCTATGAAAGAGCCGCAGCCTGAGGAACATGCTTCGTTCAGCAGTACGGAATCGACAGTCTTGTTCTTGATCTTTATGCACTTCATGTCCTGGCCGCCGATATCAAGTATACAATCAACATCAGGCTCGAAGAAAGCAGCCGCGTAATAGTGGGCAACGGTCTCAACCTCGCCGTGGTCGAGCATGAGGGCAGCCTTTATCAGGGCTTCGCCGTAGCCGGTGGAGCAGGAGTGAACGATCTTCGCCCCCTTCGGAAGGAGTGAATATATCTCCTTTATCGCACGGATCGTTGTTGCAAGAGGATTACCGTTATTGTTGCTGTAGAATGAATAAAGGAGGGAACCGTCCTCGGAAACAAGGGCCGCCTTGGTCGTTGTGGAACCGGCATCTATTCCCAGGAAACAGTTACCCTTGTATGTATCAAGGTCAGCAGTACCCACACAGTGAGCATTGTGCCTTTCTTCAAATTCCTCATATTCAGCCTCGTTTGCGAAAAGAGGCTCCATCCTTGCAACCTCAAATTCCATATGAATGTCGGAATTCAGTTTATTATCAAGGTCGCTTAAGAGGATATGATTATCTTCCTTATAATTAAGGGCAGATCCGATAGCTGCAAAAAGGTGAGAGTTATCGGGTGCTATTGTGTGCTCATCATCAAGCTTTAATGTCCTTACAAAGGCTGCCTTTAGCTCTGACAGGAAATGAAGCGGACCGCCCAGAAAGGCAACATGACCACGTATGGGTTTACCGCAGGCCAAGCCAGATATTGTCTGATTGACCACAGCCTGAAAGATTGAAGCGGACAGATCCTCCCTGGTCGCTCCGTCATTTATAAGAGGCTGGATGTCCGACTTGGCAAAAACACCGCAGCGGGCCGCAATCGTATATAAAGACTTATATCCCTTGGCGTATTCATTAAGGCCGCTTGCATCGGTCTGCAGAAGAGAGGCCATCTGATCGATAAAGGACCCGGTTCCGCCGGCGCAGATGCCGTTCATCCTCTGTTCAACATTACCACCTTCAAAATAGATGATCTTGGCATCTTCACCACCAAGCTCGATCGCAACATCCACCTTTTCCGAATGATCCTTAAGGGCTGTGGAAACGGCAATTACTTCCTGCACGAAGGGTATCTCAAGATGGTTCGCCAGGGTGAGACCGCCGGAACCCGTGATCATGGGATGCACGGTAAGGTTGCCAAGCTTCCTGTGTGCGTCGCCGATAAGCTCCTTAAGGGTCTCACGGATATTGGCGAAATGCCTCCTGTAGTCTGAAAAGAGAATATTGTGGCTGCCATCAAGGACAGCGATCTTAACGGTTGTTGAACCTATGTCTATTCCAAGTGTATATAATTCTTTATCTTCACTCTTATCCATTAGAAATGCCTTTCAACTCCTATATATGCATACTTTGTGAATTTTACAACAAATTCACATAAACTGCAAGACATGTGCCACGGGGACGGTTCTTCCGGCCTTTTGGAGTTGTTGGGTACTTGCTTTCGACTCTTTGTTTACAATTATTCATGTAAATGTTAAACTTATAAAATCATATGAAAACATAAGAATGATCTCAATGGCTTTCCGTGTTTTCGGGTAAAGAGGTGGAGTTATGAACAGTTTTTTAAATAAAATGGAGAGAAGGTTCGGCAGATACGCTATACCGAACCTGGCCAAATACATAATATACGGATATGTGATAGGATATGTGCTGTCACTTATGGACCGGCTCGGAAGAAGCTCCAACGGGCTGATAAGCTTTATATCCCTTAACCCGTATCAGATACTGCATGGACAGATATGGAGACTTGTCACATGGATAATTGTTCCGCCCTCATCTCTTGGCATATTCACGATAATCATGCTCATTCTGTATTATTCTCTTGGGACGAGTCTTGAAAGAACATGGGGAACCTTCAGATTTAATGTGTATATCTTCGGCGGTATGTTCTTTACTGTTATAGGTGCTTTTATACTGTTTGCCTTATACAATATTGCTGGATATACCGAGCATTACAGTGCCGAAGCTCTGGGTGGCTTTATAGCTCTGTATTTTTCAACCTATTATATAAATCTTTCGATCTTTTTGGCATTTGCCGCCGAATATCCGGACATGCAGCTGATGCTGTATTTCTTTATACCGGTAAAGATCAAGTGGCTGGCAATCTTTGATATAGTACTTCTTGCTGTTGAATTCTTTACGGGGACATGGGAGACCAAGGTGGTAATAATCGCATCACTCCTTAATTTCGCCATATTCTTCTTCAGCACAAGAAACTACAGGCGCGTATCGCCTGCCGAGATCAGAAGAAGGCAGACCTTCAAACGGGAGGTAAGAACCTCTGCAAGGGTTACCAAGCATAAATGTGCCATATGCGGAAGAACGGAGAATGACGGGGATAACCTTGAATTCAGGTTCTGCAGTAAGTGCAACGGCAACTATGAATACTGTCAGGACCATCTCTTTACACATGAACATATAAAATAATGATCATAAGGGTGGACCGCTTGCGGTGGATTCCTTATGATGCCTTAGCGGCGAGCGTATCAAAAGAATTACGAAGTAATTCTTACATAATAATGATCATAAGGGGAACCATCGAAGATGGATGAAGAACAATTCAAGAAGCTTATAATAAAGGTCAGAGCCCTGGCCAAAAGTCAGGATGAGACCATATCCAAGGAAGAGGTGCATAAGCAGTTCCTGCCGCTCAATATGGAAGAGGGGCAGTTCCTTCTTGTCTATAAATATCTGACTGAGGAAAAGGTCACACTTTATGACACGGAAGAAGAACGCCGTAATGCCATATCCGAAACAAAAGGCAAAAATGAAAAAGACAATATTAAAATAAATGAAGATGATTCCGAATATCTTAAGATGTATATAGAAGAACTGAACGGAATGGATCACGTTGATGCCGATGAACGCAGGAAGCTTATAGAAGGAGTCCTTAAGGAAAAAGATACCGCTGCAGGTATTCTGCCCAATCTCTATCTTAAGGAAGTCATAGATATCGCAAGGCTGTATGCCGGACAGGGCGTAGCCCTGGAAGACCTTATAGGCGAAGGAAATATCGGTATCCTTATGGGGATCAAAATGCTTGATGTTTGCGAGAACGCAGAAGAAGTAGACGAGTTCATAACAAGGACCATTATGGATTCTATGGAGTCCCTTATAATGGACAATTTTTCATCAGGTGATTTTGACCTTAAGGTTCTTGAACGTGTCAATGAATTAAACGATAAGGCTCGTGAGCTTGCCGAGGATCTTGAGCGGCTTGTGACCGTAAAGGAATTATCCCAAGAGCTTGATATGGAAGAGGAATATATCGAGGAAACGATAAGGCTTTCGGGAAATGCAATATCATATATAGAAGGCTGTAAAAATAATTAAAGTTTTTCCATAAATTCCCATAAGATCAAACGTATCATAAACAGAAGAGAGGTTTTATATGAGTTTTGAAAAGGTAAAAGAATTAAGTGCATACGAAACGGTAAAGGAGGAGAGGCTTAACGATCTTAAGTCAGACGGACTCATACTCAGACACAAAAAGTCAGGAGCAAGAGTGTGCCTTATATCCAATGATGACGATAACAAGGTGTTTTACATAGGCTTTAAGACACCTGCCAAGGATTCGACCGGCGTGCAGCATATCATGGAGCATTCGGTCCTGTGCGGTTCGAAGAAGTACCCTGCCAAGGATCCGTTTGTCGAGCTTGTAAAGGGCTCCCTTAATACATTCCTTAATGCCATGACTTATCCGGATAAAACGGTTTATCCGGTTGCAAGCTGTAATGACAAGGACTTCCAGAACCTTATGGATGTATACCTTGACGCGGTATTCCATCCTAACGTTTACTCCCGTCCGCAGATATTCAAGCAGGAGGGCTGGCATTATGAGCTTAAGGATATAAAGGATCCGGTCGCGATAAACGGAGTGGTTTACAATGAAATGAAGGGGGTATTTTCATCCCCGGATGATATGCTCGACCGGGAGATATTTAATTCTCTTTTCCCTGACTGCGAGTATTCCAACGAGTCCGGAGGCGATCCTGAATTCATCCCCACGCTTACCTATGAAGCCTTCCTTAAGTTCCATAAGGAATTCTATCATCCGGCAAACAGCTATATCTATCTTTACGGTAATATGGATATGGCCGAAAAGCTTGAATATATAGACAGGGAATATTTAAGTAACTACGAGAGGATCGACATAGATACGTCAATAGCCTTCCAGAAGCCCTTTGATAAGCCTAAGAAGTTCTATAAGAATTATTCGATAACAAATGACGAACCTCTGGAAGAGAACTCATATCTGTCCTATAACACGGTGGTTGACACAAGCCTCAACCGTGACCTGTATATAGCCTTCCAGATACTTGAATATACCCTCCTTGCTTCACCGGGAGCGGTACTTAAGCAGGCACTTCTTGATGCCGGGATCGGCAAGGATATACAGAGCACATATGAGAACGGTATATATCAGCCTTATTTTTCGATAATAGCCAAGAATACGGATGAAGATAAGCTGGATGATTTTGTAAACACGATAAGGTCGGTGCTTTCCAGGGTGGTTGAAGAGGGTCTTGATAAGAAGTCACTCCTTGCCGGTATAAACGCATATGAATTCAGGTACAGGGAGGCGGATTTCGGTTCTTATCCCAAGGGACTCATGTACGGACTTAACGCCCTTGACAGCTGGCTCTATGACGAAAAAGAACCCTTCATGCACATAGAGGCAAATGACACATTCAAGCGTCTTAAGGACAGGGTGGACTCGGGATATTTCGAGGATCTTATAAGGGAATATCTCCTTGACAATCCCCACAGCTCCATTGTGATACTTAAACCGGAAAGAGGACTTACGGCCAGGATGGATAAAGACCTTGCCGATAAGCTTGCCAAGTATAAGGAGGGATTGAGCGGGGAGGAACTGGAGGCCCTTAAGGAAGATACGCTGGCTCTGCTCAAATACCAGGAGGAGCCCAGTACAAAGGAAGAACTTCAGACGATCCCGTTGCTGAAGATTTCGGATATTAAGAAGGAGGCCCTTCCATTCGAATATGAGGAGGAAAGGATCGGTGACACAGTTGTGCTTACGCACGATATATATACCAACGGTATAGGTTATCTTACCCTTGGATTTGATCTTAAGGACATTCCCGACAGGCTTATCCCATATATCGGCCTGTACAGGAACATCTTCGCCTATGTGAGTACAAGGGAACATTCATACGCGGATCTGGCCAGCGAGATAAACCTTAATACCGGCGGTATCACATCCGGCGCAAGCACATATACGGATGCGGATGATACCGGCAGATACAGGGTGATGTACGAAGTTAAGGCCAAGGTACTGTATGAGAAGCTGCCCATTGCCTTTAAGCTCATAAGCGAGATCATAACATCATCGATTTACGATGATGAGAAGCGTCTTCTTGAAATACTTAATATGTTAAAGTCACGCCTGCAGATGTCAATGACTTCATCAGGGCATTCCGTAGCCGTGATCCGCGCCCTGGCATCATGCTCGGAATCGGCAGCGCTTACGGAAAAAACAAGCGGGATTGACTTTTACCGGTTCATTGATGATATTGTAAGCGATTTCGAAGGGAAAAAGGCTGAGGTGATCAACAACCTCAAGGAATTCGCAACATACGTTTTCAGAAAAGAAAACCTGTTTGTTGACTATACGGCTGAGAAGGATCAGTACCCGCTTCTTGTAAAAGAGGTTGAAGCCTTCTTAGAGGTTCTGTTCAATGAACCTCTTAAGGATAAGGGGCATTCGATCAGGCCCTTTGGCTGCAAGGAAGGATATAAGACCGGAGGTCAGGTGCAGTATGTGGCCTGTGCCGGCAATTACATCAGGCATGGTTATGAATATACCGGAGCATTAAGGGTTCTTAAGGTGATCATGGGCTATGATTATCTGTGGATAAATGTACGTGTTAAAGGCGGAGCATACGGGTGCATGAATTCCTATTCAAGGTCCGGAGACATGTATCTGACATCATACAGGGACCCGAACCTTAAGAATACACTGGAAATATACAGGGGTGCGCCGGAATACATAAGGAATTTCGATCCCGATGAAAGAGATATGACCAAGTATATAATCGGAACAGTTTCTGATATGGATATTCCACTTACTCCGAGGGCCAAGGGATCAAGGTCCATGGCGGCATATCTGTCCCACGACAGGCTTGAGTATATACAGCGGGAGAGAGATGAAGTCTTAAATGCCGGAAGGGAAGATATAAGAAGGCTGGCCCCTCTGGTTGAAAGCATGATCAGTGACGATCATATATGTGTACTTGGCGGGGAAGAAACGATAGATAGGGAAAAGGACCTGTTTGACAGAACCGAATCCTTATTCTGAGCCCGCTTTTAAATGTTGCATACGGACATTGTTTAAGGAAGGAGAGACATCATGAAAAAGAAGAGAATCATTATCGCAGGGATCATTACGACAATACTTCTTACAGGGTGCGGCAGTTCCGCGGCTTCGGCCCCGAACGATAATTATATGGCCAAGGAAGCACCGATGGAAAGTGCGGCAACGTATTCGGATGATGCGGATTATGTATATGATGATTACGGTTACGAGGAGGAAATGGTCGCTGAAGAAGCCTATGATGCCGGTTCCGGATCCCAGACGCAGGTAAACGAGGAAGATGTTAAGGAAAGTGTCGAATCATCCGGTAATAAGCGCATGCTTATAAAGACGGTCCATATGGAGGTCGAATCGGAAGATATTGACGCCATGGTGAAGAATGTTGAAAAGCGTGTGGAAGAACTGGGCGGCTATGTTGAGAACATGTCGGTAAACAACCAGAAATACTCCAGTTCCGAGACCAAAACAGCTGATATAACCGCAAGGGTTCCCATTGAGAAGCTTGATCTGTTTGTTAATGAGGTTGAAGGCCAGTCCAACCTGCTCTCAAGAAGCTCCAATGCAGAAGATGTGACCTTAAGATATGTTGATATGCAGGCCCGTATGGATTCGCTCCAGACCGAATACGACCGCATAAGCGAGCTCCTTAAAGAAGCTGACAGCCTTGATAATATCATAGAGCTTGAAAACAGGCTTACGGATATCAGGTATGAGATGCAGAGCTACGGTTCCCAGATGAAGGCAATGAAGAACCAGGCAACCTACAGCACCATATACTTAAATATTAAGCAGGTTATCGAATATACACCGGTCGTGGAGAAGGACAAGACAAGACTTGAAAGAATGAGCGACGGCTTTATCAAGAACTGCAGTAAGGTATGGAACGGTATCCTTGATTTCTGCGTGGGATTTGTCGTTGCGCTTCCGGTACTGCTTGTTTGGGCAGTCGTGATAACCCTTATAGTACTTCTGATAAGATTTATTGTAAGAAAGAATCGTGAAAAACATCCAAAGAAGGAGAAGGTAAGGGGGAAGCAGGCTAAAGGCCGCGCTAAAGAAGCGACGGTACAGCCCCCGGAGAACCTGCCGGTATCGGATGATAAGGCACAGGATGTTTCGGATAATAACAGGGATAATATAAATGGCTGATAACACAATGAATAAAAAAGCCGGATTCGCAGCGATAGCAGGCAGGCCGAATGTTGGGAAATCGACGCTTATGAATGCCCTGATAGGGCAGAAGATAGCCATAACCAGCCATAAGCCGCAGACTACAAGAAACAGGATAAGGACGGTATACACATCCGATGAGGGGCAGATCGTATTTCTTGACACCCCCGGGATACACAAGGCCAAAAACAGGCTTGGAGAATATATGATCCAGTCAGTTAACAAGGCCCTGCATGACGTGGATGTGATACTTTGGCTGGTTGAGGCGGATGAACGAATAGGTCCCACCGATAAGGAGATAGCAACTAAGCTGTCGGGAACGGGGGTTCCGGTTATCCTTGTGATAAATAAGATAGACAGGGTTTCAAGAGATAAGCTTTTTGAGATAACGGACATGTACGGGAAAATGTGTGACTATGCCGAGCTGGTACCTGTAAGCGCCCTGAAGGAAGAAAACCTTGATGAACTGCTTAAGCAGATATTCAAGTACCTTCCGTATGGCATGCCCTTTTATGATGAGGATACGGTCACTGACCAGCCCATAAGACAGATAACTGCCGAACTTATCAGGGAGAAAGCCCTTAAATGTCTGGATGATGAGATCCCCCACGGCATTGCGGTCACTATCGACAAGATGGACTTTGAAAAGCCGGTTGTAAGGGTGGATGCCACGATAATATGCGAGAAGGAATCCCATAAGGGCATGATCATCGGTAAACAGGGAACAATGCTCAAAAAGATAGGCTCTGCTGCAAGATATGAAATAGAGCATCTGGTTGAGCGTCAGGTAAACCTAAAGCTCTGGGTAAGAGTCAAGAAGGACTGGCGTGACTCTGATATACTCCTTAAAAATTTCGGATACGACAGAAAGAAGCTTGATGAATAAGGAACAGTATGAAAGAATACATTCAGTTGACGGGAATGGTGCTTTTGGCCACTCCCGTCAATGATTATGACAGGAGAACAGTTATACTCACGAAAGAACGCGGTAAGATAACCGCCTTCTGCAGGGGGGCAAGGAGACAGGGGTCTAAGATGATGGCTGTCACCAATCCTTTTGTCTTCGGAACCTTTAAGCTCTACGAGGGCAGAGATGCCTACAATATGATCGATGCGGATATAACCCATTATTTTGAAGAGCTCAGGAGTGATTTTGAAGGAGCCTATCTGGGAATGTATTTTCTTGAATTCACTGATTACTGTACCAGGGAAAACAATGACGATGTCCTTATGCTCAAGCTTCTTTTTCAATCTATACGGGCAATAATAAAGCCCAATATAAACAACGATCTTGTCCGGGCGGTTTTTGAGATAAAGGCAGTGGCCGTTAACGGCGAATATCCCGGGATCCCCACTGGGAGGGAATACCTTCCGCCGACCCTGCATGCACTTAATCATATAATAGAGTCGGATATCGAACATCTTTATACCTTTGCCGTAAGCGATGAGGTTCTTAAAGAGCTAAGATCGCTTGCCGATATCTACCGTAAAAGATTTGTTGACAGACCCCTTAAATCTCTTGAAATTATAGACACCGTTTGATACAATGAAGCTTGCGTTAAATTTGATATACGGAAGTGGTCAGGTGAAAAAAGGTAAAGCATTATTAGTACTCATATCGTTTATAACGTTTCTTATGACCGGGTGCGCAGGCGAAAGTGATGATCAGAACGATACAACCCTCTACATAAGCAGCAAGGGAGAGATCACCCATCATATTGTTGAGAGCTTCGACAAGTCCTATTACAATGAGGATGAACTCAGGAACGGAATAAATGAGCAGATTGAGGAGTATTGTAAGGACAAGGGAGATGACTCGCCAGTTAAGCTTAAGGAGCTCAAGATCCTTGACGGAGTTGCGACTGCCGAGCTTACATTTAAGGATTATTCCGATTATGCAGCCTTTAATGAGGTTGAACTTTTTTACGGTACGATAAGGGAAGCGATGGAAGCCAACTATCCGACAGATGTTACCCTTAAGAGTGTTGAAGATAATGAGACCATAGGTAAATATGAGTTTGAAGCACTTGCGGATAATAAGATAATCGTTACCGGTGAATCCCTTTTGATCAGAACTCCGGAAAAGATAGCTTACACAACCGCCAACATAGATGTCATAGATAAGACTACTGCCAAGATGGCATCCGATTCGGTGGGTGTCGGATATATAGTATTAAAATGATAACAAGAGGAGAAGATTATGGAAAAAACACTTGATAAGATCGTTGCACTGGCCAAGTCACGAGGATTTGTTTATCCCGGCAGCGAGATCTACGGCGGACTGGCCAACACATGGGATTACGGCAATCTCGGAGTTGAGCTTAAAAACAATGTGAAAAGGGCATGGTGGCAGAAGTTCATACAGGAGAATCCCTATAATGTGGGCGTTGACTGTGCCATCCTTATGAACCCCCAGACATGGGTGGCATCCGGACACCTTGGAAGCTTTTCGGATCCGCTTATGGATTGTAAGGAATGCCATG
>DFKQ01000114.1 GCA_002373875.1 Lachnospiraceae bacterium UBA3641
GCTCCCAACTGCGCTAATGCCCCTCCTGTTATGATTATACGGCACTTGGCCGTATTAATCAACCTAAATCGTTACCCGGATCTAAGCTTTCCGATAACGTTCATATATAAACTGCGCTATCCTTGTACCGATCCTTTTATTCAAAACCCTCTTTCTTATAAATTCAAAGCAGGCTTCCTCCCCCTCCCTTGCCAGCATTTCAAGAAGATATTCCAGCAGCTTTCTTGTATGCTCCTCCATGTATTTTTCCGGATTACCCTTCCTGTAATACTCAAGAGGCATACCATCGGTATAGCTTCCCTTGTTATAAGTTTTGGAAGCGGCTATCCTGTCCATAAACATTTCTATTATGTATTTATCCGGCATCCTTGCGGGTATAAGTCCCTTGCCGCTCTCTGAGGAATAATCAAGCCAATACTCATAGTGATGCCTGTTGCGTCCCTTGTGATGAAGCCAGGCACTTGAGTAGCCTGTTGCTTCACGCTCCGCATTGTTGGGACTTCTGAAGCCCTGATAGTATTTTGCTCCCACCAAAAATTCGGAAGGTGAGTATTTACTCAGATCATGAGTCAGACCCTGATAGTAAAGCCCCACGGCAAAACAGCCCTGCCTTACCAGCCTCCTGTGCTCATTAATTGTTTTAAAATGCCCTATCGCATTCATTGTTATCTGTCCTTTCTGACTGATTTTACAATTAATTAACGAAATTACTTATTTCTTTTACCTGAGTTAAGCCTTATAAACTCCTGAACGTTATCATAGTTTATAAGCCTGTAATCCACATAGATTGATTTATCATCCGAAGCTCCTTCGCTTCCTTCGCCGCCCCTCATTGCAAGATCACAGGATAAGCGTATTATCTTCTCAGCCTGACCCGGAGCATCATTGTATACCGTTCCCTCCATCTTCTTCATCTGAACAAGGGAGAGGGCATCGGGAATGCCGTCAACACCGACCACCAGGGGCTGATACGCCCCTTTATGCTTCACGGCTTCCAGAGCTCCTATAGCCATTTCATCGTTATTGGATATGATCATCTCGATCTGGGTGGGATACTTGTCAAGGAGCATGCCCATCTTGCTTTCTGCCTGGTCACGATTCCAGTTGGCTATCTCATCACCAAGCTTCTCGATGGAATAGCCTGCCTGCTGTATGGATTCTATGGATACCTGGGTCCTTATAAGGGCATCCTGATGGCCTATCTCACCTTCTAAGATCACATATTGTATAACACCGTCGCCGCTCCTGTCTATCTGTTCAAATCTGTTCTTATCTGACAGGGCATCTATAACAAGCTCAGCCTGAAGCTTACCCGACTGCTCAGCATTGGCGCCGACATAATAGAGCTTGTCCCAACGGTTTAGGTCATCTGCAACAGGCTCCCTGTTGAAAAATACGACAGGAACCGAGGCTGATTTGGCCTTATCTATAATAACCGTAGCGTCTGTCCTGTCCACAAGGTTTACGCATACCACATCATAGCCCCTGTCAATAAAGCCTGTTATCTGGTCGTTCTGGGCCAGTTGGCTACCACCTGCACTTACAATATCGAGCAGTATAACATCACCCGTCTCCTTTTCCAGTTCCTTGGCCCATTCATTAAGCCTTGCAGACAGTTCTACGATAAAGGTATCATAAACATCGTTCATGCTTACACCTATGCGGATATTACGCTGTTTTTTGGTCTGGTCCCCTATTACACCGGCGCCGGAACATCCTGTCAGAAAAAGGGCCATAACAAGGACATATATCATTATGATCGATCTCTTCATTTTAACCTTCCGAATTGTATTTTTATCTTACATGCGGGAACAGAAGCCGCTGGTTTGCCTTCTCATACATATTATTGTGATCTACCACTTTAAATGGTATAGGTCTTTTATTATGTTGATTATGATCCCGCCGCTTCCTGAAATTATTCTCAAGCAGGTCGGATAAACCTATATAACCTATTGAAAACTCATCCTGGTAGACAAGGGACCTTACCAGCCTGTTATCAAGGTAGTAGGCTGACTTACTGGAGTTGGCGATCCCGTATATCTTAACATCCTTATTAAGGTTTACGGCCGCATCTATGATCTCTTCCATCGATGAATTATCCAGGGCTATCACCACATCCACGGCTTCTTCGGTAAGCTGTCTCTGGAGGAAGAACTGGGCCTTCTTGTCAACCTCCTGCTCATTTCTCTCCCACAGGACAACATTTTCCGCATAGGGGACATCCGTATTAAGGATCGTATCAAGCCTTTCCCTTACACTATCACGTCTGTCATGATCCACTATCACCGCTGCCTTGATCCAGTCCTTCTCATTATCATCTATAGTCTTTATGAGTGATTCTGCCATGCTGGCATTGTCGGCAGACGTAAGGCCGGCAGTGTCTCCCGTACCGGACTCCACAAAGGCATATGGGATCTTTATCGGATCATTCTTAAGATATTCTTTTATGACTTCACTGTCTGCCGCAGCGATAAGAAGGGCATCGGCACCTCCCTGCGCTTCACGGCGGATAAGGGATATCTGCTCTGTGGCATCATCCTCACCGGACATCGTGATAAGTGTGACCTCGGCATTTAAGTCATCTGCAGCAAGGGCCGCCCCCTGCTTTAAGTTCTCCCATCTTGAAGCATCCGACCCGTAAACTATAAGGGATACCTGGATAATGGGATCCTCCTTTTTAAGGGTCTGAACATAAATGGCTGTTTCTATGATCATAAGGCCCACTAAGACACAGGCAATGATAAATATCGGGGATCTTACTTTCTTCATGACAGTTCTCCCCCCTTCTTATAATCCTCATATGTAATACGCGGCAGATGGATCCTTACCGTTGTACCCTCATCAAGTTCACTCTCCAGCTGCAGGCCGTAATCACCCTTGAAATAGAGCTGGATGCGCTGGTTGACATTCCACAGCCCTATTCCCGAACCCTTGCCCCTGGTTCTTCCCTTTTCCTTAAGCAGGTTATCAAGAACATCCTGAGGCATACCCATTCCGTTGTCGCTTACTTCAATATAAATGTCTCCGTCCTTCTGGTACCCCTTTACGGTTATCACGGAGTCCTCATCCTCAGCCCCGTAATATATCGCATTCTCCAATAAAGGCTGGACAATGAGTTTAATGGTACAGCAGTCCTCTATCTCGGGATCGATATCTATTATCGTGGTGAACTTATTCTTATAGCGTACCTTTTGAATGCTTAAATAGTTCTGGGCATGTGTCATCTCATCACGAATGGTTATTATATTGTCGCCCTTGCTTAAGCTTATCCTGAAGAGGGACGCAAGAGCCGTAACCATTGTGATCGCATCCTTATACCTGTTTGACTCTATCATCCAGATAACCGAATCAAGCGTATTATACAGGAAATGAGGGTTGATCTGTGACTGCAGGGCGTCAAGCTCGCTCTTACGCTTGTCACGCTGCTCCTTTACCATATCATCCATAAGCTTCCTCATCTGGGATACCATGGACCTTATAGTTCTGCCAAGGTGCATGATCTCGTGAGTTCCGCCTATATAAATATGATCATCGGTAAAGTCACCCTCCTCAAGCTTCTTAACACTCTCGTCCAGCCTACGCAGCGGATCTGTCACCTTGGAGGAAATAAATACATTACCCGAGATCACAAGAAAGATCATCAGTGTCAGGATTATCATCATAAAGATACGGGTCTGGGAAAGAGAAATGGTAAGCTGGGAGGTAGGCGTTACACTGACTATCTTCCAGCCGGTATATCCGATCGTTTTAACGATAACGGACCTCTCCTCGCCGCCAAAGTTCTCTATATGACTGCCGTCTTCGTATTTAAGGGCAGCCAGATTGTTTTCCTTAATCAGATCTGAATAAATGGCCCTCTGCCTTGGATGGTATATGATCTCTCCGTCCCTGTCCATAAGATAGACATAGCCCCTGCCGCTTTCGTTTACCTTGGCAAACATCTGCTCTATGGCCGAAAAATCCATATCAACAAGAAGAACGCCGGGCTGGATGTTTCCGCCTCTTGTAAGCTCAACAGCCCTGCTCAATGACACCACCCAGTAATATCGGTAGTTACTGTTCTCAAACATGTTCTGTATGTGGGGAGTCGAGAAATGGATATTCTCTATCTTCTCCTTGGCATTCTCAAACCATTCCTGCTTGGTAAAGTCGACCCCTTCCTTTCTTCCTGAAACCGGAGATGCGCATATAAGGGCTCCATCGCCCGTAACACAGGCAATGCTTACAAGGTTATTCTTATTGGATTCATAGAGAAGGTCCATTTCATTAATAAAGGAATCCTTGGCAAGATCCGTGTTTTTTATGACAGAGTAATAGAAGGAATCCGAAACACCCATCATGTTCCTTATATAGGTGTTAAGGTTCCAGCTGACCTGTTCAAGGACACGCTTGTCATTCTCGATCGCATTCTTGCGTACCCTCAATGAGAACTGCGAATAGAGGGCAAAGCCCATGATCATCATACCTATGACCGCTATAAGGGTAAAAGAGATTGATATAATGTACTCTATGCTTCTCTGTTTATATGCTTTTTTAATGAGCAATATCAGGTGATCTATCTTTTTCTTCATATTTATTTATGGCGGTATTTAGCCGGCGATACACCATAGGCTTTCTTGAACACATAGGAAAAATAAGTTGGTTCGTCATATCCGACCATACCCGCGATAACATATGACTTTTCATCTGTTTCGGTAAGAAGCCTTACAGCCTCATCAAGCCTGACCTTCGTCAGATATGCAATGAAGTTAAGCCCGGTTTCCTTCTTGAAGACGGTCGAGAAATAAGTTGTGCCCACGCCCAGATAGGAGCACAGCATATCTACGGACAGCTTGGAATCCATGTAATGCTCCTCTATATATGCCTTGGCCTTCTCGCCAAGAAGCCTTGTTGCATCCTGCCTCTCTTCATTTATGGCTTCATTAAGCCGCATGCATAATAGCTCAAGCCATTCCTTCATCTCATCAAATGAGCTGAAGCTCTCCACCTTCTCGAGCAGTCCCTGTGTCGATTCCCATTTATCTTCAAGTTGATACATACCGGCCAACCTGAAGAGCTCTATGACAATTTCCGTGCAGAAAAGACGGAGCTGGGGTATGGATGATGACGACTTCCTGATATGGTTTGTTACTTCATCGACAGCCTCTTTTACCGAAGCAGTATCGCCAATCTTTATCTCGGTGATAAGCCCCTTCATAAGCTTCTCATCCATGGTGATGACATCACCGTTTCCTTGCTCCACATCACCTATATATATAGCCTGGTCTCCATCAATCAGCATCCTGTACCTGGCAGCTTCCCCCGCTTCTTCAAAAGACCTTGAAATATCTTTCATATTTCCGTAAATCTTACCTATCCCGGCAACAGTGTCAAGTCCATAGAGCTTCTTGGAAAGCTTACACAACATATCCATGTTCGAAATGAACTGCCTGTGTTCACCGGTATTTTTAAAGCCGGCAACAACAACTATGGTACCAAGATAATTAAGGCAGGTATAACCCGGGAATGCCGACAGACGGTCTTTTACAAGATTCATAAGGGAAACACTTAAAAGTCCGGGATCAAGAGGCTGATCTGATATCTTCTCCTGAACAAGCAAGCCGACGGAGCAAAAAGCATAGTCAAATGAAAAACCGTAGTCCTTTGAGAACGAATTAATCTGTTCATCGCTCAAATGACCCTCAAGAAGACCGATCATGAACTGTTCCTTAAGGACCGGAAGGCTCTCATCGTAGAACTTCCTAAGCTGTTCTATGTTATGGCGTTTGTCATAATCATCATCAAGCCGTTCCCTGATCTTTTGGAAAACCCTGGTTAGTTCTTCGGCATTAACCGGTTTTAAAATATACTCCTCCGCCTCAAGCCTTATGGCTTCCTGGGCGTACTCGAATTCATCGTATCCCGAAAAGATTATTATCTTTACATCCGGCATGATCTCCTTAAGCCTCCTGCTGAAGGTCAGGCCATCCATAAAGGGCATCTGTATATCGGTAAGAACCACATCGGGATTATACTGTTCGGCCTTAGCGAGTGCATCCTCACCGTTATCGGCTTCTGCCACAACCTCATATCCTATTTCATTCCAGTTGATGCAGCCCGCTATTGCCTCCCTTGCATCTTCTTCATCATCAACAAGCATTACCCTGTACATACTCTTCTTCTCCGTCTAAACATTTATTGTCATCTTGCAAACAACTGTTCCTTGGTGTAGTAACCGCCTCCTATCAGTACATCCTCATAATTATCCTTATCGATAACAACCGGTGTACACAGATATGAGGGAACCGTCAGTACATTATTGTTATACTGACTGGTATCATTGATCTCCGGCTTGCCTCCCTCTAAAAGAGCCTGAACCATAGTCACGCACTTGGCAGCCAGTATCCTTGTGTCCTTATAGATTGTCATGGCCTGTCTTCCCTCGGCTATGTTTTTAACCGCCGCCTTCTCGGCATCCTGCCCTGTTATAAGCGGCAGGTCCTCCATGGACAGGCCGGCCCTCTGCCATGACCTCAGTATTCCGTAATCAAATCCGTCAAAAGCCGAACATGCGATATCAAGATCACCCGACCTGTAATACTCCCTGATAAGATCTGAGCACATTTCCTCAGCCTTTGTATCCGACCACCTTAATATGCAGGTTTCACGGAATGAAGTCTTCCCGGACCGGCAGACCAGGGTTCCGTTATCAATGTATGACTTTAATACATCCATTACACCTGTATAAAGGAAGAGGGCATTGTTGTCATCAGGCGATCCCATGAAGAACTCAATAGTATATGATTTACCCGTTCTTGAAGCCTCTTCGAGGTTCATCCTGTCTTCGATGTAATTACCGATAAGGGTTCCGACCTCCTTATTGTCAAAGGAAGCATAATACGATACCGCATCGGTATCCATAAGGAGACGGTCGTAAGCAATGACGGCGATCCCGTTGTTCTTCGCTTCCTTAAGGACATCCACCAGCCTTGTTGAGTCTATAGAGGAAATGACAAGACAGGAAACATCATTTCTGATCATGGATTCTATCTGGCTTATCTGCAGATCTATATCGTCATCCGCATACTGAAGATCTACCTCGTAGCCTAAGGTTTCAAGCCTTGCCTTAATGCTCATACCGTCGTTTATCCATCGTTCAGAGGTTCTTGTAGGCATTGCGACACCGACCCTTTTTATAACTGTACGGCCTTCCGATGGTTCATTGCCATCCTCGTGTGTATCCTCTGCGGGCTCATTTGTATCCGTTATTTCACTGTTTTGATCCTGCCTTATACCCTGTGCGCCTTTGCAGCCCGCAAGAGAAAGACACAGGATAAGAAAAATGAGTATTGTTCTTTTCATGCTTATAATAATAACACAAGAAAGCTGTCTTTTCATCAGAAGAGACAGCTTTCCGTAAATTATATACTTATAATACTTAACCTTTTTTACGCTTTGAAAGAACATCCAGAGTAACTGCACCTAAAAGTACGGCACCCTTTACGATCTTCTGGATATCGGTTGACCATCCGAAAAGAGACATACCGTTATTAAGTATACCCATTATGAAGGCTCCGACAACCGCACCGACTATGGAACCGGCACCACCGGCTACCGCAGCACCACCGATATAACATGATGCAATGGCATCCATCTCGAAACCGTCACCGGCCTTGGGTGTAGCCGAACCGTTTCTTGCCGACAGTACGATACCTGCTATGGCCGAAAGGACACCCATGTTAACGTATACCCAGAAGAAAACCTTGTTGGTATCGATACCGGACAGGTTGGCTGCCTTACGGTTACCGCCGAGGGCGTATATCTGACGTCCCGCAACAGTCTTGGATGTTATAAATCCGTAAATGCCTATAAGGATCACCATTATAAGAAGTACAAAAGGAAGTCCGTTGTATCTTGAAAGCTTATAGAAGAAAAACCAGATGATGAAGAGCATTACCGCAAGCTTCAGAACTATCTGCCATGTGGGATTAACCGCAAAGTTGTATTTTCTCTTGGTCGCATTGCTCTTTATCTCTGAAAAGATAAGAGCAGCCGAAGCAATTACTGCAACCACTATGCTGACTATATCAAGCGTACCATCCCCAAACGGGATCTTGATTACAGGCAGGAAACCTGCACCTATGAAGTTATAGGACTGGTCGAAAGGACCCTTGGTCTGTGCCTGAAGCAGGGTATATGTAAGACCGCGTCCCATAAGCATCGTTGCAAGTGTTGTAACGAAAGGCGGTATCCCAAGGTATGCAATAAAGAATCCTGCAAATATACCGGTAAGAAGACCTACAAGAAGTGCGGCGATTATTGCTACCCACATGTTCATCTTAAGGTCCATCATTATGATACCAGCAACAGAACCGCATACCGCAACAACCGAACCTACTCCAAGATCGATGTTACCGGTAAGTACGCACAACAGCATACCTATTGCCAGGATAACAACGTATCCGTTCTGCATTATAAGGTTGTTTATGTTCATGGGGGTTGTATTTGCTCCCTTGGTAAGCACAGCAAATACAAGATAAATAGCTATCAGGGCAAAAAACATGCCATACTGTTTTATGTCCATTTTTACATATTTCTTATTATTCGTTTCCATCTTCGTCTCCCTTCCTTTGATGTGCCATTATGCACTGCATTATCTTCTCCTGCGTTACCTCTTCCTTGGTAAGTTCACCTGCGATCTCACCTTCGTTTATTACATAAACCCTGTCGCAGGTACCGATTATCTCTGGCAGTTCCGAAGAAATTACGATGACTGCCTTCCCTGATTTGGCAAGTTCGTTTATTACACAGTAGATCTCATACTTGGCACCTACATCAATACCTCTTGTAGGCTCATCCATGATCAGTACATCGGGCTGAGTCATCATCCACTTGGCAACTACAACCTTCTGCTGATTACCGCCGGAAAGGGCTCCGACTACCTGATTGATGGAATTCGCTTTAACATTGATCCTCTTCTTATACTCCTGAGCGGCAACGATCTCATCATTGGCATTGATCACTCCGTTCTTGGAGAAATATTTGGGCCTGGCCGCGATAGTCATGTTCTCCTTAATATCACCGATGAGGTTAAGGCCGTATGTCTTACGATCCTCGGAGATATAGGCAAGCTTGGCATTTATCGCATCCTTAACTGTCTTAAGCTTTACTTCCTTTCCGTTTATCTTAACGGTTCCGGATATCTTCTGTCCGTAGCTGCGTCCGAAAAGACTCATTGCGAACTCTGTTCTTCCGGCACCCATAAGGCCCGCAAGTCCGACAACTTCACCCGAACGTACCCGGATGTTTATATCCTTAAGTATCTGTCTGTGTTCATCATCGGGATGGAATACATTCCAGTTATTAACTTCAAATATGACATCACCTACGGTGACACCTTCGCGTACAGGATAACGGTTGGTCATTTCACGACCTACCATTGCCTTGATAACCCTGTCTTCCGAATAATCATCAACTCCCTTTACCAAGGTCTCTATGGTATGACCGTCACGAATAATTGTAACCGAATCCGATACATACTCTATCTCATTAAGCTTATGGGAGATAATGATACAGGTTATACCATGTTCCTTTAACTGGAGCATAATATCAAGAAGCTTTCGGCTCTCTTCATCGTTAAGGGCTGCGGTGGGCTCATCCAGGATCAACAGTTCAACCTTCTTGGCCAAAGCCTTGGCAATCTCTATAAGCTGCTGTTTTCCGACACCCAGACTGTTCACGGGAACATTTACGTCTTCATGCTCAAGTCCTACCTTGGCAAGCATTTCAACAGCGCGTCTTCTGGTCGCTGTCCAATCTATAACACCCTTCATGCTTGTCTGCTCATTCCCGATGAATACATTCTCGGCTACACTGAGCAAGGGACTTAATGCCAGCTCCTGATGTATTATAACGATTCCCTTGGCTTCCGAATCCCTTAGGTTATGAAACTTACAATGCTCACCCTTGTACAGAATATCGCCTTCATAGGTTCCGAAGGGGTAAACACCGGATAAGACGTTCATAAGGGTGGACTTGCCGGCACCGTTCTCGCCGCAGATTGCATGAATCTCGCCCTTTTTAACCTTAAGATTAACATCATCAAGAGCCTTTACTCCGGAGAATTCCTTCGTAATATGATTCATTTCCAAGATGTAATCCGACATCCTCTTTCTCCTTCTATTAATATGATGTAATTATTCATCTAAAGCAGGACGGCAGCTTACTGCCGCCGCCCTGCCGGATTTACCTATTATTTCTGCTATTATTCAGCAAGCTGCTCCTCTGTATAGTATCCGCCGCCGATGATAACTTCCTTATAGTTATCCTTATCAACCGCAACGGGCTCGCAAAGGTATGAAGGAACTACGATCTTGCCGTTGTTGTACTGCTCGGTATCATTGATCTCAGGCTCTGCACCTTCGAGAACTGCCTGTACCATTGTAACACACTTACTTGCAAGAAGCCTTGTATCCTTGTAGATAGACATTGTCTGCTTACCTGAGATGATGTGCTTGGTAGCCATAAGCTCTGCATCCTGTCCTGTTATAAGCGGCCAGTTATCAGCTGTGTAGCCTGCACCCTCAAGAGCTGACATACAACCGTATGAAAGTCCGTCATAAGCACATGCACAGATGTCAAGATCTTCGTCTGCATAGTACCTTGTAAGGATATCCTCACATCTCTTCATAGCTGTCTGCTGGTCCCAACGAAGTGTGTTGTTGTCATCAAAAGCGATCTGGCCTGACTTACATACGAGTGAACCGTCATCAAGTAAAGGCTGGATCTGCTCCATAAGACCTGCATAAAGCATATGAGCGTTATTATCATCAGGTGAACCCATGAAAAGCTCGATAGTCTTGGGATCATCCTTTGTAGCACCGCAGTGCTCAACGATGTATTCACCGATCTTGGTACCAACACCCTTGTTATCGAATGTTGCATAGTA
>DFKQ01000035.1 GCA_002373875.1 Lachnospiraceae bacterium UBA3641
CATGGACCGGCTCCATGTATACAGGTTCATCGTAAGCGGGTTCCTCATATGCCTCCTCTTCATACGATGCTTCTTCATAAGAGGGCTCCTCAAACAGGGAGATGTCCGGCATACCCTCTCCGAAGGAGTACTCATCTATTTCAGCATCGTAAGAAGGTTCATAGACCGGTGCATCGTCATAAGCCTCCTCTTCATAGGCGGGATCATCATATGTCTCCTCTTCATAAGCGGGATCATCATATGTCTCCTCCACGTATGAAGGCTCATCATAGTCAGCTTCCTCTTCCTCTTTATTCTCCGCTTCCAGGAAGAAATCGTCACTCAGTGAAAAGCCCAAAGCATGGGCGGCACTTGTGAAGCTTGCCTTGGTCGTGCTGTCAAAAGCCCGGGGACTTGATGCAGGGCTCCGGCCGTGCGTATCTTCACCGTACCCATCCGCCGGTTCACTGTGTTCCTGCGCATATGCCTGTTCCTGCGGTTCATAAGAAGACTGTGCGTATTCAGTGTATTCTTCGGCAGGTTCATCGTACTCATCCACTGAGTATCCGTCCGCCGGCTCTTTGGAGTCATAATCCGTATACTCTTCTGCCGGCTCACTGTAATCATCTTCCGTATACTCTTCTACCGGCTCATCGTAATTATCTTCAGCATATTCATCTGTTGACGCATAGTAATCTTCTTCGGAATATTCATCGGCAGACCCGCTGTACTCATCTCCGGTGTATCCTTCTGTTGATCCATCGTACTCATCTCCGGTGTGTCCTTCTGTTGATCCATCGTACTCATCACCGGTATATCCTTCTGCCGATCCGTTATACTCTTCTTCCGTGTATTCCTCTATCGGTCCGTTATAGCCCCCAACAAGCTCGTTATATCCCTCTTCAGGTTCATTGTATTCCTCAACAGGCGCGGATACGGGTGCAGGTGCCGGTGAACTGTATACGGGGGCCGGTGTTGGGCTGAGATCAAAGAATGAAAAATATCCTTCCGGCGATACATTTCCGCCCAGCATTTCCACGCCCTGTGCCACGGGTGCGGGTGCAGGGGCAGGGGCAGCTGCCGGCTCCGGTATGGCTGAATAAAGATCCTGCTCCTGATGCATCATGGCATTTTCTCCGGCTGTTCCGGCATTCTGACCAGGCATGCCTCCTTCCCCTTCCATAACGGGCTCTTCAACGGCTTCTTCATTCTTCTTTACGAAGATAAGCTTCTTCGCTCTTGCTACAGCTCCCCATTCCATGGCTCCCGAAAGTAAGGACCCCGTCTCCTCTTTCCTCTCAACAATTCCGGTATCGGCGGATACGGTGGCAAATAACTCCGGATGATGGTTCATATACATATAATTCAAACCGCAGCAGGCCGTGATAATCAGAATTTCAAACATGAAGAAGGTGCTCGCCTCATCGGTGGACCTGAAGAAGAGAACGATAAAGGAGGTGATGAGGGTGACAAATACCGGAACCGCAGCCTTATTCCTGTTTCTGAACATATAAAATGCGCATGCTATTGACATTACCAGAACAAACATATAGCTCATCTGGGTCCCCAGCGAAAACCATGCGTTATGAGTCTGGGTATATGCTTCCCCTTCATCATTTACGAGAAAATGATAATTGTCCCTTACGTTTGTATTCTGATTGTCCAGATTCTCGTTGAATTTACCAAACACCTCTCCGGCACTGTATTTCTCGGAGGTTTCAACATTCACCGACAGCTTATAGCGTGAGAAGCCTCCCGATACCACTTCTCCAAGATCGGTTCCCAGTGAAACCGATTTGATAAAGGTAAGGATCAGCAGTATAAGGACAAAGGCCGCCATGGATACCGCCGTCATTATCATGGGGTTCTTGTTCTCCTTCTTGTACCTGACAAAGGCATAAACCGCAAATACAAGCACGAAAATGATCATCAGCGGTTCAACAAAGCACAACAAGGCATTGGAAAGCCCGAAAAGTCCGGATAGTATCAGCTGCTGTCTTCTGTCTCCGTCATCTGCCTCAAGTATTATAAGCCACAGATCGATATTTAACAGAAGCAGCGCGCAGAAAAGCACTTCGCTTGAATAGGAATAAACGGCAAAGGACTGGGACGGAATAAATACGGTACACATGGCCGCAATAATACCGCAGGCCCTGCCGGCTATCTTCCTGACCACCCTGTCCATAAGAAAGGCGGTAATAATGATCATGACCGCATTTAATACGACCAGTAGCGACGGGAGCGCACCACCGATCCTGAAGAAAACAGACAGTATAAATGCATACAGATACTGGGAGGGATAGAAACACAGATGATTTATCATATCCATTCCCTTATCCGCAAGTGCCCCCTCCATCATAAGGGTGGCTGCCCTGTATAAAACGGTTTCCTCACCCGGTACCGTCGATTTGTAAGCCATCCTGAATACAAGAAAAAGATATGACAAATGACACAGGAGAAGGATCTCAACAAAATTCCACATCCTGTTGTCCTTTACTTCTCCCGTGATCTCGATCAGCTTGGTGACCAGACTGAGCAGAACAAAGGCAAGTATCAATATCCCGCCGAAAATAATGATATAGAATACTCCGCCGCTTTGTACAATGATCTGGTTATAAACTGAAATAAAGAAGATATATCCCAGTACCACCAAGGATGCTATACTTATGATTTTTACATACAGATCCTTATTGGAATTCATATACTCTCTTAATTATTTATTCATGCCAATGCCTGTTCGAGATCGGCGATTATATCATCCGCATTTTCGATCCCGACGGAGAACCTGATAAGGTCAGGCTGTACTCCCGCTTCAAGCAGCTGTTCGTCACTCATCTGACGGTGAGTGTGTGATGCCGGATGCAGCACGCATGACCTTGCATCAGCCACATGTGTGACTATGCTTATAAGCTTGAGCTTATCCATAAAGTCAATGCTTGCCTGCCTTCCTCCCTTAATGCCGAAGCACATCACGCCACAGGTACCGTTCGGCATGTATTTCATTGCCAGTTCATGATATTTATCATCCGCAAGGCCCGGGTATGATACCCATGCAACCTTCTCATGATTCTTAAGGTAAGTGGCTGCCTTAAGGGCATTCTCGCAGTGGCGGGGAACCCTTAAATGAAGAGTCTCAAGGCCGACATTCAGCAGGAATGCATTCTGCGGCGCCTGAATGGAACCAAGATCCCTCATAAGCTGCACCGTAGCCTTGGTTATATAAGCCCCCTTGCCGAACTTCTTGGTATAGGTCAGACCATGATAGCTCTCATCGGGCGTTGTAAGTCCCGGGAACTTATCGGCATACTTCTCCCAGTCGAAATTACCGCTGTCAACAATGGCACCACCCACACACATTGCATGACCATCCATGTACTTGGTCGTCGAATGGGTGACTATGTCCGCACCCCACTCAAAAGGCCTGCAGTTAATGGGCGTGGCAAATGTATTGTCAATGATAAGGGGAACCCCGTGTGAATGAGCGGCCTTGGCGAACTTCTCGATATCAAGTACAACCACCGCGGGATTGGCAATGGTCTCGGCCAGAACACACTTGGTATTATCCTTAAACAGGCTGTTTATCTGATCGATATCCGCATCGGGATCGACAACGGAGCACTCGATGCCCATCTTCTTCATCGTTATGGTCAGGAGGTTGAAGGTTCCTCCGTAAACCTTGGATGACATGATAACATGATCACCCGCCTCGGCAATATTGAACACGGCATAATAATTGGCCGCCTGACCGGAAGATGTGAGCATTGCGGCAACACCGCCTTCAAGAGCCCGTATCTTATCAGCAACATAATCATTGGTGGGATTCTGGAGCCTTGTATAGAAATACCCTTCATCCTCAAGGTCGAACATGCGCCCCATTGCCTCGGACGTGTCGTACTTAAAGGTTGTACTCTGGTAAATGGGCAATACCCTGGGCTCACCCGTTGAAGGCTTCCATCCTGCCTGTACACACAAGGTTTCTATATTGTAATTGTCATTCATTCCGCATAATCCTCCCGATCATTACATATATCTGTCCCTGAGGGAATAAACCATATCCGAATACAGCTTCCTGCACTCCTCGTTGTTGCCTGCTTCGATAAGATTTATGCAGGGACTTATATATCTGTCAAAGATATCCCTGTAAGTATCCGCCGATCCGTCTGTCTTGTTGATCCTGTTTACGATGGTGGGAGCGATATCGTAATAAGTCTCCACCACTTCCCTGCCCTCGTCGCTGTTAAGCAGATAACCGTCCCTGTAATTTCTTAATGTCTGAAGCTCGTAACAGTCATCGTCCTTTTTGAGGCTCCTGCACACCGCCGTTGTAATATAGCACAGCTTACGCTTGAATCCGCCGTCTATTTCTTCAAAGGTACCGACGGACAGCTTCGTTCCCTTAAAGGAATCATTCCATGCATCCGCCATGACCTGCGCCAGCTCCTTACAGGATTCACGTCCCGCGTTCACGAGCGCCGGAAACAAATAAACCGTAAGGACCATATTATTATCGATGAGAAAATGCTCCTTCTCGGACCTCTTGCCAAGCTTATCGTATTCACCCTTTGCAAGGGCGGCAAAATCACCTGCAAGTCCCATTAAATATGCCCTCTTGTCTTCACTTGATGTATAAGCTTCATCTATGCATGAAAAAAGGGAGCTGTATCTGTCACAATAATCCTTAAACGCGTCCTTATAGGCATCCTTATTGAACTGCTTCATAAGAGGCAGATTGTTGAAAAGCATGCCGGAAAGCTCTGTATTTATGTCCATTTTGCTATCCTTTATCAATTAATTAAAGCTATATCGTTCCAGCACCAACCCGGCTCAAAATGCTCCGCATTTTTCGCGGCTTGGTATTGTTCCAATACATGTCTACAGCAATCATGTCTCTTACGTGCAAGCACGACGATCCATGTTTTCTGTATCCATGTGCTGTAACGAATTACTCATCCCAGTTGTGGTAAACAGCCTGTACATCATCGTCTTCATCAAGAAGATCGAGGGTCTTCTGAATGTTCCTGATGGCTGTTTCATCGGTAAGGGTAACCCATGTCTGGGGGATCATTGTAACCTCGGCTTCCGCCATCTTAATTCCCTGCTCCTCAAGAGCCTGCCTTACCTGCGAGAAGGAATCCGGATCTGTAAGGATCTCGTAGCTGTCCTCCTCATCCGAGAAATCCTCGGCGCCTGCATCAAGAGCGGCCATCATAAGATCATCCGGATCCATGTCGCACTCTTCCTTGTCGATGATGA
>DFKQ01000086.1 GCA_002373875.1 Lachnospiraceae bacterium UBA3641
GTTTGAGGTTGGACTGTCAAACTTCTGATATAGTTACTGAGCAAAAAGTGTCCGTAAATTCAGTGTCCGTAAAGGTTATCAAATCCATTTAGGGACACCTGGTATTACGGAGTCTTGAAAAAACGGTTTTGTGACCTTGAGTGGTATTCTTAAGGAGTAGCGTGCGACTGTCCCAAAAGGTCTTGTGTAGAGTGCCGTCTCACATTCCAATATTTGTTTGTAAAGATACTTTAAGTGTTTTATAATCAGGGTAGATACAGCAGTTCGTTTATTCAAGGACAGGCTGTTCAATTTTATCTTTGGTAGGGAAGAGAAGCATCGTAAATGAGTCACCGGGGACAGCTCTCAGAATCAGTACGAGGTTTGCACTAAGGATAAAATAAGATACAAGACAGTGATTCTTTTGGAAGGAGGAAGAGATGAAAAAGAACACTAAAAGAAAGTATCAAGGCATAATGAAGATCTGTATATGCGTGGTCTTAAGTCTGGTATTGGCGGTTGGGATGCTGCCAAACGGGATATATGCCGAGGAGTTGGAGATCCCGGAAGTTGAAGTTTTAGAAGTTGAGTCGACAGAAACTGAATCAGCGGCACCTGATACTGCATATTCGGTCGAAAATATCGAGATCAACCAGGGATTTTCGAAGCATACGAAGAGAGAAGGTGGAGAACAGACTCTGATCCGGGAATTTGCGGCAAACAAGGATACTGCGATCATGATGAAGATACCCGGTTCTGATGGCCTTACGCAGGAAGAAGCGAGGGAAAGAGCAAACGATTTTGAAATTGAGGTTTATCCGGTTGTTGGAGGACGTGAATCGGACGATTATGAGCTCTATGACTTGCTTGAGGACCGCGGGTTCAACGTGATCAGGATATATGATAAGGACTGCAATCCCGAGGCCGGCTGGTATCTGGAATTTATTATAAATAAAGGATTTTCCAAGGGCGTATACAACTTCCGCATAATAAACAGTGAAGGCGAGAAGGTAGGAGAGGCATCCGGGATCAAATTTTATGAGACCAAAGACCTTAACATTCTTATTTTGCCTGTCAAGGCAAAATGGGGAAACGATGCTGCTGCACCGGAACCCGGAGTATACAGCTGTAAAGACGGTCAGTTTGAATATTTTGGCGGGGAGAAAAGAAACTGGTCGCAGCTTCGTGATACAGTAAGAGAGTATCTGATGGATACTTATCCTACTGCAAATGTCACTGTTACCGAAGGTAAAGAGATCAATGCAAGCAAAATGGATCTTATCACCAACAACGGAATGTACAATCTGTGGAAGGAAGCATGTAAGCGCCAGGTAAAGACCAGAAGCGGAAAGGACAAATACGACCTTATACTTGCCTTTGTTCAGTACAGACAGGGAGAAGACGGAAGCATTCAGGGATATACCTACAGAAGGCCTGCCAATATAATCACTTACTCTGATGGGGATATGCTTCCGACGGTCGGACATGAGATCGCGCATTGTTTTGAGATAGGTGATGATTATAAAGGAGGCACCTATAATCCTGATGTAAATCTTCCGCCCAGGGGATACTATGGTGATTCGTGGGATTTTCAGACCAAGATCACGATCACGGAGGGTGACTGGCAAGACCCCGAAATGTACAAGAATTCAACATCTGATAAAAAGAAGAATGACATCAATACGAGAGCTACCGGAACAATGATCCCGTTATCGCTTCATCCTTTCAGTCTGTCGCGAGATAAGATCATCACTTGGGAAGGTGTGGATGAAGATGGGGGATCAAAGGGAACAGTTTTTCCTACTATGTGTTTCATGTCTTCGGGTTTTAATGGAACTGATAATTACTGGAACTCATCAGTTAACTGGGATCATCTGTTAAAGAGTCTTATAAAGAAGGACAGTAAGGGTAATAAAAAAGAAGATGCGCAGCCGGAAACGGACAGTTTCTCCAATGTTGACGTATTTATGGAATCGCAGAATGACGATATGTCATCTGATGATATTATTAGCGAAGATGACATTTACTATGATGATGATTACAGGTTTGGTGAGTCCAATATGGTAGAGGTCAGCGGACGTATACAAACTGTAGGAGAAACGCAGACCGTTACAATGGATCCTATGTTCTCCTTCGAAGGCGACCTTGAGTATATCGAGCCCCTTGAAGATGAATACGAGGATAGTGAAGAAGTTTATACATTTGCTGCTCTTGATGAGAACGGGAATATCATCAAATCACCTGTTGACGGCGAGCACGCCGCTGTTGAGTTTTATGCAGGCCGCGTTCCCTGCGGCTATATGGATGATTCGGTAGACTGTACGGGTGATTTTGTCTTTGATGCCGAGTATCCTGAGGGTACAGCCGACTTTGCCATCATGAAGGGAAGGCTTGCAACAGCCACACCCGGGCAGAGCATTTGGAGAGCGTCTTCTGATCCGCTGTTTGCGGGTGCATTTGATGCAGCTCTTGTAGGGTCGCTTGAATCTTCCGAGTTCAATGAAGAGACCGGGGAGTTCAGAGTTAAATGGAATGTTGAATACCCGGATGTGAACAGACAGCTTTATTCGGAAGTGTATTATTATCCGGAGGGCGACGACGGAGACGGTTACTTTGTCTGCTGCAGTGACGATCAGATCTGGAAAGACGGAGAGGTATCGTTCCTTACCGAGGAATATGCCACTGATGAGTGTCCCGACGGATGGACGAGGAATGCCTATGTCCTTATAAGTGTGACAAATGGTATTAATGCGACCGATATCTATTCGGATGACAATGAGTTGACTCTTGGCGGCAACAGGTCGGAAATAACTCTTTCCGGTAGCGGTATTAAGAAGGAGACTATAGACGGTGAGACCATATATTCTGCGGTATATACCGGAAAAGAGATCACTCCGCAGGCAACTGTCAAAGCTTTAGATCCTTACAAGGGTAATTACGTAACGCTTAAGAAGGATGTGGATTATACCGTAACTTATAATGACAACGTAAATAAAGGGATTGCATCTGTGAGCGTACAGGGTATCGGAGCATGGGTCGGAAAGAACACACATGAATTTGAGATCTCCGCAAAGAAGATTGACGGGACACCCGGGAGTATTCCGGATATGAAATACACAGCGGATCTTGACGGGGCTGTTGCACCTTACCTTATGATAACGGATAAGAACGGAAACCAGTTGGTATATGAAGATGACTTTACCGTTAAATACACAGTGGATGGCAAGACAGATGAAAAACTGTCTGAGCTCATAACAGCTGATCCTGCCGAAAAAAAGGAAGTTACGGTGACATACTGCGGTACCGGGAATTATACGGATACGCTCAAGAAGACTGTCAAATTCAATGTGCTTCCCACGAGTTCGGCAACAGTATTACTGTCACAGGAAAATACGACTATAACATTAAAATCAGATTATTTTGACTATACCGGTAAACCCATAAAAGCTTCGATCAAAATGGTGACAGTTAATGGTACGCCCCTCAAAACTTCCGATTATTCAGTTGTATATACGAATAATACCGCCATTGGAACCGCGAGGGTCACGGTCATAGGAAAGAAGAACTATGCGGGAAGTGCATACAATACTTACGAAATAAAGTCAAAGCAGGTAACATCACTAAGCGTCAAGGGACTTGTTAATCAGACATATACCGGTAAAGAGATCGATGTTAACACGCTTCCGATCGAGGTCAAGGCCGGAGGGATAACGCTGAAGAAGGGAAGAGACTATACAGTATCGTCTGTTCCGGGCTGCAACTATAAGGATGTTACAACATCGCAGATCAAGAAGGACAAGAAGGCACCGGCAGTTGAGATAAAGCTTGTAGAGCTTTCCGATAAGGAACTCAGGAAGACTAAGGCCGCTGACCGTCCTATAGTCAGATGGAAGACCGGCAAGGCCGAATCAAAGAAGACGGTTTTAAAGACATTCTCGATTGTTGCGATAAAGCTTAACTCGCAAGCTGTATCAGCCGTTCAGAAGAGCTCTGATCAATCTGTAAATATTGTAAAATCTGCGGACGGTACTAAGACCATAGCAACGCTCAGAAGTGCTACGAAGGAAGAGGCGAAGAACAATAAGAAGTATTCCTTTGTGATCGAAGGATCAGAAGATTCTCTTGAGAAGAATGCGATCCTTACGGATGCGCTTACATTAAAAACAAGTGATCTTGAGCTTAAGCCGGACACGGATTATACAACGACCGTTTCGAAGACCGCAAACGGAAAGATCGGCTCCATCACGATCAAAGCTGTAAAGAACGGCATCTGCACCGGAAGCAGAACAATAAAATTCCTGTACACAAAGAAGTAAGACAGTGGGATGAATGAGTCAGGGGACGTATCTCCTGACTCATTCCGGCTATCGGGGTAACAGGATTCGAACCGATGCCCTAAAACGCCTCAAATCCAGTAAAGAAGGGAGATTCGAGCATCCTCTCCCTGAAAATTAACCAAAACGGAGGCAGTATTGTGTCCTTCGAAAACAACAGTGGATTTCTTGCGTTTTCCTAATCTTTTTGGTATATTATAATCAACAGGCGAAGCCTGTTGTGGCCTTGTCGTAAGATTTTGGTCCAACCGAATGGGCGGGGAGTCTCTCCGCCGTTTTTTTTGTAGAGAATTATGCGAGAGTTAAGTAAAAAATCACAAAATACGCGCTGATACGCGTGGATACCTGTGGAAGGAAACAACTCAGGTCCATCCCGAAAAAAACAGGAGGAAAGGTAATGAAAAAGAGATTTGTAAGGTTTTTAAGTGTTTTACTCAGTTTTGTACTTGCACTGGAGTGTATACCGCAATCAGTACTTCTGACGGTACCGGTACAGGCAGCTGAAACGTATCTTAATCAAAACACGGATGAAGTAATAAATCCTGTGGCGGATCAGGATGTTTACGCAGGTCCGTCTGAAGATGACCCTCCTCTTACGGATGAGGATGTCGCATTGTGGATGGAAGAAAACGGCCTTGGTTCGGGCCGGATTATTACAGGCGGGGAAGAGAATAACAGTGAACCTTCCGATGATGATACGGAAATATGCAGTGACAGGACCGGGTCTTATAGAGATCCCGTATTCCGCAGCACAATATATGTGGATAATCTTGCGACAAATGGTCTGACGCTTAAGGACGCTTTTTCTCTTGCGCAGACAAAAAGCAAGGAAAAGGTTCCACAAATTAGACTTGCAGAAGATATGTTCATAGACGAGCCTATATTGATCAGTAAGGGGAAGACGATTCATCTGCAGCTTGACTGCCGTTCGCTTTTCCGTGCACCGTATGGGAGCGGCAAGGATAATATTTACTATATTATGGATAATCCCGAATCAACCGGAAATATGTTTGTACTTGAAGAGGATGCCAAACTCATAATCACAGGCGGAAAATGTGTTGTAGAGATGACAGATACACGTTTTACCCAGAATGGAGTTTCCTTCAGGGAAAACGAAAAAACTTACACCTATAAAACGGGAAGACTTGTGGGAGGATATATTTCAGGTAAGGGTGGTGCCATATATGCCAACTCAAAATCAACTGTTGATCTGAGAGACCTTACCATAGCTAACTGTGCCGCAAAATACGGCGGCGCCATATATGCCGAATCCCAGGCTAATATACAGCTTACCAACACTAAGATAGTGTGCAATTTTGCCAAGGAAGACGGCGGGGCCGTTTATATGAACGGAGCACGCGGTGTGCTCGGTATGGATAATGATACCCGGATAACAGCGAACCGTGCCGGTGACCTTGGCGGTGCCATATACCTTGATTCCGATAAGATAATGGTATACGGGTACGGGAAAACAAGCATAGACAATAATCTGGCGGTTAAACACGGTGGGGGCATCTATCTGCCAAATAACGGAAATAATCAGGTAAGAGGAATCACTTTCAAAAATAATGTAGGGCAGAAATACGGCGGAGCCATCTACGCCAACGGTAAGGAAGCTTCAATTACCAACTGTATATTTACAGGAAATTATTCCAAATACGGAGGCGGTATCTATTTTAATGCAAACGGATGCGGTGTGAGCGGGGTTTCGCTGACAGGGAACAGTGCTGATGTTGACGGAGGCGGTATCTGGGTCGACAGCCAGGATGATCTTGCCTTTTCAGGGACGGTGGTAGTTAAAGATAATACCGCAGGCGGTAAAAAAAGTAATCTTGTCCTTCAGACAGGTGTAGCTTCCAGAGCTTATATAAATCCCGGAACCGGGGCTCTGGGTGCCGGTAGTGAGGTATGGGTACATGATTCAGATGATGGAAAAATCAGACGTCTTAGTACCGGTTACGGCAATTTTGATGTAAGGCAGTTTCGCTGCGACAAAGACAACAAGCATGTTGAACTTAGGGACAGAATACTTTATATCATGGCGGGAAGTGAATCAGACCCGAAAGAGAATCCCGGTAAGGCAGAAGTATATCCGGTTAATTACAATGAATGGAAGACAAGGGATATCACTAAAGCAACCGGTGAAGCGGACGGTATGACGAATTATAAATTCACAGGTGCCGACGGTGCTGAGTACCCGGTTTATTACGGCTATGTGTCTTCTCCTTCGCACACAACAGAAGGCACCGATATCGTAAACAAGTATTATTATTCGGACGGTTTCTTTTTCACCGATCCGAAGAAATATGATAACCATCTTGCCACCTTTGGATTGAACATGGCCATGGCCAGCGCCGATGCCAGTATAAAGACCCAGGAGGATTACCGGTATAAGTTCACCAATATAAAGAGCCTGATGCAGCAGATAGGTATTTCTGAGAATAATATCTATATAAACACCTGGTATGCCAAAAAACCTACCGATGATTCAATTGGTGTTGCTATCGGTAAGAAGACAATAAGGAACAGGGCTGGGGAGGAATACACCCTTGTGCCTATTGCTGTAAGAGGCGACGGCTATGAAAAAGAATGGGCCGGCAATATGACCATTAACGGCTCCAATACGGATGACATGAAGGATGAACATTCGGGCTTTAAATCAGCAAGAATCCATGTCATGGATGAGCTGAAATACTATATTAAGAACTACGGTCTCGAGAAAGACCTTAAGGAGGGCAGGGTCAAGTTCTTTATTACCGGATATTCACGCGGAAGCGCCACGGCAAACCTTACGGGTAAATTCCTTGTGGATACCTATGGAGAGAATTCGGACTACAAGAACAAGAACCAGATATTTGCCTATTGCTACGAAGTTCCTGCGGGCGGAACCGATTACAGGGACAATTCCAGGACGGAAAAGGGTAACGAATGCTATTACTGCGTTCACAATATAATAAACAAGGTGGATCTGGTCCCCCAATTAGCACCCTATGAACTGGAATTTAAACGCTATGGCGTGGATCACTATGTGCCCGGTGACCCTCAGGTGAAGGAAACGCCTGTAAAATCAGATAAGCCTGCTGAAATATCAAAGAAGGTTGATAATGTTACCCTCTACTATGACAATGACCCATGGTATGTACGCAGCGCTAAATATAATGACCAAAGGCCCAAAATGGTCAAGCAACTCCTGGCGATCAATGATGAACTGGCTTTTGTTGATTTTTTCAGTGAATACTATATCACCATGGGCAGGATGAACTTTTTTGAAAATTTTGAAGCATATACTTTCCATATGAGAGATAACGGTAAGATACTTGAGAACTGGCTGCCGGAGCTCTATAACAAAGTGTTTAACTGGAACCTGTTAGCGAGTGATAAAAATGTTACCAGGGAAAGCTACAGCAAATATAAAATGAGTGAGGGTGAAGCCGGTAAGCAGTGGATCAATAACGGTGTGTCCGCGCAGGAAGCGTTCAGGGGTCTTGTTCAGCTGATGATGTCTAAAACACCGGAGGAAATGGCGAAGCTTTCTGCAGTGATGGGAGGGGTACTGAATAAATTCAACAGCCCCATAGTCGGAAGCGGAAATACCCTGCTAACCTTATATGATGACCTTATCGGTGATGATAAGGGATGGGACAAGAGCAGGGCCGTTCAGCAGAAATGGCTTGATGAAATCTGGAACAAGCTGACGGACAACAGTTATGGTCAGCAGGGTATCCAGGATGTAATGACTCCGGCCGAGCTTAAAGAGTTCAAGTCATATTATCCCACTCTGATGGGAATGGTATTCAGACTGTTAAAATATGACTACGACAATGCCGGGACGATTGACAAGAGCACCAAGGGAGAGATGTGGCTGGCCGGAACCTTAGCGAAGAATTCCGATGCGATCATGCAGGGGCATTTTCCCGAGGTAATCCTGGCATGGCTAAGAAGCTATGATAACTGGTATGACAATGATACTAAAAAGATTGATTATACCGGTGAAGGCACACCTGTCACAGCCGCTCCAAAGGTTATGAAAATGGGTGAAGACGGTCAGCTTGTTGAGATAAGCGATAATGAGATGTTGAGCGGGTCCGGTCAGTCCGTATATCTGACAACAGGCCACCCCGGTGATGCTATTTTCTACACACTTGAGAATAACGGGACAACTTCTGAAGTCAAACTCTATAACGGTAACGGCATAACCGTAAACAACGAAGGCTCGTATAAGATCACTGCTTATGCCGTAAATGATTATGCCAAGCAGAGGTCTAAACCTAACGGAGAATCGTTTTGGTCTAAGGACTGGGCCGATAGTATGAAGAGCACGAAAAGCTTCCGTTTGGAAACGGTTGCAACCCGTGAGCTTTATTATAAGGAACGCGAGAAGGATACATTTAATAAACTGATAAAGAAAGAGGGCGACGAACTGGCTTTCCGTGCCCGGTTTATCAGTGGCAGGCCTTTCCTCGGGTGGAGAGTTTCAAGGGATGAGGAAGGCACAAGCCTTTACATAAATGAGAAATACGGATTCACTGAAGAGAATCTCAAAAAAATGGACCTTAAATGTATGGTACCGGATACAACTGTGTATATTAAGCCGGTCTATGCTGCAAGGACAAAATCGATTGAGAACCTGGCCATAGAGAAGGTGCAGGTAGGGAAAAAACTGCCGGATTCAGTAACAGGGCTTACCTACAAAAATGAAGGCAATGATTCTGTCATTACCTATCCGGCTTCCAAGGGTATAACAGTTTCCTGGTCTAAGAAGGTAATGACTGCGGAAGGAAAAGCTTCAAAGGCTCCCATATGGAACGATTATATTGCCAAGGCAGACGAAACTTATTATGCAGAGGTGAAAATATCGGATATTTCTTCGGGTACAGATACCTTTATACCGGATGGGGAAATTGCAGTTAATGTCACTGTACCGGGTTATTCCTTCACTTCAGAAACTTACAGATATGCGGGTGGGATCCTGCTGTGTTTTGAAGCGAACGAAAAAATACCGGGAGAAGAACCTTCTCCCATGCCTGTATCCGGCATGCCTGTATCCGGCAATCAGCTGCGCATCAAAAGGACCCTGCTTAATGCTGAGGAAAGTGAGAGAACAGCCTTTGAAAACAGAGTTATCAGTGAATACGGAAATGACGGCATTATCTATGAGGCAGCGGATGGACAGGCGGTTTCCATCAGTTCGATGGATGTTCTGTTTGATGATGAAGACGGTAAATATGTACTTGCCGGTTGGAAGGTCACACCCGACAGCTTAAAGCTCAATTACGAAGACGGCAGTGAGATCCCTACAGACAGTACGGTCATTCCGGGCTTTGCAGTAATAACAGATGATGACTTTGACATAAAAACGCCCGACAGTGACTTAACACTGGAAGCTGTTTTTGCTTATTCAAGTACCATTAAAGCTGTTGACCTTGTACTCGAGGAACCGGAAAAGGGCTTTTCCTTAAGTACTGCACCTAATGAAGCAAAGATACGAATAACAACAAATAATACTGAAAAGGAATATACGCTGGATCCGTCCGCCGGTTTCTCGATCGAATACAACCCGGAGGGAAAGGGTGAAGAAAAGCTTGCCGAAGCAGCCACGGCTTATTCTGCCTACGTGACACTTGAATTCGATGATCTTAGGGATAAGGAAAGCGGAAAGACAATAAAGGAACTTTTGGGATATTCCTATAAGGGTATCCTGGAATATCAGGGAGATATAGAACTTAACATAAGGAATGATTACGAAGATGTACTAAAGGCTGATGCTCCGGGGATCCTATACGATATATATGAAGAATTACCTGTATATGAATGGCCTGTTTCAGGGTATGGTTTTGGCGTAGCTTTCGATCCGACCTTAGATGCATGTATTCTCGAAGTGTACGATGAGGAAGCGTGGTTTATCGTTAAGAAAGATGCGGCAAGCGGTAAGCTCATTTTTGAAGATCAGCTTAATGACGGTTTTGATAATAATACGGGAAGTGCTGACTGGGACGGACTAAACAAGCTGCTGCCTGATACGATCGTTATACTGACAGATGACGACAGTACGGAATACCTCCCCGTAACATGGGAGAAACCGGCTCCTGATGAATTCAGGGAAAATGTCTTGAGCACGCAGATGTTCACTGTAGTGGGTAATATTAAGGTTCCTGAGGATCTGCTTGTCTATAACTATGACACGGATGAGGTTGATGAACAGGAAACACTGGAAGTCTGGTGTGATGTTATTATAGAAAGCTCTGAATGCACCGCGAAACCGATGGCGATGCCTGCTGGAGCTACTTACCATAATAACGTTTCAGTCATCCTGAGGACAGATACCGAGGGGGCCCCAATATGGTATACGCTTGACGGAAGTGAACCAGTAGATGATTTGGGAAATATTTCCAAAAACGCAAAAGCATATGAAACTACCGGGAATGAAGGAATATATATAGATGCGCCGGGTGACACGGTATTAAAAGCCGTTGCAATAAAGGACGGCATGGACAGGAGCGAGATCCTGACAGAAACGTACACGATAGTATCCAAGCCGGAAGCGGAATTTAAGGATGATGATCTTGAATTACTGAATGAGTTGTATCTTGAAGAAGGTATGTGCCTTGATGATCTGACACCTTATCTTCCCGCTGGCTGGTCATGGATGGAAATACAGGATATAAATACTGAGTATTGGCTTGAAGATCTTATTGAAGTCGCTGATGACAATAATATCGACTATGGCGTAACTGCATATCTTACATACAATCCGGATCCGGAAATATATGAAGATGCATATATGGAGATTATTATACCTCTTTACGGCTCGGATTATTTCGTGGATGTGATCGATGGATCAGCCTATGATCAGTCCGGAGACCTTCTCTATGAAGCAGAGGAGAAAGAGCTTGTCTATATCGTGGCTGACTATCCGTATGAGATGGCCGAGAACTATGAGTTTACAGAATGGCTTGCCATGGATGGAGAAGGAAATACCTTATCGGTTAATATGATCGATACCGAGGAGGAGAAAGAATCCTGCCCTCAGCCGTTGAAAGATGAAGAAGACGGAGAAGTCTATGACGGAGCGGCATATTTTGAGATGCCAGGTGATGACGTTATAATAAAGGCGATCTATAAAAGATTGGATGAGAGTGATCAGGAGATCAAAGAGAAGAATGTAAGTTCTCTTGTTCTTGACAGGACTTCTGTTGAACTTCAACTTGGAGACGGTGCAAAATACATCTTAAGTGTAAATGCCGTCGTATCAACCTCGGGTGAAGGTGAAGAACCCGAACTGACCTTTAAGTGTTCGGATTCGTCAGTTGTGTCTATGACACAAACCGGTAATACGGTTACTCTTAAGGCCAGAAAAGAAGGTGAAGCCATTCTTTGGGCAGGCTGTGGCGATAAGGTGGTAAAATGTGATGTTACCGTTAAAGCCGGGCCTGTAGAAGTAAGCGTAACAAACGGTAAGGCACTGAACAAAGACGGATCCGCTGTAACAAAGGCTGAAAAGAATGATGAACTCACCCTTCAATATAATGCTCCTTCCAAGGGATATAAGTTTAAGAAGTGGACGATAAAAGGAGCAGCATCGATAAGCGGAGATACGGGAGATCCAAATGCCACAGTTAAGATAAGGGTAGGATCAAGGGCAATTACGGCAGAAGCTGTTTACGTGATAGATGATTCTTACGATGAGGAATTCAAGCCCAAGGATGCGGACGTTCCTGTTAAGAAGCTCACCTTAAGCAACAAGGAATACTATCTGATAACCGGAGAAGAATTTAACCTCACCGCAGAAGCGGTTTATGATGAAAAGAAACCGGATATTGAGTTTAAGTGCAGTAATACTGATGTTGTGACTATTGCAGCTGATAAGACCGGGGAAGGAAAGGCCCGGGCTGTGGTAAGATCGCTTAAGGCCGGTGAAGCTACGGTTTATGTATACTGCGGTAATAAGGTTGAACAGTGTAAGGTCTATGTATCCGATGAAGCCAAGGGTATTGCGCTTGAAGATTATAAGGATATACTGATAGACTTAAAGGCAGGAGAACAGATAGCACTTAACGCAACCCTTATGCCTGAAAGCTCGGTTAAACAGGTGGCATCGGTTAAGTTCCAGATACTTAACAAGTTCGATGCCGGATCACTTAATGCTCCGCTCAAGAACATGATAGATGATTATCCGGAGCTTAAGGCTTTAAGCGGCAAGAAGCTTCCGGCAGTGGCAAGCGCAAGTAAGGGACTGATCACAGCCAAGTGGCCAAATAAGCTAACGGCTGCAGGCATGACATCCTGTATGACCGTCCTTCGGGTTACCGTGAAGCTTGTCAAGGATAAGGGTGAAAAGAAGGCTGTTGAATATGTATGTGATTATCCCATAAGGGTATCTGCTACCGATTACGAGACAAAGAGATACAAGAACACAATAAATGACAAGGATTATAAGCTTTCGGCCAAAGCTGCAAGGTCAACGCTTGATACAGCTTTTGAAGACAGGAGAGGAACTGTAGTTACCGCAGTGATAAGCAAGGCAGAAAAGAAAGATAACCTGACATTTGAATTTACTTCGACTAACGAAAACATAATAAGTATCGAGAATGCACAGGAAACTGCCATCCCCGATGCCAAGGGCTCTAAAGCTTTCGCCACTGCCGAAGTTAAAGCAAAGGGTATAGGTACTGCTTATGTGATCGTAAGATCCAAAGACAAGACTGATGATAAGAAATACAACTTAAGCGTAGTGAAGATTACAGTTAAGTCGGGCAATCCGGAGCTTATTCTTGTAAATGACAGTGAAAACCTGCTTCCGCGCGATCCAAATACTAATAAGATAAAGATCGATCCTGCGACCAATTCAGTTACGATTAAGATGAAGCAGGGCAGCTATGACAGGTTCTTTATTGATCTTAAACCGTATGTTACCGAGTACAGTACGGATGCAACGAAGTTAGCTTGGTCCGCATCCGGAGGCGTGACCGTTAAGAATGGTGTTGTATATGCGAAGAAAGCCACTAAGGAAGGAAAACCTGCAAGGGTTATTATAAAGTGCGCTAAGAGCAAGCCAATAACGATCTATATCAACGTCAAATAACGGCATGATATAGCAGTGGGGGCAGCTTTTCAGTTAAGTATTATGAGTCAGGGGACGTATCTCCTGACTCATTCCGGCTATCGGGATAACAGGATTCGAACCGATGCCCTAAAACGCCTCAAATCCTGTAAAGAAGGGAGATTCGAGCGTCCTCTCCCTGAAAATTAACCAAAACGGAGGCAGTATTGTGTCCTTCGAAAACAACAACTAATTGAGAATAGAGTAAACCTTTAGTTGGTTCACAAATAAAAAATAAAGAGAGTAAAGGAGTGGGGTTTTGCTCCCGATATCATAATATGGAAAACGCATTTTTCAGTAAGGAAGCAGTGAATAAAGGAAGACAAACCGAGTTTGACTGGGCCAAGGCATTTACTATTATAGTGATGGTTACTGTCCATGTTTATGAGGAGCTGAGTACGGCAGATCTTAATATCGTACCAACCGGGCCTTTTCGGAATATTCTTGAGTTCCTGGCAGGACCTTTGGGTGCGCCGGTTTTTATGTTCTCCATGGGTGTGGGAATTATGTATTCCAGAAATGCCACACCGGGGAAAATGGGGCTTCGAGGCCTTAAGCTTTTGAGAAACGGTTACCTCCTTAGTTTTTTTAAAGGCACTCTGTTTATCATTATCGGTACAGCACTTGGCTTGAAGACTCCGATGAGTATAGCGGATTCTTTGTTTCTGGTAAGCATTCTTCAGTTTGCCGGGATGACATTTTTTGCTATAGCGCTTATGAAAAAGCTTGAATTCCCGCTACCGGCAATGCTTGCAGCATCAATTGTGCTTTCCTTTGCAGGCACGGCCCTTAATACCTATGACATGCAGGGGTGGAAACAGTATGTACTGGGGCTGCTTTTTATTACAAACAGAGTGACTACGTTTCCGCTGTTTCTATGGTTGTTCTATCCTGTTTTCGGTATGTGCTTTGCCTGTTATCTTCAGCGTGCCCGTGATAAACGCAGGCTATATATATATTGTTTTATAACAGGAGGCATCGGGTTGATTCTGACAAGTATCGTATATACATTATGCGGGATCGATCTTAAGACAATGTATATGCTTAAGGACAGAGTTTTCTATAGTCAGACGCCATTGCATCTTTTGTTCACATCATTTGTAATACTGATGGGAATGTCGATTTATTACCTGCTTTCAGAAGTGATTACCCTGAGACCTGTTGTAAAAGCGGTGTCATATCTGGGTAATAATCTGGACATTATCTATATTGTTCAGTGGCTCCTTATTGCATATACTGAGGTCGCAATGCTTGCAATGAACACCGAAAAGGTGCCGGTTGTATGGATATTGCCTGTAGCTGTTCTTATACTTCTTCTCAGTGTCGGGATAACTCGGATATATCTGAAATCAAAAGGTAAAATCTGCTGATGGGAGACGCAGTCCCCTGCCTGAAAGAAGAGGATAAGAAGTATTACGAGGAATTTAAACGGGTCTGCAGGTTCCAGGAGCCATGTCTGCCAAAGAGAAGATACTGGATGCGGCATTAACGTTATTTGCGGAGAATGGATACAATGGAACAAGTGTGGAACAGATTGCAAGTATTGTCGGGATTAAAGCCCCTTCGCTTTATAAACACTATAAGGGAAAAGAGGATATCCTGAATGCGTTGATTGATTCTGCGGAAGTTCGGTATGATGAACTGTTTGGGTCTGAAAATCATATCGGTAAGATTCCTGAGAACCGGGAGGAATTTATAAATGTGACTATGGGAAGAGTATCATTCACAATGAAAGATCCGATGATCCGCAAGATAAGAATGCTTCTTGTCCAGGAACAATTCAGAAACGAGAGGATTGGGTAGGAACAAATAATTCTTGTTTATACAAATGAGAGGTGTAATTTGGATGGATACAGTTGAATACATGCAGAAAAAGATCAAAGAAGCCCATCAGGTATATGAATTACTGACAGCATCTTACAGGTAAAACTATGGACGAGAAAATCAGAAACAACAGCTACAGATGGATGTCCCTCAGGATTCTGGTGGTGGTCATCGCTTCGGCGGTATTTGCCGTCAATATCAAATCTTTTGTAAGGACCGGCGGGCTGCTTCCGGGCGGCGCGACAGGACTTACGCTCCTGATACAGGAGATTGCGAACAGGTTTTTCGGGGTGGCCATACCATACACTCCCATAAATGTTCTCATCAATGCGGTGCCAGTCTACATTGGCTTTAAGTATATCGGGAAAAAGTTCACTTCGCTCTCATGCATCGTGATCGTCCTGACAGGCGTTCTGACTGACCTTATCCCGGGTTACGTGATCACAAACGACATCCTTCTCATAAGCGTATTCGGCGGTATCATAAACGGAATAGCGGTCAGCCTCTGCCTTCTCATGGACGCAACATCAGGCGGGACTGACTTCATAGCGATATACCTGAACAAGAAAAAAGGCATAAACGGATTCAACGTGGCAGTGGTCATAAACACTGTAATCCTGATTATTGCGGGTGCCCTTTTCGGATGGGAGATAGCCCTGTACTCGGTTATATTCCAGTATGTTTCTACGGCAGTCATAAACGTCCTTTACAGAAAATACCAGCAGGCAACGCTCTTTATCGTGACAACGGCACCGGACGAGGTCAGTTCGCTTATCTATGACATGACAAGGCATGGTGCAACGATTATCTACGGCAGGGGATCATATGAAGATGAGAGCACCAAGTCTGTGGTATATTCCGTC
>DFKQ01000034.1 GCA_002373875.1 Lachnospiraceae bacterium UBA3641
ATTTAGAATGCTGATCGGTTCATACAACCATTCCTTAGATGCGAAAGGCAGGGTCACGATCCCTGCAAAGTTTCGCGAGGACCTGGGTGACTCATTTGTAATCACCCGGGGGCTGTTCGGTCAGTGCATTACGGCTTATTCCTACCAGCGGTGGGAACCGATCCAGGAAAAGCTGATGAATATTTCCATGACAGATAAACTGGGAATGCAGGTACAGGCTCTGATCCTGGGAAATGCCTGCGAATGCGAAGTGGATAAGATGGGACGTATCCTGATCCCGCAGCCATTGAAAAATACGGTCGGGCTGGGGAAGGACGTTACGGTCACCGGCCTCGGCAACAGAGTCGAGATCCGCAACAGCAGCCAGTGGACGCAGATGAATGCCATCAACTTTGATGAGCTTGGCGAGGAGGATCTCCGTCACCTGGAGAGTTTTGAACTGAGATGACGTTCGAACATACACCGGTACTGCTCCGGGAAGTGATCGAAGGACTTCATATCAGACCGGAAGGGGTTTACGTCGATGGCACCCTGGGAGGTGCCGGTCATTCATTCGAGATAGTGAGACGGTTAAGCTTAGACGGCAGGCTGGTCGGTATAGACAGAGACGAGCATGCCGTCGAAGCGGCCGCCGAAAGGCTGAAGCCTTTCATGGACCGCGTCACGATCGTCCGCGGCAACTATCTTCATACAACAGATATCTTAAAGGAACTCGGGATCGGGGGGATGGATGGAATGCTCCTCGATATCGGCGTATCATCACATCAGTTTGACGACGCGGAGCGCGGTTTTTCCTACCGGGAGGACGCACCGCTCGATATGCGGATGGATCAGCGCAGCGAACTGACGGCGGGGGACATAATAAACGGCTATTCGCAATCGGAACTCTTCCGTGTAATAAGGGACTACGGGGAAGACAGGTTCGCGGCCAATATAGCCAGGCATATTGTGGCTGCCAGGGAAGTTAAGAAGATCGAAACAACTTTTGAACTGGTTGACATCGTAAAGTCAGCCATACCCATGAAAGTAAGAAAGGCCATGGGACATCCTGCCAAGCAGACATTTCAGGCGATAAGGATCGAACTGAATCGTGAACTCGATGTATTAAGGGATACACTCGATACGATGATCGATCTTCTGAATCCGGGAGGCAGGTTATGTATTATCACATTTCATTCTCTGGAAGACCGGATAGTGAAGACGAATTTTAAACGGAACGAGAATCCGTGCACGTGTCCTCCTGATTTTCCGGTATGCGTATGCGGCAGGGTGAGCAAGGGGAGAGTGGTCACCAGAAAGCCGATACTTCCAAGCAGTAAGGAAATGGATGAGAATCCGCGTTCGAAGAGCGCAAAATTACGAGTATTTGAAAAGATGGACGGTTAGTATGGCAGCAAGAAACAAGAGGGGGAAAATGACAGAAGGAACGGTCAGCACGGAATTCATCTACGGAAACACCGCAAGGGAATTAAGAGAACTGGGCAATGACAGGACACCTTCAGTGAGGCTTTCGCACCAGACGAGGCGCAACAGGGAACGCGCGGGTCACATGAGCCCGGCTTATGTTTTTTTTCTTACGGCAGCCATGACATTAATGGTTCTTGTGTGCATCTCTTATCTTATGCTTCAGGCCCAGATCACGAGCGAAGTCAAGGAAATATCAAGACTGGAGACGGAGCTTAGCGAACTTAAGGCCGAAAACGATGATACTGAGAACAGGATAAAGGGTGCAATTGATCTTGAAGAGATCAAATATCGCGCGATGAATGAGCTTGGAATGCAGTATGCCAACGAAGACCAGATAGTTGGTTACGAATGTGAAGATACCGATTATGTAAGGCAACTTGTTGACATCGAGTAACAAATGTTGGATAATAACTGAGGTTTGTTTTGAACTGCCCGAACACCACGGGCAGTTTTTGGTTTGATCATGTAGGGGTATGTGAAGTTGAGCAAGCGCAAAGCCAAGGAGCGTCCGCAAAAGTTCACAGGCAGAATGCAGAAGAAGCTGGCAGTATTGTTTTTGCTTATACTGGCAGCCTTTATAGGTTTGACAGTAAGACTATACGCCATAAACCGTGATAACGGGGAAGAATATAAGAAACAGGTCCTTTCACAGCAGGAATACGACAGTAAGGTGCTGCCCGCGAAAAGGGGAGAGATAGTAGACTGTAACGGTACCAAGGTTGCTGTAAGCCAGAAGGTTTATAACGTAGTCGTTGATGCCAAGACTTTAAACGGCAATGAAGGTAAGTTCCTTGAGCCTACGCTGAATGCCCTGTATGATTCTGATATTGAATTTACATATACAAGAGATGAACTTAAGGATTATATCAGGAACAATCCCACATCCCAATACAGGATAATAGCAAAAAAACAGGGGTATGATGCCGTCAGTCCCCTTATGGATATGCTGAATAATAAGGCCGAGAATCCGAACCTGAAGGGAGTGTGGCTTGAGAACACCTATCAGCGTACATATCCCTACGGATCACTGGCATGCGATCTTATAGGATTTGTTCAGGGTGACAATGAAGGAACCTACGGACTTGAGGAATTTTATAACGATGAACTTATAGGCACTTCGGGGCGGGAATTCGGTTATCTTAATGATGATGAGAATCTTGAACGTACAATAAAGCCCGCAGATAACGGCAATACCCTTGTTACAAGTATAGATGTAAATATTCAGAGCATTGTAGAAAAACACATTTTAGCCTTCAATAAAGAACATGAGAACGAATTCCGGGAAGGAAACGGATCGAAAAACACAGGTGTGATCATAATGAATCCGAATACCGGAGAGATAATGGCCATGGCCAGCTATCCGGTTTATGATCTCAATAATCCCAGAGACATAACAGGCCTTACGATCAACGTGGATGAAGCATACACTACACAGGGAGTGGTTGATATAGATATCGCCGGTGATGAATCCGTTTCCGCAAACAGCGTGACGGCACCGGCAGGATCGGACGAGGGTGAAGAAACCTCGGAAGAGGACAGTGAGGAGACCGTAACGCAAGAAGAAACCAAGCCTCAGACCTATGAGGAAGCGTATGAGGCCGCCAAAATGGAGGCTTTAAACGACCTGTGGAAGAACTTCTGCATAACAACCACCTATGAACCCGGTTCGACCTACAAGCCCTTTACAATGGCAGCCGGTCTGGAAGAAGGGATACTTACAGGGAATGAATCATTTAACTGTAATGGAGTTAAGGAGGTGGGCGACCATCAGATCCACTGCAACAACAGGTTGGGACATGGGGTGTTGACCTTCTCGGGAGCTCTTGAACAGTCATGCAACGTGGCCTTTATGGATATGGGAGCCAAGATCGGTAAAACCATATTTATGAAGTACAACCAGTTATATAATTTCGGGCTTAAGACAAATGTTGATCTTACCGGAGAAGCGCTGACCAATTCTCTTGTATTTGATGTAAACACCATGGTACCCACTGACCTTGCGATATCATCCTTCGGTCAGGGTTTCAATGTTACCATGATCCAGATGGTTTCCGGCTTCTGTTCCCTTATAAACGGGGGATATTATTACCAACCTCATGTTGTTACGAGAATCATAAATGATGAGGGCGCTACTGTAAGGAATATAGAGCCCAGAGTTCTTAAACAGACGGTTTCCGAAGAGACCTCGGCAAAGATGAAGGAACTGTGTACTAATGTAGTGGCGTTGGGTACGGGACGTTCGGCAAGACCGGCGGGATACATGATAGGCGGTAAAACGGGAACGGCCGAGAAATATCCTCGAAATAAGAAGAATTATGTAGTATCCTTTATGGGGTTCGCTCCTGCGGAGGATCCGAAGCTTGTAATATATACGGTCATTGATGAGCCGAATGTGCCCCAGCAGGCGTCCGCCAGATATGCGACCCTGCTCACAAGAGACATTCTTACCGAGGTTCTGCCATATATGCATGTGTTTATGACGGAAGAACTATCGGAGGAAGAGAGGGAGGAGCTGAGTGCTGCAGCCCTGACATTTGCGGAGTCGAACAATAAATCTCTCAGCGAAAATGGAATTGTGTCCGAGAATTCCGTAAGCGGGGATGAAACAGATAAAGGCCGGGAGAACCTTGACAGTGCAGTGGATTCCGTTATAACCTTTGAAGACGAAGAAGAGAAGGAGCCGGAGAGAACCTTTGAGGTTGATCCGGAGACCGGTTATTATATAGAACCGGGAACCGGAATTCTGCTTGATCCCGAAACCGGGCGGCCGATAGATGATTCTGTATCTGATCTGGAATAAGTTCTGTTTAAAAATATTTGAAAATGATATATACTAATTTATTATCTGTATAAGGAGAGAATATGGATCTTAGTGTTCTTTGGATATTGCTTGTGTCCTTTGCCATCACGGCGGTGAGCGGTCCCTTCGTAATACCGTTCCTGAGAAAGCTTAAGGTAGGACAGACTGTGAGGGATGACGGACCTGAGAGTCATCTTAAAAAGAATGGAACCCCCACTATGGGCGGCATAATGTTCGTAGGAGGTATGCTTCTTGCATCTGTTTTGTGTGTTAAGAAGTATCCTGATATAATTCCCGTACTCATGATGACTGTCGGCTTCGGTATAATAGGCTTTATCGATGATTATGTAAAGGTGGTGCTGAAGAGGGCTATGGGTCTTCGGGCATGGGAGAAGCTCAGTCTTCAGTTTGTCGTTACGGCTTTCTTCGCCTATTATATGATCAGGGTTTCGGGAGCCGATCTTACAATGATCATCCCCTTTACCCATGGAAGAATAGTTGATATCGGCTGGTTGGCAATCCCGTTGCTTTTCTTTGCAACACTCGGTACCGTCAACGGTGCTAATTTTACCGATGGTCTTGATGGACTTGCGTCCAGCGTGACTGCCGTGATCGCCGGATTTTTCGCCGTTGTGGCCATGGGCGTGGGCAGCGGTGTTGCGCCTGTTTCTCTTTCCCTTATCGGGGCATTGCTCGCTTTCCTGCTTTATAATGTGTGTCCGGCCAGGGTATTCATGGGAGACACGGGATCTTTGGCTTTGGGCGGTTATGTTGTGGCATCCGCATATATGCTTAAAATGCCCATATTTATCCTTATAGTTGCCTGTATCTACTTTGTGGAGGTCCTTTCGGTGATGATACAGGTAAGCTATTTTAAGATATCCGGAGGTAAGCGGGTATTTAAGATGGCCCCGATACATCACCATTTCGAATTGTGCGGTTGGTCTGAAACGAGGATTGTTGCGGTATTCACCATAATCACTATATTGCTTTCCGTTATTGCGTATATGGCCCTTTAGAGGAGTTGACATGGATAGAGATAATGTTCTTGTTGTTGGAACCGGTATCAGCGGAATAAGTGCCTGTGATCTGTTGAGGTCGGGAGACGAGTCATGCGTTCTTTTTGATTCAAATGATAAGCTTGACGAAGGAAGCATAAGGGAGAAGCTTAAGCAGGGGGATAAGGTCACCATATGTCTGGGTGAACTCCCCGGTGATATCCTGCCAACTCTTAAGCTGGCTGTGCTGAGCCCCGGAGTGCCGGTTGATTCGGCATTTGTAACAGAACTTAAGGAAGCCGGTATACCTGTTATAGGCGAGATTGAGCTTGCATATCGGTATGAAAAAGGAAGCCTTGTTGCGATTACAGGTACAAACGGTAAGACAACGACAACGGCACTTACCGGCAAGATAATGGCTGATCACCTCGATAAGGTATTTGTTGTTGGTAACATAGGCAATCCATATACCGGTGAAGTTATAGCTTCCGATGCTCATTCCGTATCGGTTGCCGAGATAAGCAGCTTTCAGCTTGAAACGATCGTTGACTTCAGACCGCATATCAGTGCGATATTGAATATAACACCGGATCATTTGAACAGGCACCATACTCTCGAGAAATATATAGAGGTCAAGGAGGATATCTGTAAGAATCAGACTTGCGATGATTATGTCATCCTGAATTATGAGGATGAGGAGCTTAGGAAATATGCGGAGCGAACAGCAGCAAAGCCGGTTTTCTTCAGTTCGTCGACCGCTCTTGAGAACGGTTTCTGCTATAAGGACGGTTACATCTGCCTCTGTGAAGATGGTAAGCTGACCCGTCTCATTCATGAAGATGAGATGAACATCATAGGCATCCATAATGTTGAAAATGCCATGGCAGCGATAGCAATGGCATATGTTTACGGCATACCGATGGATGATATACTAAAATCCGTAAGGGAATTCAAGGCTGTTGAACACAGGATAGAGTTTGTTGCCGAGAAGAATGGGGTAAGGTATTATAATGATTCCAAGGGAACTAATGTTGATGCGGCAATAAAAGGGATCAAGGCAATGAACAGGCCCACATGTCTTATAGGAGGCGGTTACGATAAGGGCTCCGAATATGATGAGTGGATAGATGCTTTTGACGGTAAGGTCAAGAAGCTTGTGCTTATAGGAGCAACCAAGAATAAAATAGCGGAGTGCGCGAAGAAGCATGGCTTCAACGATTATGAATTTGCGGAATCATTTAAGGATGCGTTCGATATCTGCGTCAGGAATTCCGCGCCGGGGGACTGTGTCCTGCTGTCTCCGGCCTGTGCGAGCTGGGGGATGTTCGATAATTACGAACAGAGGGGAAATATTTTTAAGGAGTATGTAAACAGTCTATGAGCCAGACAAGGGAGCGGCATAAAAAGAATAAAGACAAGACCTTCTTCGATTATTCGATGCTTTTCATCGTTATCTTTCTTTTGTCCTTCGGATTAGTCATGCTCTACAGCGTGAGCTCATACGGGGCGTCTCTTAACTTCAATGATTCAGCCTATTACCTTAAGAAACAGGCCCAGGCAACCGTATTTGGCCTGATACTTATGGTTGTCGTTATGTTCATTGACTATCATATATGGCGTAAGCTTGCAATACCTGCCTATGTTGTTTCTGTGGTCATGGTCCTGCTGGTGCTCACTCCTTTGGGGTATGAGGTCAACGGTGCGAGAAGGTGGCTGAATTTCGGCATATCTTTGCAGCCGGCTGAAATAGCCAAGGTAGGTATGATCATTTTTTTTGCCGCATATGTGTGCAGGATGGGAAAAAATATACAGACCCTCGGAGGAGTTATAAGGACGGTCTTAATGGGCGTGCCTATATCGGTGCTGGTTCTGACTGTAACCGAAAATCTGAGTACGGCCATAATCATATTTGGCATAATCGCAATGATGGTCTTTGTTGCAACTCCGAATTATAAGGAGTATTTCGTTCTGGGAGGTGCTCTGGTCGGAGTGGCAGCCCTCTTTGTTTATCTTGTAAAAAAAGGAGTGCTCACCTCCGAATTGTCATACCGGTTCGGCCGTATCGAAGCCTGGCTGAACCCGGAGGCTTATTCCGGTACAACGGCCTTCCAGACTCTTCAGGCACTTTACGCAATAGGGTCCGGTGAGATATTCGGTAAGGGATTGGGACAGAGCATGCAGAAGCTTGGTTTTGTCCCTGAAGCCCAAAATGATATGGTTTTTTCGATAATTTGTGAGGAATTGGGGCTTTTCGGGGCTTTTATGGTACTTCTCATGTTTCTTCTTCTTATATGGCGCTTTCTGGTGGTAGCCAACAATGCTGTTGATATGTACGGGGCCCTTCTGGTTGTCGGAGTTATGGCCCACATTTCTCTTCAGGTTATCTTAAATGTTGCTGTTGTGACCAATACAATTCCCAATACCGGTATAACACTGCCCTTTATAAGCTATGGTGGCAGCGCCGTGGTATTTTTGCTTATTGAGATTGGTCTTGTGTTTTCCGTTTCCCGTGCTATAAAGCTTAAAAATGCGGGAGAATGAGGTTTTGCATGGCTGTTGATTACTCCGCAAACCCTGAAAAAAAGAGCGGGATCGGATGGCTTCTTTTTTTTCTGATATCGCTTATTGTCATATGCGTCTCCATTATTGTCGTAAAGCAGAGATTTACGATAACATCGGTCGAGATAACCGGAAATGAACATTATACGGCCAAACAGATAGAAGATCAGGTCCTTAGGGGGAAGTACGGGCACAATTCCATATATCTGTATATGAAAGGTAAGCTGGGATATACCGATGATATTCCTTTTGTCGAAAAGATGGATGTCGATATAGAATCTCCGGATCATGTCAGGATACGTGTATACGAAAAAGCGGTGGCGGGATATGTGGAATATCTCGGGCATTATCTGTATTTTGACAAGGATGGTATTGTGGTTGAGAGCTCAACCCAGAAAGTGAACGGGATTCCCTTTGTCACGGGACTTGACTTCAATTATGTGACTCTGCATGAGAAGCTTCCGGTGGAAAACGAGGATGTGTTCAGGCTTATCCTCAATATCACGCAGCTCCTTACCAAGTACAGGATAAGCACCGATAAGATATACTTTGACAAGAACTACAGGATAACCCTTTATTTCGGGGATGTGCGGGTTCTTCTCGGTACAAGCGAATATATTGACGAGAAAATCAACAGGCTGCGATTCGTCTTGCCGGAGCTCGAAGGACATTCCGGTGTACTCCATATGGAGAACTACACGGGGGAGGGTGACAAGTTCACCTTTACCAAGGAATAGCAGGGCGTTACTATTCAGACCTTGACCAAAC
>DFKQ01000103.1 GCA_002373875.1 Lachnospiraceae bacterium UBA3641
ACATTTCATAAAAATCACCCAGACGATAAAAGAGAATACAATCGCTGTATTCTTCTTTTGTTTCCAGGTATTTTTGCATCATAGGTGATAATTCAGACATTTGCCACCTCATTCTTATTATTCAGGGCATCGACCATATCCTTAAGAGGCTTAAGCTCCTTCTGTCTTGTAAGCTCCACAAGTGACAGCCCGGTAACATCATGTACCTTGGTCTTTACCGTGTCCATGCATATCAGCTTCTTAAGATATCCCACAACCTGGTTAAGATGCCTCTCTTCTGTCATATTTATATAATCGATCACTATTATACCGCTTATATTTCTAAGCCGTATCTGCCTTGCGATCTCTTCCGTCGCCTCCATATTGCATTCATAGAAGGTCGTTTCCTTATCGCTGTTTTTAGTATTCTTACCGGTATTTACATCGATGGAACATAAGGCCCTGGTCTGCTCTATGTACAGAAAGCCTCCGGACTTAAGCCATACCTTATCCTTAAGGGCTTCATCAAGTCCTGTTTCAATGGAATAAAGCTTATTAAGAGGTAACAGCCTGTCTTTATAAAGTTCTATCTTTATCCCGGGATTCATCCTTAGGAACTTGCTGACCACCCCTTTGTTAAGGGCTTCATATATATCAATATCATCGGTTATTATACGTTCAAGACTTCCTGCATCTGCCTTAAGGCAATGCCTCTGCCATTCCTTGTCTCCCTCATACAATACGGTACCGCATGTTCTTTTATCGGCAACAGACAATATACTGTCCAGGACACCTGCCAGTTCATCCGCTTCCTTAAGGACCTCACCCCTGTCCGCGTATGCGCTGTTTGTCCTTAGTGTTATTCCATATTCAAGGTCCTGAAAGAAGGGATCATAGGCAGCCTTAAGTTCCTTTCTCATATCACCGGTTATCTTTTTGGATATTGCAAAGTTCCTGTCAGCATTTGTTACAACGGTATACATTCCGGTCAGGGACAGATCGGCAGTGAACAGCGGTGCCTTGTCATCATCCCCCTTTTTTTTAAGCTGCAGAGGAATAAGACTGCCCCTTTTGTAAGCGGTGCTTTTAATAAATCCTGTTTTTTTATCGCCGTAGGTTACAAAGGAGGCACCTATATTCTTGACGATATCCTTTACCATGCACAGATAAATATTTCCTGCCGCATCCCCGTCATCATCAAAGATACGATATTCAAGGGGCCTCTTCTCATCCATGCACATATACAGCAATGCCCCTGAGTATTTGGTTAAAACAATGGTTTTTTCATTCATATTATGTCAGTTCCTATCATGTCAAGGCTAACCCTTTTTCCGTCTATATCAGTATATATTTCATTTCGTCTTATTGAAAGAGCGTATTCCGGAAGATCTTCTCCTTCCCTGTTAAAGGCAGCCTCTATAACAAGCTCGGGCTTAATATTGAGTACACTGCCGCATGAGAGACAGAAATGTATCTTATCATCATCACCCTCGATTTCATATATTCCCGGCTTTATGTCAACCACGCTTTCACTTTTCCTGGTTTTTTTCACAACATTGATACAATCTTCATCATACATTTTTCTGAGGATATCAATACATGAAAATGCAGGTCTGTATCCATCCCTGAAGGATACTTCATAGTCGGCCGCGCTGATACTTGCCATCGCGTTTTTAGCCCCGTCGGGAAGCTCCTTAAAGGATAAGATCTCAATACCTTCAACATTATTGGCGTTCATCCTTCTCACTGCTTCCAAGGATGTTACCCGTTGCGTTATCTCGATATCAACATATTCCCCATCCGATTCAAGACCCGTACTTAAGGGCATTGCGAAAGACATGATCTGATGAGGGCTCAGGCCCTGTGAATAAGCGATCGGTATATCTGAACGACGCAGCAGCTTCTGGAAATACCGCATCACATCCAAATGCCCTATATATTTCATAACGCCTTCTTTTTTAAACCGGATCCTAACTTTCATAGCATACACCTCCGCCGAAAATCCTTGCTCCGCAGCCGGAACAGCTTATTCTGCAGTTTGGTGTAACGGTCTCGTTTATGGCCTTGTCCCATTCACGCTTAAGAAAGTCCTTGCTGACTCCTATGTCTATCATGTCCCACGGAAGGATCTCATCAAGGGACCTCTCTCTTGCCGTATAGAAATCCATGGATATACCACACTCATCAAAAGCCCTTATCCAGGGTTCTTCCCTGAAGGTCTCTGTCCATGAGTCAAAGAGGCAGCCGTTTTCATAGGCCTTAACAATCACAGCCGAAAGCCTTCTGTCTCCTCTTGCAAAAACCCCTTCCAGTATGCTGACATCCGCCTCGTGATAATTATACTTTATTGACTTGCTGTTAAGCTGCTCATGCATGCATTCATTGACAAAATGAGCCTTTTTAAGAAAATCATTCTTTTTACACATCTTAGCCCACTGAAAGGGTGTAAAGGGTTTTGGAACAAAAAAGGATGTGGAAGCAACTATCTGAACCCTTCCCTTACGTTCACTTTTGGGTATCAGCTCATAATACAGCCTGGCTATCTCATTGCTCAGCTCGGCTATACCCCTGCAGTCATCCTCTGTCTCCGTGGGAAGTCCCAGCATGAAATACAGCTTAACCCTGGTCCACCCGCCCAGAAATGCCTGTCTTGCTCCTTCCAGTATCACCTCTTCGGTAAGTCCCTTATTTATCACGTTACGCAGTCTCTGGGAACCGGCTTCCGGGGCAAAGGTAAGAGATGACTTTCTTACATCCTGTATCTTGCTCATGACATCCAGCGAAAAGGCATCTATTCTGAGTGATGGAAGGGATATATTAAGTTTTTTCTCCTTCGCATAGTCAACAAGAAAATTGATAAGCTCCTCCAAATGGGTATAATCACTGGAGCTTAAGGAACTAAGGGATATTTCCTCATATCCTGTATTATCAAGCATTTCACGGGCGTATGATTTCAACAGGTTAACATCCCTCTCCCTTACCGGCCTATATAGCATTCCGGCCTGGCAGAAGCGGCATCCCCTTATGCATCCTCTCTGGATCTCCAGCACCACCCTGTCCTGGGTAACCTTGATAAAAGGAACCACGGGATTCAGCGGGTAATATGTATCGGATACATTCATCTCGATCTCTTTATGGATAACTGAGGGAACATCATCATATACGGGGGTAAATGCTCTTATCAGTCCCTCGTCATCATATTCAACGGTATATAAGGACGGTACGTAAATCCCGTTTATATGTGAGGCCCTGCGCAAAAACTCCTGCCTTCCGAACCCCTTCCGTTTACATTCCTTATAAAGATCCAAAAGCTTCCTGTAAGCGGTCTCACCTTCACCTATATAAAAAAGGTCGAAAAAATCAGCCAGGGGTTCAGGATTATAAGTACACGGTCCGCCTCCGATAACGATGGGGTGAGCCTCATTCCTGTCCGCTGCATACAGGGGAATATGTGACAGATCCAAAATCTGCAGGACATTGGTATAGCACATCTCATATTGAAGAGTTATTCCCAGAAAGTCAAAATCAAGGATCGGATCCTGAGATTCGAGTGCGAACAGAGGGATATTTTTCTCCTTCATTATAGCGTGAAGATCCGTCCACGGCGAATAAACACGTTCGCACCATACATCGTCGAACGTGTTAAACATGGAATACAGTATTTGGATACCCAGATGGGACATGCCTATCTCATATACATCAGGAAAACACATGGCAAACCTTATATCCACTTGTGTTTTATCCTTTAAGACGCTGTTTACCTCATTTCCTATGTATCTTGCAGGCTTCTCTACCGTCAATAGTATCTCTTCACTTAATGCAGTTCTTCTCATATTAAGATCCTACCTGTTGGCAAGCTCCTTTACTATATCTGTCCAGTCAAGCCCGCATTCGGCCATAAGGACCATAACATGATACAGGAAATCGGCGATCTCGTACTTCACCTCTTCCCTGTCAGGATTCTTGGCGGCAATAACTATCTCTGTTGCCTCCTCACCGACCTTTTTAAGTATCTTGTCTATACCCTTATCAAACAGATAATTGGTATAGGAGCCATCCTTGGGATTGTTTTTCCTGTCAATGATCACATTATACACATCTTCAAATACCTTAAGGGGATCCCTCGCATCGTACCTGGTCTTTACTATCTCATTAAAGAAGCAGGAGTAAGCCCCTGTATGGCATGCATTGCCGATCTGGGCGACCTTGGCAAGTATCGTATCCATATCGCAATCAGCCGTTAATGACCTTACATACTGGTAATGTCCGCTTGTTTCCCCCTTTATCCACAGTTCCTTCCGGCTCCTTGAATAATAAGTCATCTTACCGGTCTCAATAGTCATGTTATAGGCTTCTTCATTCATATATGCAACCATAAGCACTTCCCCGGTAACACAATCCTGTACAACAACCGGTACATGACCGTCGGAATTCTTCTTAAAGTCTGCAAATGAATAGGGGCTTTCAAGAATATGTGTATCGATTCCGTTATCCTTAAGGTCCTTTTTCAGGGACATAAGCTTTTCTGTATTTTCGTTTACAAATCTTCCCGATATTCCGATAACACAGTCATTTGACAAAAGCTTAAGTGCTTTATCAAGGGATGAGTCATCGGTAACCGGAAGCATCTTAAGTCCCTTATACGAATCAAATACCTTATCGTCCAGAAGGAGCACGCCTGCCGAGTATTCTCTTATTAGTGACACAGAGCTTAAAACCTGCTCCTCCGCATCGGCACATACAAGGATCTTATCCTTGGAAAATCTTTTGCTGACCTCTGCTATAAGATCTATGTTTCCCTGCTTGGCAAGGTTAAGTGCAGCATATTTACAGCCTGCATAAAGTATTTTCTTAACATCCTCAACCCTGTTTATATTTCCTGCCCCTATCACCGGTATGCTCACATTTCTGTTTATGGACCGCATGATATGAAGTGCTTCCTCATGGGATTCGTCATCATCCGACTGGTCGAAGATTATAAGCATATCGGCTCCGCCGCTGCAGCAATTGATCGCATAGCCGACAGGATCATCACTTAACAGCCAGTCATCCGAAAAATCATCATAAAGCTTTTTATCCTTAAGAAACAGGCATGGTACTATTTTCTTCTCCATCACAGGCTTCCTTTCGTAGACAAAACATCGTTTATACGTTCATCAAAAGATACAGCCGTATCAAGTGCCTTGGCAAATGCCTTAAACATGGCTTCGGCTATATGATGTGAATTCACTCCCGAAATAACCTTGATATGCAGGTTCATCATCGCACTGTAGCTTACGGCATAAAAGAATTCACGTATAAGCTCCGTATCAAGGTAGCCGATCCGCTCTGTTTTAAAATCGGCTTCATAGGAAAGGTATGGACGTGTACACAGATCAACGGCGCATAATACAAGCGCATCATCCATCGGCAGGATCATATGTCCGTACCGCCTTATCCCCTTCTTATCCCCTACGGCTTCCCTTATGGCATTTCCCAGCACGATACCCGTATCCTCCACAGTGTGATGTCCGTCAACATGAAGGTCACCCGTTACGTTTAGCTTCATATCAAACAGGCCGTGCTTGGTGAATCCTTCAAGCATATGGTCGAAAAAACCAATGCCGGTGGATATTTGTGACTCTCCCTTGCCGTCAAGGTTTAAGTCAAGTGTTATCTGAGTTTCCCCGGTTTCTCTCTTAACAGATGCAGTCCTATTTTCTTTCATGATTGTCCTTTCGTATCCGACTATTACAATCCCGCACTGAGCCTTATTCGAACCTTACCCTGATGGAATTCGCATGTGCCGTAAGTCCTTCGGCCCTTGCAAAAGCGATTATATCATCCTTTGCCGCTTTAAGGGCTTCATTGGAATAAGATATGATGCTGGATCTCTTGATAAAAGCATCAACACCTAAGGGTGAGAAGAACTTCGCTGTTCCGTTTGTCGGAAGCACATGGTTCGGCCCGGCATAATAATCACCCAGAGGTTCGGATGAATTCTCACCCAAAAAGATAGCTCCGGCATTTCTTATCTTCGTCATTACATTATACGGGTCTGCGGTCAATATCTCAAGATGCTCACTCGCTATCTCATTGGCAGCATTTACGGCATCATCCATGTCGTCTGCGAGAAGGATGTAGCCGTAATTCTCAATTGATTTAAGGATTATATCACGACGCTCAAGGGTCTTGGTAAATACATCGATCTCACTGTTTACCTTATCAGCAAGCTCCCCGGAGGTTGTAATAAGGATCGCGGAAGCCAGCTCATCATGCTCCGCCTGGGACAAAAGGTCTGCCGCAACATATCTTGGATCGGCAGTCTCATCAGCTATTACCAGTATCTCGCTGGGGCCTGCCACCGAGTCAATGCTCACATGGCCGAATACCGCCTTTTTGGCCAGGGCAACGAAAATATTGCCGGGTCCCACTATCTTATCCACCTTCGGGATAATGCCGGTTCCGAATGCAAGCGCCCCTATTGCCTGCGCTCCGCCCACCTTATATATCTCATCTACTCCGGCGATCCATGCGGCAACAAGGGTTGAAGGAGTTACCCTGCCATCTGCTCCGGCAGGTGTTGTCATTACTATCCGGTCAACGCCTGCAACCCTTGCAGGTATTATATTCATAAGGGTTGAGGACGGATATGCTGCCTTGCCCCCCGGAACATATACGCCGACCTTTTCTATTGCAGTTATCTTCTGCCCCAGTATGGTGCCGTCTTCCCTTGTTTCTATCCAGCTGTTCTGTTTCTGCTTCTCATGATAGGTTCTTATATTCTCTGCCGCGCGCTTCATGACTTCAATAAGCTTTTTGTCATAGCCATCCACAGCTTCCTTTATTTCTTCCCCGGTAACCCTTATGTTATCCTTATTGAGGTCGCACTTATCGAACCTTTTTGTAAGCTCAAACAGGGCTTCATCACCCTTTTCCCTTACACTGTCAAGTATTTCCCTTACGGTTGCCTCATATTCCGTATATTGGGAAGGACTGCGCTTTAACAGATCCTTGATAATGTTTTTCCTGGTCTCCTCAGTAAGCTTAACTATTCTCATAATCTCTCCTTTATCCTCCGGATAAGGTCGCCTATTCTCTCGGCCTCCATCTTCATACTCACCTGATTTACTATCATCCTTGCAGACAGGGGGCACACTTCTTCAAGCACCATAAGCCCGTTCTCCTTAAGCGTGGAACCTGTCTCCACAATATCAACTATAACCTCCGACAGACCAACGATGGGAGCAAGCTCTATCGAACCGTTTAATTTAATTATATCAACCGTCTGATGCTTCCTGTTGTAGAAGTAATCCTTGGCTATCCTTGGGTACTTGGTGGCAACCCTTATCATTTCGTGGTGCTTCAACAGTTCCCCGCTCTCCCTGGGGCCGCACACACACATCCTGCATTTACCGAATCCAAGATCCAGGACCTCATAGCACTTCCTGTTTTCCTCCAGTATCGTATCCTTGCCCACAACGCCGATATCGGCAGCCCCGTATTCAACATATGTGGGTACATCCGGTCCCTTGGCGAGGAAGAACTTAAGCTTTAATTCCTCGTTGACAAAGATAAGCTTCCGCGTATCCTTATCCTTCATCTCCTCGCAGGTTATCCCGATCTCTTCAAGAAGGTCGAGAGTCTTGTTGGCAAGCCTGCCCTTGCCCAGCGCAAAAGTAATGTAATTGAGTTCTCCGTTCATATTCTCATATCCTTATAAGCATCAAGCCGTTTTCATCTGCGTATTTATCGGTTTCGGCCTTATGGAAATGATCTTCATTCATCATAATGACCCTTTTTCCTTCGTTCCTTAGCTCGGACGCCTTCTTGAAAGCCCCGGCTCTTTTATCATCATCATATACTATGAGTATACCTTCTGCGGCCGGAACATTTATTTCTATCTTCTGACGCTCCAGTACGGACATAAGCTGGTCAACCTGTATACAGAAGCCAATGGCGGCACAGTCCTTGCCGAATTCACTCAACAGATTATCATAGCGTCCACCCTTTACGATCGCGTCGCCGCTACCGTAAGTGTATGCCCTGAAGATGATCCCCGTATAATAGTTATACTTACTCAGCATTCCAAGGTCAAAGGAAACATATTTCTCATATCCCTTGAAGCTTAGGATATCGTATATCTCCTCAAGCCTCTTTATGGCATTTATGGATCTTATATTGGATACGTAGCCGCCTGCTTCCGTGAGCACGTTCCTTCCGCCGAACATATCCGGCATTCGGGATATAATGCCCTTCACTTCTTCTTTAAGCTTTAGCGTATCAAGAACATCCTGGGTTCCGAAGTAATTCTTGTCATTTATCATCTGCTTAAGCAGCAGCTCATTGTCCTCATCGATCCCGTACTCGGTGCACAGGCCCTTGAAGAATTCAAGATTACCGATACTTATCTGGAATTCCTTAAGGCCGATCTTCAGCATGGAATCAATTATCATCATGAGTATCTCAACATCGGCATCAACACTTCCGTCACCTATAAGCTCAGCTCCGATCTCGGTGGATTCCTTAAGCCTGCCCTGATAATCGGATGTATTGTTGAAGGTTGAGCCCACATAGCAGAAGCGAAGCGGCATCCTCTGATCGGCGAAATACTTGGCGGTGGCCCTTGCGATGGAAGGGGTAAAGTCAGGTCTTAGGGCAAGTGTATTTCCTTCCTTATCAAAAAACTTATACAGCTCCTTACTGGGTATGGTTCCTATATTACCGGAAAAAATATCAAAAAACTCAAACACCGGTGTCTGCATATCCTCATAGCCGTAGCTTCCTATGATCTCTTTAAGCTCACCCTCCACAAAAAGCTTACGCCTGAATTCCTCTCCGTAAATATCCCTTACACCCTCCGGTGTATGTATCAGTTTCTTATTCTGCATATTTATCCTCGTACTGTTATACTTTAACGTGCTAACGTGCTAATTAATTACCATGGCGATAATTATATTTAAATCCTCAATTCTTGTCAAGCCTCTACTCCCTTTCCTGCAGATCCTTGTTTATCAGGTCAAGATAAGGAACCATAACACCATGCTTATGGTGGATAATATAGGCTTCATCAAGCTCATCGTAGCGGAATGACTTCCTTCCTCCATCCTTCATCCTCTTCCAGAATACAAGAAGGGAACTGAGCTTCATATAATAGAAAATGTCCTTACCCGAATAATACAAAAGGAAAAAGGCAATGCCCCCCTGCCTGTCGAATTCTTCCATAAAGTCAACCTGATGCTCATGGATATTTGCAAGGGCAAAGGTATCCCTGGCACATTCCTTGGCATCAAAACAAACAGGAATCCCCTGTACTGCACCGATATAATCAACCGTGCTCTTCTGGTCAAAATATGCAAGTGTTATCTGTTTTCCCGCCTTATCGATATTTATAGGCGTAATGGGTGTTGGTATTTTCTGTATAAGGGCCAGGTGAGCTTCCCTGTATTTTTCGTTTGTCCTGTTTATCAGGTCTTCCAGTGTAGAGCCACGAAGACCCCGGCTGTTCCATGTCGGCATTAAACAATATCCTTTACATCCATATCAAACAATTCTCTTATGAGAGCCTCCATATCCCCCGGCACCGGAGCCAGATATGTACCCGCATAGCCTGATATGTCATTATCCTCATATGACGGTACAACAAGCTTGTAGGCATGAAGGACCTGCCTGTTTATCTTATAGCAGGATCTTAACATAACGTTAAGTCTTTCGTCCCCATACTTGCTATCTCCCAACAGGGGATGCTTAAGGTGGGCCATCTGGGCCCTTATCTGATGAGACCTGCCTGTGATCAGGTCAACCTCAAGCAATGAGTATTCATAGTTATATGCAAGAGGCCTGTATGCCGTTCTTATACCGCCGGCCCCATCGGTTTTTACATCCGATATCCTTACGGTATTTAACTTCTTGTCTTTTTCAAGATATGCAGCCGCAACCCCTTCCTTATCTATCCGTCCCTTTACAATACACAGATAATACTTATATATCGTCCTGTCCTTAAGAGCCGCTGCGAAAAGAGATGCAGCCTTATAATTCTTGGCAAATACCATAAGCCCGGATGTATTCCTGTCGAGCCTGTTGCATACGGACGGTTTGAATATCTTCATTGAGGCGTCTGTGATCTCACCCTTACGATACAGGTAATCAAGACAGAGCTCATTGATGCTTACATCCCTTGCTTGTGCCTTCTGGGACAAAAGCCCCGGCGGCTTATTAAGTATAAGGATATCATCATCCTCATGAACGATCATATCCTTTATATTGTATTTTTTTTCAAGGTCACTTAACCCGCCAAGCTTCCCTGGCCTTACTCCCGATGAGAATTTACGGAAGGTTTCATCCGATAAATAAATCTTGATCACATCACCTGCGATAAGATGTTCACTTCCGGTTGCCTTCTTATCGTTTAAGGTTATATTCTTCTTGCGAAGCATCTTATATATAAAAGCCGAACCCGCATTATCAAGGATCTTAACAAGCTGTTTATAGAGCTTTATCCCTTCTTCACCGGGACCGATAAGATATTCCTTCAACTTAAACCTCCCGGATCAAAGGATCACCGTTCTTAAAGAATCAAGGATGGCAACATCCCTGCCATTATCCTTGACCGCCATGTCTTCGCTTATCTTCTTAAGCCTGTCACAGAATTCCTTTTTGGAATCAAATATCTTAACGGTACAGTCCTTAAATCCGTCATTCGCAAGAACATTTACCAGATGATCGTTTAGCTTCTTTAAATCCTGTACATGGCTGTTTCTGCCGGAAGGCTGTTTAAGATAGCATACGGTTACAATATTATTCCTGCACATAACAGCATCAACAAAAAAAGTTTTCTCATATGTTGTAAAGGGCGCCTCATAAAGGACCGGCGCATCGTGGGCCGCCTTCCCGTACTCATTATATGTCTTTTCATCAAGTGATCTGAACCTTAAGAACATTATAAGACTTACCATGCTCTTACTTGCCGGCAGAACAGCCAGGATCGCAAGAATTGACCATATACTCTTATTGGTATGCAGTGTGAAATAGCCAAGCAGGTACATTCCTATTGCGCATACATACAGAACCAGCGTAATGAGCATAACCCTTTTACGCTGGTAATCTATATAGCCCCATTCACCTTTAGTCTTTTGCTTCAAAACATCACTCTTCCTTTAAAGTGTTAAGTTCGCCCTGTGTAAGAGACCTGAATTCTCCGGGCTTAAGCTTCTTGTCAATCCTTATACCGCCCTCCGATATCCGTTTTAAATAAGTTACCTTGCAGCCGAACACCAGAAACATCCGCTTAACCTGATGGAAACGTCCTTCCTTTATGGTAAGCTCATAGGCATATTCATCCTCAACAGCTCCCTTGCTCTTAAGCTGCGCAGGAAGGCAGGGACTCTCATCTCCTATGTCAAGGCCTTCTTCCATCTTAGCCCTGGCGCCCCTTGGAAGCCTCTTGTCTGTAAGGACGTAGTAAGTCTTGCTTACATGACGTTTCGGAGACGTAAGCGCATGGCACAGTTCTCCGTCATTGGTTATGATAAGGAGACCTTCCGTGTCCTTATCAAGCCTGCCGACAGGAAACAGCCCCCTGGCATTTACACCCTTAAGATACTCTATGACGGTATCGGAAATATGATCCTTAACGGCACTGACACAGCCCTGCGGCTTGTTCAGCATATAATATGAGTATTTTGAATATTTAAGAGCATGACCGTCCAAGGTAACCTTAACATCTGAGCTTATCTTAAGTCCGGGCTCCGTTACCGTATCTCCATCCACCTTAACCCTTCCGGATTTTATGATCTTCACAGCCTGTTTACGGCTTGAGCCACCGCATTCACTTATAAACCGGTCAAGCCTTATAATATCACTCATTTACGCATCTCTCCATAACCTTAACAAGCAATTGCCATGTTCTTCTGACAGAATCAATGCTCAGCTTCTCCTTGGGCGTGTGTATATCTTCCATATCCGGCCCTATGGAAATAATGTCCATTCCCCCAACCTTGTCAAACATTATTCCGCACTCAAGACCTGCATGAATGGACGTTACACGGGGCTTTATGTTAAAGAGTTCTTCGTATGCAGCGGCCGTGATGCTTCTTAAGGGTGATCTCTCCCTGTACTCCCATGCGGGATAATCGGATTCCTCCAGATATTCTCCCCCTATGGTCTCGGTCAGATATCTTAACTTGTCGGCCAATGCTGTCTTCTCCGATTTAATGGAACTTCTTATACTGATTATAAGTGAAAAATATTCATCCTTAAGACGCATGATCCCTGCATTTGAAGATGTCTGTACAATATTCTCGGCTTCGGGACACATCTTCACTATGCCGTCCGGTACAGTCATAAGGAGGAAAATGACCCTCTCCTGAGTCTTCTCTGTAAGAACGGATTCGGTGCTGTCCCCCTTGGATTCGCAGTAAATCGTAATGTTATCTTCGATCTTCCTGTATTCGTTGATTATTGTGATCTCGAATTCGGTAATAAGATCCTCAAGAACCGTCGCGTACTTCTCATCTATGATCACAGACGCCTTGGCTTCTCTGGGAATGGCATTATCCTGAAGCCCTCCCTTAAGATAATAGATATAATAATCAAGCCTGCCGGACAGATAATGAAGGAGACGACCCATGATCAGGTTGGCATTACCCCTGTATTTATCAATCTCGGAGCCCGAATGTCCACCCAGAAGACCGCATATGACGATATCATAGGCAAGGCCGGATCTCTTCATATAACGTACCGGAACATGACAATGAACCTTTCTTCCGCCGGCTGATGAGGTCAGTATCTCCCCTTCAGTCTCATTGTCGAGATTGATCATTCTCCTTGCCTTTATAACAGAAGTGTCAAATGCCGCCATTCCCAGCATTCCCACCTCTTCATCAGTTGTAAACAAACATTCAAGCAAGGGATGCTTAAGAGTATCGTCATCAAGTATGGCAAGCATATATGCAACTGCGATCCCGTCATCTCCGCCAAGTGTCGTTCCCTTGGCATATACCATATCATCCATTACCGCCAGCCGCAGGGGATCGGTCTTAAAATCAAACTTCGGATCATAGTCAAAATTCTTTTCGCATACCATATCAAGATGTCCCTGAAGCAAAAGCGGGGCTGCCTGCTCACAGCCTGCCGATGCCCTTTTCCGGATCAGGACATTGTTATGATCATCCCTTATACACTCAAGTCCCCGCTCCATAGCAAAGGAAACGCAATATTCCGATATGGCATCCATATTGCCGGAGCCGTGCGGGATGTTGCAAATATCCTCAAAGAATCTAAAGACTCTTACGGGTTCGATACCTTCAAGTACTCCCATTTTTCCACTTCTCTTTCTTAAAATTCAAAAAGGGCCATATACGGCCCCTTATTTACTTACTGATAACGCCAAGGGATCCCCCTGTCGATTTACCCTGATCGATCCCCTCAATGGAAGCGATCTCCTTCTCAAGCGAAACCTGCGGATACAGATCCTGCCTGTTCTTGTCAATAATGGCCTCACTGCTCTTAAGCCTCTCGAGTAACCCCGTATACTTACTCTGTGTATCCGCTATCGCCGTTTTAACTATAGTCTGAAGCTCTGCCAGCATATCATCCGTATACTTCATGGCCGACTGCCTTATGCCGTTGGCATCGGTTGTTGCGGTATCAAGTATCTGCTGAGCCTGATTAACCGCCTGCTGTACCACCTCATTGGCCTGGGCATATGCCTGCTGCATGATCTCATGCTCATTCACCATCTGATCGGTGTGAACCTGCGCCTCCTTAAGCATGGCGTCAGCCTTCTCCTTGGCATCATTAAGGATCGCTTCCTTATTGCTTATGATCTTCTGATACCGCTTGATCTCATCCGGAGTCTTCATCCTGAGCTCGCGCAGAAGCTCTTCCATATGTTCCTTATCCACCAGTATGTTGGTGCTTGAAAAAGTCTGGAACTTACATCCCCCGATATAATCCTCGATATCATCGATTATCTGTTCGATCTTGCTGCTCATATACACTCTCCTCGCTTAAAACACTTGATTTATTCTTGTTGTGACTATCTTAATGCCGTTCTGAATATTTACAATATACAAGCTCTGCTACCGACGGTGGCACGAACTTACTTATGTCTCCGCCAAAGCTTGCCACTTCCTTGACTGTAGACGATGACAGATATGCGTATTCAAGGCTGGTGGTAAGAAAGATCGTGTCAACATTTTCCCCGAGCTTACGGTTGGTCTGCGCAAGCTGAAGCTCGTACTCAAAATCAGTGATGGCGCGCAATCCTCTTATTATCACACCCGCACCGTTCTTCTTACAATAGTCCACCAGAAGACCCTCGTAAGATTCCACTGTCACATTGGGTATATCCGCAACTATACCACGTAATATATTAACACGTTCTTCAACAGAAAACAACGGAGTTTTGACCTTATTGTTGAGCACGCTTACCGTCAGATGGTCAAATATCTCGGCTGCCCTTTTTATGATATCGATATGTCCGTAGGTCACCGGATCAAAGCTTCCGGGGTATATTGCATTCTTCATAATACTATCCTCTTAATAATCACAATTTGTATCTATTCCATGTCATCCTGAGCGTCAGCGGAGGATCTTTTCAGAAACACATGACAGTTATTCTTATACTTCTTATACTTTATCACCTCATACCCCAGTTCATCAAGATATTCAAAATCAGTCGTATTATCCGCTTCCACAACAATAAGTGCATCTTCACAAAGCAGGGTTGAACGGGCAAGAAAGGTCAGCACATCCTTCTCATATTCATTATTGTAGGGCGGGTCCATGAAAACAAGGTCAAACCTCTCGCGACCCTCAAGCCTGTTAAGGGCACTTAAAACATCCATATTCATTACCGATGCCTTATCCTCGAACCCTGTTGTCTTAAGGTTCTCCTTAATACAGGCGACTGCCTCTCTGCCCTTTTCCGCAAAAACAGCCCTCCCTGCTCCACGGCTCAGCGCCTCGATACCGATGGAACCCGAGCCTGCATAAAGGTCGAGAAAGCATGTATCCGTATAAATATAAGGAGACAGTATATTAAAAAGGGTCTCCTTGACCTTATCCGAAGTGGGTCTTGTTTCATATCCCTGAGGTGTCTTAAGCAGAAGCCTTCTGGCACTTCCGGCTATAACTCGTATCATTTCACTCTCCATACCATAGTGGTCGGATTAATTCCCTTCACCCGATCACAATCTTAACTTGGTTCCCTTGGTATCCCTTCTTGCAAGCTTAAGCTTATTAAGTTCAACCTTCTTACCGTTCACATCAATAGTCGTCTCGACTCCGTTCTTAAGAGGGTAAACATCCGTCACTTCATCGGTCCCCGTAAGCTTCATACCCCTTACTCCGGCAGCTCCCTTCTTCTTAAGAGGTATCTCATCCAGATTAAATTTAAGGAAGAAACCGTCCCGTGTACGTAGGACAATATTCCTCTCATCAATGATCGGGAACACGGCTATAAGCTCATCACCATCGTTAAGGCCCGTTGCCGCAACCGACCTCTTGGTGACATCAAATTCCGTTCCGTATACATGTTTAAGCATCGACTTCTTCGTAGCAAAGCAAAGCTTCTGCATTATCATACCCTTAAGGTCACATGCATATATCAGTACTTCATCCGATGAAGAGAAGTTGCTGACATTATCAATGGGAACCCCCTTATCCTTAAGCTTACCGAAGGGAAGATCCATAACCTTTATGGTATGCATCTGTCCCGTATTGGTAAAGAGGCATACACGGCCTGTATTCATTACAGGGAAGATATACCTGTTTTCAGAATCCAATGTATCCTTATTTCTTTCGTAAGTACCAACATCCACGGTCCTTGCATAACCGAACCTGTCCATAAGGAAGATAACTTCCATTTCCTCTATCTTCTTCTCTTCGAATATAACTGCCTCGGCATTTTCGATAAGGGTACGGCGTTCATGACCGTACTCCTTTTTGTATGAATCAAGCTCCTTTATTATAAGCCTGTCCATGGACTTGGGATTTGTAAGTATGTCCTTATAGGTTTCGATGTTTTTAAGCGTTTCTTCATGCTCCTTCATCAGGGCTTCAACCTCGAGTCCTATGAGCTTACTGAGCCTCATGGCAAGGATCGCCTCAGCCTGCCGCATTGTAAAGCGCAGCTGCTCGGCCATTTTCTTACTTATCCTTGATTTAAAGTTGATACCTTCGGTCTTACCTTCCGTAAGGCAGGCCTTGGCCATATTCACATCCCTTGAACCCCTTAGTATCTCTATGATCAGGTCGATAACATCCGTAGCCTTGATAAGGCCTTCCTGTATCTCCTTTTTGTCCATCTCCTTGCCAAGGAGGTTTCTGTACTTTCTGGTGCGGATCTCTCTCTGAAAGTCAACATGATACCTTATTATCTCCTTAAGGCCAAGAGTTTCGGGACGTCCGTCCGCAACTGCAAGCATGTTGACACCGAACGTATCCTCAAGCTTGGTCTTCTTAAGGAGCATGTTCTTAAGGTTCTCCACATCGGCATCCTTCTTAAGCTCGAGAACTATACGAATACCTTCCTTGCTCGACTGGTTGGAGATATCTGTTATATCCGTTGCCTTCTTGGCATCTATAAGGGCCACTATATCGGTAAGGAACTTGCTGATGTTCGCACCTATCATGGTATATGGGATTTCGGTTATGACAAGCTTGTTCTTGCCTCCCTTACCCTTCTCAAGCTCCATCTTACCGCGGATCTTTATCTTACCCACACCTGATTCATAGATATCAAGGAGTTCATCCTTATTGACTACGATACCGCCTGTGGGAAAATCAGGTCCCTGAATATATTCCATCAGCTCCGCAGTGGTTATGGACGGCTTCCTTATATAGGCCTTGACTCCCTCAATGACCTCAGACAGGTTGTGGGGAGGCATATTGGTAGCCATCCCGACTGCAATTCCTTCCGTTCCGTTTATCAACAGATTGGGGATCTTTGCCGGGAGTACCACCGGTTCCTTCTCGGTCTCGTCGAAGTTGGGCATAAAGTCCACAACATCCTTGTCAAGATCCTCAAGTATGGTTTCCTGTGTAACCTTCTCAAGCCTGGCCTCGGTATAACGCATTGCCGCCGCTCCGTCTCCTTCTATCGAACCGAAATTACCATGTCCGTCAACAAGCGGCATGCCCTTCTTGAAGTCCTGGGACATAACAACCAGCGCATCATAAATGGATGAATCACCATGTGGATGATATTTACCCATAGTATCACCCACGATACGCGCCGACTTCCTGTAGGGTCTGTCATATCTTATACCGAGTTCATACATATCATAAAGGGTGCGCCTCTGAACAGGCTTAAGTCCATCCCTTACATCAGGCAGGGCCCTGGATATTATTACACTCATCGCATAGTCGATATAGGACTTACGCATTACCTCCGAATACTCGGTCTTTATTATCTGTTCTTCTTCCGTTACTGCCATTTGTTTCTCCCGAATCCTTTATCTGTTTTCATTTAATTGGTATTTCCTTATCATCCGCAAGGATTGCTGCCGGATTTTCAAAGGTCATAAGAAATTTTGCCTCCTCAAACATCTAATTCCGCATCTCTGGCGTGCTTGTATATGAATGCTTTCCTCGGAGGAACTTCATTGCCCATTAGCATCTCGGTTGTCGTGGATGCAAGACGGGCATCCTCTATCTCAACCTGCTTAAGCTTCCTTCTTTCGGGATCAAGAGTTGTCTCCCATAACTGCTCCGCATCCATCTCACCCAGTCCCTTGTAGCGCTGCAGAGTGAAATCGGAATGCGACTTCCTGTACTCGGATAATGCCTTGTCATCGTACAGGTATTCTTCCTTGCCCTTCTTGGGCATGGCCTTATAAAGCGGCGGCATGGCTATGTATACGTGGCCCTCGTAGATAAGCTCGGGCATGAACCTGTAGAACAGGGTTAGAAGAAGGGTTGAGATGTGTGCTCCATCAACATCGGCATCCGCCATGATTATTATCTTGTCATATCTTAGCTTGCTTATATCGAAATCATTCCCGTAGCCTTCGGAAAATCCACAGCCAAAAGCATATATCATTGTCTTTATCTCGGCATTGGCCAGCACCTTGTCAATGGTGGCCTTCTCCACATTAAGTATCTTACCCCTTATGGGAAGTATGGCCTGATACATACGGTTCCTTGCTGTCTTGGCGGAGCCTCCTGCGGAATCACCCTCGACTATGAATATCTCGCATTTGGATGCTTCGCGGCTTTCGCAGTTGGCAAGCTTACCATTCGAATCAAATGAATACTTCTGCTTGGTCAGCATATTGGTCTTGGCCTTCTCCTCGGACTTCCTTATCCTGGCAGCCTTCTCCGCGCAGGCAAGTACGGCCTTAAGGTCATCAAGATTCCTGTCGAAATACCTTACAAGCTCATCCCCCGTCACCTTGGATACGGCCTTGGTGGCATCCTGATTATCAAGCTTGGTCTTGGTCTGGCCTTCGAAACGGGGACTTGGATGCTTGATCGACACAACTGCGGTCATTCCGTTCCTTATGTCGGCACCCGTGAAATTGGAATCCTTCTCCTTAAGGATGTTAAGCTCCCTGGCATAGGTATTCATTACATTGGTGAACATGGTCTTGAAGCCGGTAAGATGCGTACCGCCTTCGGAATTGTATATATTATTACAGAATCCAAGAACATTCTCATGGAAGTCATTAACATACTGGAAGGCAACCTCTACCATGATCCCGTCGGCTTCGCCCGAGAAGAATACAGGGTCACAGATAGCTTCCTCATTCTTGTTCATATCACGCACGAAGCCGATGATACCTTCCTCCTCGTGGAAAACTTCGGTATCAACCTCATCGCCTCTCTTGTCTGTAAATATTATCGTAAGCTTAGGATTAAGATATGCGGTTTCATGGAGGCGGCTCTTAACGTCCTCCTCCTTGAAACGTGTTTTCTCAAATATGGTGTCATCGGGCAGAAAATTGATCTTGGTACCTGTTGAACGCGACTTACCTATAACCGGCAGCAGTCCGTCCTCAAGTTCTATGGTGGGAATACCGCGGCTGTACCGGTCATGAAAAACCTTGCCTTCACGCCTCACTTCTATATCAAGATATGTTGACAGTGCATTGACGACGGATGAACCGACACCGTGCAATCCTCCGCTGGTCTTATAAACCGAATCATCAAACTTGCCTCCCGCGTGAAGAGTGGTGAAGACAAGCCTCTCGGCACTCATTCCCTTCTCATGCATGCCAACGGGAATACCGCGCCCGTTATCCTCAACCGTGGCCGAGCCATCCTTCTCAAGAGTGACCTTTATCTCATCACAGTAGCCGGCCAGATGCTCATCCACAGAGTTATCCACTATCTCGTAGATGAGATGATTAAGTCCCTTGGTAGTAACCGAACCGATATACATACCGGGACGCTTCCTGACAGCTTCAAGCCCCTCAAGCACAGTAATACTGTCAGCATCGTATTTAACCTTCTTAGTCATATTCGCACCCCTTATCAGAAATCAAACAAAGATATTATAACATAACCTTGTTATTTTTCAAGATGTAGTACGAACAAATTTTCTGCCACCAGACTTGGTATAGGCGTTTTTTAAAGAAAAAGCACAAAAATGTTACGTCAGTCCAATAAAGCAATTGAAGAAAAAACATATAAATGATATTATATATCTGTGTCATTTCAGAATCACGAAGATTTAATCATATAAAATGTAAGGAGATACCGGAATGTTTGACCGAATTTTTGCCAATTTTCTTGTTGAAAAACAAAAACTGGGGCCGGAATGTCTTGAGAAGATATTTGAACTTCAGGAACAAAAACGTGTAAGGCTCGGTGTTATTGCAGTTTCCGAGAAGCTTATGACCAACGAACAGGTTGAGGAGGTTAATCAACTCCAGAGCAATACGGACAAGAAGTTCGGAGATATCGCGGTTGAGAAGGGTTACCTTACTGACAATCAGGTAACCAGGCTTTTGGCCCTGCAGGGTAACAGCTTCCTTTCTTTTGTGCAGGCGACTGTGGATCTTAAATATATGACAATGAACGATGTAGTGGATTCCCTTAACCTCTTCCAGCAGGAGAACAGCTACACACTCACCGACATGGACAATCTGAAATCCTGCGATATCGACCGTATAATCCCCATATATGTATATGATCTTCCCGGATACGTTAAGGAAGTGATCGGAGTAGCCGCAAGAACCATGGCCCGTCTGGTGGATTATCATCTGTATATAGATAAGCCCTATTTTTCGGACAAATTCATCACGCAAAATCTGTGTTCTCAATGCTCGAAGGGTGACTTTACCATCCTTCTGGGTATATCGGGTTCCGACACTGCCATGATCAAGGGCGGTATAGGTTTTGCAGGCGAACAGTATATAGATGAGCTGGATGATGCACTCGATTCACTCTGTGAGCTTATCAACTGTATAAACGGAATATTCGCCACGGATGTGAGCCGCAGGGGTGTTAATATTGATATGCTTGCCCCTTATTACAAGGCCGGTCAGGGGGCCATTAATGCCGAAGGAATAGTAAACGTTCCGATGCATATTTTCGATAAGACACTTACACTGTCGGTTGTTCTTTCAGACAATTATACAATTGAATAGATGAGGAGGCTTGAAAAGATGAGTTCAGTATTTATTGTTGATGATTCCAGAACAATGCGCAAGATGCTTGCCGGTGCCCTTAAGGAAGCCGGCATTGAGGTGATAGGTAATGCCGGCAACGGTATTGAGGCTCTGGAACAGCTTAAGACCATTAAACCGGATCTTATCACCCTCGATATAACGATGCCGGAGATGGACGGACTTGATGCCCTCAGGTTTATCAAGAAGGACAACCCCGACCAGAAGGTCCTCATGGTCAGTGCTGCCGGTCAGAAGGAAAAGGTACTTGAAGCATTAAAGCTTGGGGCTCTTGATTTCATCCAGAAGCCCTTCGAGCCCGAAGAGGTTATAAAGACAATACAGAAGGCACTTGCTTAATCTATGGCAAACGGGATTAATTATTTCGTTTGCTGAAAAAAGGCGGTTCCGCCGGACATTTTCAGTCTGATACGGAACCGCCTTTTTTTGTTTGCGCGCCATGGGCGCGCTCTAACGGGTGAAAGTCCCGA
>DFKQ01000083.1 GCA_002373875.1 Lachnospiraceae bacterium UBA3641
TTTGCTTTCATCATGCCCGGTGTTGACAGATGGAGTAAATGTTTTTTTACGGTTTTCTTCAGTATTCTTTTTTTCTTATGCTGCTTTTCTTTGTCGGAAATGTTTTTCTATGGGATTCCGGGAATGGATCGGGTGTCGGTTATCGCGAATTTTTGGATGTCCCTGCTTTCCGTAATTCCATTACCCATGATGACTCTTTTCCTCCTTCATTTAAGCGGAGAGTCCTGGAAGAAGAGCTCATTGTTCCGTATTGTTCTTGTACAGTTTGTCATATACTTTATTTTGTTGATAATTGCTCAATTCACGTCTGCCTTTTTTTATGTAACTCCGGATAACATTTTCCACTTTGGATCATGGTATCCGCTTATTGTAGCTCCGACATTTGTGATCGAACTGCTTAATCTGGCAGGTCTTGTTCGAAGAAAGAACTTGCTGACGAAAAAGCAGTTTGTCGCTATATTGATCTCACTGCTGCCGCTGACTGTTGCCCTGGCAGTTCATCTGTTAGTTGCTTCTTTTCCTTTTATCGTAATTGGAATTGCAATATCCGCTATATCAATGTACAGTTTTGTGGTGTCTGACGAGATCGAGCGGCAGCTGCGTCAGCAGCGGGAGATCGCAAGGCAGAGTGCCGGCATAATGGCACTTCAGATGAGACCGCATTTCATTCATAACACTCTGATGAGCATCTATTACCTCTGTAAACAGGATCCTGCGGAGGCTCAGCGGGTTACACTGGATTTTAACAACTATCTTGAAAAGAACCTGAACGCACTGGCAAGCGATGAAACCATCCCCTTTTCGGAGGAACTGGAACATACCGTTGCTTATCTCAATGTTGAGCAGGCACTGTATGATGAAAATCTTTTCGTTGAATATGATACGCCGCACACCGCCTTTCGTGTACCGCCGCTGACACTGCAGCCAATAGTGGAGAATGCCGTAAAACACGGTCTGGATCCGGATTCGGAACCACTGTTTATTTCCATTCAGACGCGAAAGACGGATTCAGGAAGCGAGATCATTGTTTCGGATAACGGCCCCGGTTTTGAACCGGCCGATGATGACAAGCCTCACATTGCCCTTGCAAATATCCGGCAGAGACTTGAAATGATGTGCCGCGGCGAAATGACGATCATGCAAAGAGAAGGCGGAGGCACGGTGGTAAGGCTGATAATTCCAGATAAATCCCGATAACTTTCCCTTGTACTGCCATTACGACATAAACATGGTTGCAATTCAGCACTGGTCAAGTGCGATCGTGCTTTTTTGAAGCATTTGGCAGAAACATGACGTATGAAAAGCCGCATCCTTAATGTATAATATCTGTACTTATATGTGACAGTGAAACAGGGGACGGTTCTCCGTTTCATGGGTGAAACGGAGAACCGTCCCCTGTTTCAGAAAGCGAGGAAGGGATATGAAGAAAAAGATTTCAAGGACACTTAGCGGTATTCTGATAGTGGGGATGATCGTGACATCCTTGCCGGTGGAGGTATTTGCCGATACATATCAGGCAGATCCGGCAGGCGGGTATGCTTCGGTTGAAGCTGCTTCTGTCGAGGATATTGCATTTGCTGATGCTCCGGCTGAGAATATTTATACCGATGTGACAGATGCCGGAAATGCCCTTGCCGAAGAGGCAGATAACGGAGATGCTCTTACCGAAGAGGATGCCACGGACAAGGTTCCGGCGGTGGAGGGCATATTGACCGGAGACGAAGAGGTCGAAATTGAAGACACCGATGCCGAGATGACTGTCCTTGATGAGGTCGTGGAGGAGGCTTCGGATGAGGAAGCCGTGGCCGACTTTGCGGAAAATGACAACCCGGAAACTGATATGACCTCGCTTACCGAGAATAATTACGTGACGGATGCCGCATGGGCGGTGGATAAGAATGATAAAGATAACTATGTGGGCGAAAGTAATGAATATATGTACAGCTCATACCTTACCGGAACTGCACAGGGGGAGCGGGAGCTCTTCAGCGCGATACATAATGACATCATCTTAGGGGAGCATGAAGGTAAGTGGTACGAGGGTCACGAGGTAATATACTATCCCGCAACGGGCAAGAAGGTATATTCTGATAGGGAATCAACAATTCCTTTGGATAATGCTCCGGCATTTACAGGCAATATGGTATTTGCGATGAAATATCTGCCCGCAGAGCTCAGCGATCAGTTTTACCATTTTCATAGAAACAGTGAAGATACGGGATGGGTATATACCGGGCTTAAGGCGGAGAAGCTGTATGCGTGGGAATATGAGCCATATGAGGTAAGCAGTGAAACCCGCTACAGAAGGGTTAAGACCGTCGAGATAACATCCGGCAATTACGAGGTGTTCACCGAAACGGGCAAGAAATACACGAACGACGAGTCCATTAGCGCTGAGTCTTACGGATATACCAGGCAGATCACCCTTTCGGGAAATGTAGTGTTAAATGGGAATGATTTTAACGATGCTTCCCACCACCCCATCGCCATAGTCGCACTTGCTTATGATGCTGCGAAGAACGCGGAGGCGGTTGAGGCTCTCGCAGGAGGCAATGAAACCATGATCTGGAACAACGATCCGAAATTCGCGATGAGGACTGCCGGATATGGGAGTACTGACAGCAGTATTTATAATCGAAGTTACAATTATTACAGGGATGATATTTATACGGCAGCCACAATGACAGTAAGCGGCAATTTCAGCCTGAATCCCTACAATTATTACATTAACGATACAGACAAAACGCTGACGCTGTATGGCTGTACGGATTACAATGGCATGATATCAAGCTTCATGAGGGGCTATAAGGATGACATGCGCGATCAGTCTGGCAGCGGCCTTATCATACATACATGGGAGATACCGGCTTCTTATAATGGTTATCAGGTCGTGATATACAATCATGTTGATGAATATTCAGAATCATACAATTACTATTCCCCGTATCCCAATATGACTACGAATCTCATCATTGAAGGCGGCGTAACCTTCCCTGAGGATTGTACGGCTCTGCTTGGAGTAAGTTCCATGTACGCGCTCTGCCCCGACACTATTACGATAGCGGGCGATACCGCATCTGTGGGCTCCAATATAAAGAGATTTTCGAATATCTTCGCCGGGGGAACTTACAGCAGGCTTGACATCAAGGCGCTTGATACATCGGGGGCTGAGGATATGTCGGAAATGTTCAGGAATGTAATATTGAACCCGAAGACAGTATCCGACCTCCCCGACCTTACGCATTTTAAAACAGGAAAAGTCACGGACATGAGCCGTATGTTTAATGACATGAGGATAAATGCGTCAAGCACGGAATATAATGTGAACGTATCGAATTTAAATACATCGAACGTAACTGATTTTTCCCATATGTTCGACGGTTACCGCGTAATGGTGAAGGGTGCCGGCACCGCTAAGTATTTTACAAGCGTAGATACGACAGAATGGGATACCGGTAAGGCTTCCGATATGAGCTGGATGTTCGCGAATATGCTCTTTATGGAGGAGACCGGGACGGATGTGCTTGACTTAAGCGGGCTTGATTTCACGCCGACGCTCACTACGATGCAGGGTATGTTTTACGGGAACAGGGGCATATCGGAGTATGGAGACGGTCAAAGGGGGCTTACGAAGATCATATTCCCTGCAAATATGGATACGTCGGGCGTTACCGATATGAGCCTTATGTTCGCGAACTGCTCTACGCTGTCGCAGGTAGAGAACTTCACGGCGCTTGACACGGATAACGTAATTGATATGTCCGAAATGTTCGGCACTGCCCTTGAAGATCGCTTGTTCGGCTCGGTAAGATATACCCCGGAGCCCGCAGATACAGGGGAAAGTACGGGATCATGGGCAGAGGACAGGCTGTATAAGGGCTGCGGCGTGAGCTATTACCATGCTTATCCGGGGGATTTCGGTCCTGCTTTTTCTTCCCTTGATCTTACGAACTTCAACACTAAGAAGGTTAAGTACGCATACGGGATGTTCAGCAACATGAAGAGGCTGTCGGAGATCATATGGGGTACAAACACAACGTTTGAGAGCCTGACGGATGCAACATATATGTTCATATTACCGAACATGGCCAGTCTCGACCTTACCGGGCGCAAGATAAGCAGCGTCAAATTCGCTCATAGTATGATGGAGCTTGAAAACGCTGATGAGATAATACTCGGAGAAAATTCCCTTGACCTTACTCACATAGATAAAAGCATGAACGGGCGGTTCTCCCTATCCGCACCGATCCTTTCGATGGATTTTTCCAATGTGATACTGGGAGCCGGTTCCTTTGATGCGGACAGCCTTTACAACAACTATACCACGATATATAACGCGGCTTCCGGTCTTGATGCTGTGGAGGAGCTTATCTTCCCTGCGGGAGTTCCCGCATTCACGGCACCTGCGCGGCTGCGCACGACCTTCTTTGACTCAGATAGCAATGCCTATGATTATTACCGCGGCGGCAACAGCAAAGCCCTGCGGCTTACGACCTCGGCGGCGGGATATGAGATAACTGATTTCAAGGCAGGGAATTCGAATTACGGCTACGGTCTTGTCGGGAACGGCGGCACGCTTGATATCACGATGGGGCTTGACGAAAATATGAAACAGAATAACCTGTCGGCACTTTTCTATGTGGACGGGAACAGCGGAATCGATGCAGCTAAACTTACGCCCGCGCCGGATATTTCATGGAGAATAACTGCGGGCGACGCGGTGGGCATTGAAACAGCTACAATAACAAATACCAATGATACCGTATATCTTAAGCCTGAGAAAACAGGCACCGCAACTATCACGCTTACAGTAAATGGCGGCGAATATACGGCGACCTTCAATGCCACTGTATATGACAAAACGGCGGAGACTAAGCTTTATTCCGCTGACGGCAGCATTTATATGGCGAATGTTCTTTCCGACGGAACATATATGGTGACAGGCTATGACAACCTTGCTTCTGATGAGAGCATCGACCTCACAGGTCTTAAGCTCGGGAGTGCTTCGGGAACAAATGTTACGGTAAGCAGGATAGGCAAGGATGCCTTCAGCCAGGGCGGAAGCGACTATAGCCTCAGGGATACCATGAAGACGTTAATGATACCTGCTTCCGTCACATATATAGGAGAAAGCGCGTTCTATAACATGACGAAGCTGGAAACGGTTACGATAGAAGCCGGAAGCAGGCTTAAAAGCATAGGTGACAGGGCATTCAGCGACGCGGGCTCCTCGAACGGGCAGAGTGTTTCTTACGACGATGACAGCAATCCTATATACACTTTCAAAAAGGAGCCTTTCTCGATCAATCTGCCGGAAGGTCTTGAGATCATAGGGGACGGGGCGTTTGCGAGTGCGGACCTTGCGACCATAGTTATACCATCTACTGTTAAAAGCATCGGTTCAAGCTGCTTCAGCGGGGATGGATGGCGGCTTACAAGCGCGGTGATAAAGACGACCTGCCTTGAGTCGATACCGGAAAACTTATTCAATGGCAAGATGAGGCTTGAGTCCATTAAGGACGGGGACGGCAATGATTACGGCTTTGAGGGCTGCATAAGGATAGGAGATTATGCCTTTTATAACTGCATGGCTCTTACGGGAAGCTTCAGCTCGGACAGCCTTAAATATATAGGGAAGAACGCATTTGCGTCGGGAATGGGCTCCGGCGTTCCCATCACCGGCTTTACGGCTCCCAATGTGGTGCAGCTCGGAGAGAATGCGTTTGAAAGATGCTTTAAGATGAAGACGGCGGTATTCCCGTCGCTTAAGGAGATACCCAATCAGGCGTTTGATTTATGCTCGATTGAAACACTGGATATCTCGTCCGTCGTCACCATAGGGCAGCAGGCCTTCAGCAGTGGGCTTAGCATGAATAAGGTCGTGCTTCCGGATACCCTTGCCACGATAGGTACGCAGGCGTTTGAGATGAATGATACCGTAAAGGAGTATAAGCTGCCTGATTCGCTTCATACTATAGGAGCGCAGGCATTTGCCGGAAATACCGCGCTTGGATCCATTATAATACCGGACAGCGTCACTTCGATAGCGATAGCAAGCTCTTACAACGGAGCTTTCTCGGGATGCTCGTCGCTTGAAGAGGCCACGATAGGAAGCGGGATCAGCGAGATACCGGATTGTCTGTTTTACGGCTGCCCGATAAAGAAGCTGACAATGGGAAATAATATCACGGCGATAGGTAATGAGGCTTTCTCCGGCGCGGCACTCAATGAGATAAGCCTTCCTTCATCGCTCCGCTCCATCGGCGAAAGCGCATTCAAGGAGGCTTATTACGGAGCGGTTAAGGATGGCGGAGAAGCTGTCGAGGGCGGCGTCAGCACCATCATCATTCCTTACGGAGTGACCGAGATAGCTAAAAAGAATACCGGAGATATCACGGCCTTTAAGGGGAAACAGACGAATGATAACAGAAGTACATATATTAGGGAGCTGTACCTGCCTGAAACGGTACAGGACTTAAGCGGACTGGATTTAAGGGTGCTGTTCAAAGAAAACCCTGCGGATAAGCAGCTTGAATATATGGAAGAAGGCAATACTACGCCCCAACATGTTTATACATATGACGGAAAGATATACTATCCGGGCACAAGGAGCGAACTGGAAGCGGCAGTTTTCGCAGAGAATAAGGATCAGAATGGCAACACCATTTCTCAGGGCTATGAGACCTATGGCGAATATAACGTGCTCGACCTTTTTGACATCGAGTACGGAACGGGCTGGAAGAAGGTGAACGGAAAGACCGTATTCTATAAGGAAGGAAGCCCTGTCAAGGCTGAGGCGGGCGGATATACCGTGCAGGAGGCAGGGGACTATTATTACCTGCTCGATGAGAACGGGGAATATGTGCGCGACAGGGCATATGTCGATAAGGAAGGCACCGGAGCCGGGGCGAAATATTACATTTATTACTTCGGGAGCAACGGCGTGGGAGAGAGGCATGAGATAACCGCTGAGGCTATAACGGCAGAGAGTGCAGTGTACGGCTTCTTTAACAATACTGTGCATGCGGCGATGAAGGTATCAGACGGAGTGCCCGGGCTTGTCAGGGGGGTTTCCGACGTGCCGGAGGCTGAGACTCTTTCGTCACCGAAGGCTTCGGATGGAGAGCATAAGTATTTCGCATATACTGACGGAACACTGGCTAAGGGCTATGTGGCAGGCTCGGCAAACGACGGATATTATTTCGATGATTATGATAAGAAGGACGGCAGGCTCGTATGGTATGCGGATTACAGCGTAAGTTCCGCGAAGTATTATACCGACACGGCAAAAGCAAATGCCCTCGGCGGGAGCACAGGAGCATCATTCCCCGATAAGGACGGGAATATGGTGACCTATAAGAACGGCATCATGTCAACGCTTACAGGCGATGACCTGTCGATGTCGGTAAGCCCTGCTTTTGATGCGGGCACGTCGAACGTGACTTTATATACGGGAGGTGATTCTTCCGAGACAAGCACAGAGCATCCGTCTAAGGGGACCGTTACCCTCACTGTATCCAGCGATAAGGGCATCAACCTGACCAAGGCAGGCGTCAGATGGAGCATTTCGACTCAGTTCCCGCGCACGGCGGGCATGAAGGTCCTCTCGATCAAGAACTCCACGGCACTTGACACATCGGCAGGGACTTCGACGGTCACGTTTACCGCGCTTTCGGCAGGCACGGCAAGGCTCCGCGCCACGGTGACCGACGGCGATACGGGAGTGACTGCTTATAAGGAGTGCGTAGTAACGGTCAAGGAGCTTGATAATATGCCCGAGGGCGTGAGCGTGACAGCGGAGAAGACGACTCTTGCACTTGGCGGAACTACAACTATCACGGCAGAGCTCCTTCCTGAGAATACGACCTTCAAGCAGGGATACGATAAGATAAGCTTTACCCTGTCAGGAAAGAACGCCCATTATTTTGCCCTGACAGATAACGGTAACGGTACGGCGGACATAAAGGCTCCGTCCGGTTCGCTGAATGATGACGGAAATACCGTGACTGTTACGATAATTGCTGCCGCAAGGAACGGCGTGAGCGGACGCATAAGGATAACGGCAACCTCGGAGGGCGGCGGGGATAACCCCGGGCCGTCGCCTTCACCTGAGCCCGTGCCTGTCGGAGATGAGGCGTATGTCACCGGGGTTGCACTTAATAAGGGAGAAGCTTCGCTGTATCCGGGAGATATCCTTAAACTCTCGGCGACGGTGAACCCGGCTAACGCGAAGGACAAGACGGTGACGTGGGCAACGAGTAATGCGGACGTTGTTACTGTGGACAACACAGGTAAAGTGACTGCCGTTGCGGCAGGAACGGATGCTTCCGGCAGTCCGGCAGCGGCCAAGGCGGTTATAACGGCGACGGCGAAGGGTTACGAGTCCGGCAAGACCGTGACTGCGGCATGCACGGTCACCGTGCTGCCCAAGGAAATAGTGGATACGGATAAGGACGGAAATATAATCGATCCTTCCGCTTCCGGCGTTAAAACGAAGGATGAGTCAAGCGACGAGGCAAACATCTGGGTGGCAGGCATTGACAATAACGGCTACTACTATACTGGAAATGCGATAAAGCCTGCGATCCATGTATATAAGGGCTATAAGCTGCTGACGGAGAAGACGGATTACACGCTGACCTATAAGAACAATAAGAATGTGTCCAAGGTCGGCAGTGAAATGAAAATAACGGAAGATAATAAGAAGCCCCAGATAATCATTAAGATGAAGGGAGCATACAGCGGGAGCGAGACTGCGTACTTCAATATAATCCCGATGCCGATCGATAAGCTGACGGCTGACAATGACATGTTCAGCGTGGAATACAAGGCCGGGAAGAAGAACCTGTTAAAGCCCACGCTCATGTATGAAGGGAATAAGGTAAAATACAGCGCGAAGGACATAACCTTCAAGTGGTATGAGGCGGATGAGTCCGGCAATGCAACGGAAACGGAAAGCGAATGCATAGAAGCAAAAACCTATGCAGTCAAGGCATTTGCCGGGGGAAGCGGCAATTACAGCAATCCGTCGGGAGAGGAAAATTCGGGCCATAAGGTCGCAACGGTGATCGTAAGTGGCAGGATACCGATGAGCAAGGTGAAGCTTGAAGGCTTCAGGAACAAACTTGCCTATGAAGGCGGTAAGGCAGTGTCGCAGAACGCGATCCTTACTTATAAAGACAAGGGCGTGAAATCTACTCTGAGCGAATGCAAGGTTCCCGGCGGAGGCGGCGATTATACTGTCACGCATATGAACAATTACGACCTCGGCACAGCGACGGTCATCTATGAAGCTGCCAGGGACGCAAGCGGAAAGTATACCGGGAAATACAGCGGCAAGGTAGTTAAGACCTATAAGATAGCAGGGAAATACACGCTCAAGGAAGGAGACGGAGGCAACTGCGTAGTATCGCTCAACGCTGCATCTTATCCGTATGCGAACGCGCAGATAAAGCCCGAGGTTAAGGTAACGGCAACTATCATCAATAACAAGGGAGAGCAGGAAAAGAGAGTCCTCGTACAGGGTAAGGATTATACCGTTTCCTATAAGAACAACAAGGCAGTCGCCAAGGCGGATGCGAAGAACCCGAAGAACGGCAAGGATGCAGCCCCGCAGGTGATCGTGAAGGGCAAGGGCAGCTATGTATTTGCCGACACGCCCGATATGAAGAAGGGCGTAGTCAAGAGGTTCGAGATAAGGAAGGCAGACCTTGGCAGGGACGTTATACTGACTATATCTGATATTGCCTATAATAAGACAGCGGGCAAGTATAAGAAGACGAAGCTCCTGTTCACGAATAAGGATTATATGGACCTTAAGCTCAAAGAGGGCAAAGATTATACGGTCAGCTACGTAACCTCCGACGGAAAGGATGCACCGGCAGCCGGACAGTCAGTGACCGTGACGGTATCGGCGACCTCCGGCGGGAACTGTACCGGCTCAGTAAAGGGCAGCTACCGTATAACAAGCAGCAATTACAAGGACATCTCCAAGGCTAAGATAGTGGTAAACCCGAATGCGAATGGCAAGGCACAGCCGTGCATCTACACCGGCAGCGGCATCGAGCCGGGGCATGAAGGGGGTAAAAATGCCCTTAAGATAACCTACGGAAGCGGCAAAAATGCAGTGACGCTTACCGAGAAGACCGAAGCCAACCCGGATGGCGACTACGAGATCCTCGGCTACTACAACAACATCCTCCCGGGCAGCAGCGCGATCATCCTCATCCGCGGCATCGGGAACTACCGAGGCATCCGCGCAGTCAAGTTCAAGATATCCGCCGTCAAGGTCGCCAACCGCTGGGGCGGCGTCTACGGCCAGAGTAAGTAAAACGCGAAGACGGGAAGTAAAAAACAGAACGGTTCTTTTGTCTTAACAGTGAGACAGGGAACCGTTCTTTTACTGTAAAATCAGCCTGCAAGTTGATTGATATCATTTGACGGATAATTTATAATAGAAAAAAATGAATGGTACAGTTATTATAAAGCGTATTGATATCAGGGGGAATATAATAAGCCATGGGAATATATCTTAATCCGGGGAACAGTAATTACAGAGAAACAACAAATATGGATATGTATGTTGATAAGACGGGGATGCTAAGCGTTGTAAACGGTCTTGTTGACGGAAGCAACAAATATATCTGCATGTCGAGACCGAGGCGGTTCGGGAAGACGATAGCTCAGAACATGATAGCATCATATTATTCAAGGGGCTGCGACTCGCATGAGCTGTTTGACAGCCTTAAGATATCAGGGGATCCCGATTATGAGAAATACCTTAATAAATACAATGTTATCAAGATCGACTTAAACAGCGAGTATCAGAACACAAGGGATAAGGATTCATTCCTGGTGTCGCTTCAGACGAAGATAAATAAGGAGATGGCTAAGGAGTATCCCGGTATTGGCTTTGAAGAGAAGGATACCCTTGCGGAAGCTATCATGAAGGTGTATGACGCGTGCGGGGACACCTTTATCATCCTTATCGATGAGTATGATGTCCTTGTCAGGGAACAGGTACCACAGAAGCTGTTTGATGAATTCCTAAGCTTCCTTAACGGACTCTTTAAGAGTGATACCTTAAGGCCTGCGATATCGCTTGCGTATCTTACCGGCATCCTTCCGATAGTCCGTGACAAGATCCAGAGCAAGCTGAATAATTTCGAGGAATATACCATACTGGATGCGGGTGATTTTGCGGAATATGTAGGATTTATTACTGATGAGGTCAAGGCTCTGTGTGCAGAGAATAACATGGATTATGAGCAGTGCCGCAGGTGGTATGACGGCTATGCGCAGAACGGGTATGAGATATACAATCCTGAATCCGTGGTAAAGTCCATGAGGAAGCACAAGTATGCGGGATACTGGAGCAAGACATCCTCGTATCAGGTAATATCTGACAGGCTTAAGCAGAACTTCAAGGGCACCAGGGATGATGTTATAAGGATGCTGTCCGGCGAAAGGGTGGATGTCAATGTGAGCGGCTACCTTAATACTATGGACGGGTTTGAGACCAAGGACGATGTGTTCACTTACCTCATTCATCTGGGATATCTTGCGTATGACGACGAAGAGGGAACCTGCCGCATACCGAACGGCGAGGTGAGGCAGGAGTGGTTCAACGCGGTGGCGGCAAACAGGGATTATGAGGCCACGGATGAGATAATCAGGCAGTCAAAATCACTCCTTGACGCTACCTTGAAGGGCGATGAGGAAGCGGTCGCCAAGGCATTGGATGTGTCGCATATGCATGTAGCGTCTAACAGGAATTATAATAATGAAGATGTTTTCCAGAGCGCGATATACCTTGCCTATATCTATGCCTTGAATAAATACCTTGTGATAAAGGAAATGACCTCGGGTAAGGGCTTCGCTGATGTTGTTTTCATACCATACACGGCTGGCCTTCCGGCCATGGTGATAGAACTTAAGCACAATAAGACGGCAGACAGCGCACTTACACAGATCAGGGATAAGAAGTATTTCGATTCGCTTGATGTGTTCACCGGTGAAGTCCTGCTGGTGGGAGTAAATTACGATGAGACCACCAGGGAACACACTTGCAGGATAGAACGGATAACCAAATAAGACACGTGGACGGTTCTTCTGTCTTATCCTGTCACAGCATTGCTATCATCGGGAGATTCACGGCATGACCGTGGATCTCCCTTGTTATATGAGCAACACAGTTGATCCGCAGGTCATTTTCCTCGGCCAGCACGGACAGGACACGATAAATATCATGCAGCTCAAAAGAAGGTGCTTCAAGGAAGTTTGTGGCCTGTCTTTTGGCTGAAAGCTTTGATGATGGATACAGTATCCTGGTGTAAACAAGCTTTGAAAGAATGTCATTCAGATCATACTCAAAGAGATGCCTTGAGCTTATTGTCTTACATATCTTTTCAAGACCGAGACTGTAGTAGATCTTCTGAAGGAACAGATATCCGCAATTGTATGCCTTCTGTTCTCCCTTTTTGATGAGTTTTGCGGGCGAATAGCTTACGATGATCTCCTTCTGTTCTTCATACTCCCTGCGATTTAATTCGTCAACGTATTCCTGTGCCCAGATATAAGGGTCCTTTCCTCCAGCTTTGGCACGGACCTCTTCGATATTTCCGAGCTTTTCGATAGTTATGGATGTTGTTCCCCCTGTTTTCTTACGTATGCTCTTCTGTACATAGAAACTGGCAGAATTTTTGGATTTTGTAACTGTTAGCTTCATGACGATACCCTCCCAACCCTTATCATAACACATATAGACACAAATAGCCTCATAAAATTCATATAAATTTGACAAAATAAAAAGACTGGGATCCAGTCTTTACAAAGGTTTGAGGGTTGTTTATGATTCAGTTGTTTGAGGTTGGACTGTCAAACTTCCGTGCTGAATTGTAATTAAACATGTG
>DFKQ01000020.1 GCA_002373875.1 Lachnospiraceae bacterium UBA3641
TGATGAAGTGTGCCTGCCATGCAACTTCCATGATAAAACGAACTGCCATACGAGAATCGGCATTGGCACCGCAGAATGCGTCTACTACGAAAAGCCTCTTGTTTGAGAGCTCCTTCTGAGCCATCTCCTTAACCTTAGCCCATACATCCTCTGACATGGGATGGTTATCGTTCTTGTATGCATCAGATGTCCACCATACTGTATCCTTGGAATTGTCATCCATAACGATGTACTTATCTTTAGGTGAACGACCGGTGAACTCACCCGTCATAACATTAATGGTATCGAGTTCGGTAAGGGTTCCTACATCAAAACCCGTAAGATCCTTCTTGGTCTCCTCATCATACAGCATCTCGTATGAAGGATTGTAAACGATCTCAGTTGCACCGGTGATACCATACTTGGTTAAATCAACATTTGCCATAATTCTACCTCTTCCTTTCATAATACAATATATGTTCAATAGATTACTATGAACTGACCGTCTAATATTCTAACACGAGAATCACCCTTTGACAACTCAAATTTACGGGGTTTGATTTCATCGGAAGTTTCGGATTTTACGGAATTTGCATTTAAAAGGGCAGGGTCATATCCCGCAAACGTCTCCTGTCTTTATCATCAAGTCTTCCGCTATACAGCTCATAAACCTTTTTGTTGTACGCATTCAATATCTCCTTCTGTCTGTCCGTAAGCATATCGGGAAGGATCGCTTCCCTCTCATATGGCACCGTGGTAAGGGTTTCAAAACCGTAGAAGCTGCCCCATTCATTGGTTCCCTTTTCTACGCACAGAAGAAGGTTCTCGATCCTGATACCGTACTTACCCTCAAGGTACAGTCCCGGCTCATCGCTTATGATCATGCCCGGCACAAGCCCTGGCTGTCCGGAATCACTGTTTATCCTGAACCGGAAGGACTGGGGGCCCTCATGGACCGACAGCTGCGCTCCTATCCCATGTCCAGTTCCGTGTCTGTAATCCATGCGTTGCTCCCATATTGGCCGTCTGGCAAGTATATCCAGGTTCTCTCCCCTTGTACCGTCAAGGAACACGGCATCTGAAAGATCAAGCATTCCCTTAAGGACAAGAGTATAGTCCCTCTTCATCTCCTCACTTAAGGGGCCGAGAGCTATTGTCCTTGTTATATCGGTAGTCGCCCCCTCATACTGCCCGCCGGAATCAACAAGAAGAAAGCCTTCCGGCTTAAGTACGGCGCTGCCTTCCCTGTCCGGCGAATAATGGACGATGGCACCGTTGTCAGCATAAGCTGCGATGGTATCAAAGGACAATCCCTTATTACCGGGTATCTTATACCTCAGGTCATCCATCATCATAGCCGCATCGTATTCGCTTAAGCTCCTGCCCTCTTCATGACTCCTTCTGACTTCATCCTTTATCCTCAATATGAACCTTATTACCGCAAGACCGTCCTCAACATGCCATTTCCCGGCAAGCTTACATTCGGTTACGTTCTTGATATGCTTCTTTATATAATCATAAGATGGCCTGCTTATAACTTCATTACCGTTTATAATATTTAAGACATGGGCGTTAAGGCTTGCCGGATCATACAATATCCTCTTATCCTTAACCTTCCCCATGTCCCTGTCAAAGTCGTCATAAGGCCTGATAATAATGCCTTCCTTCTCAAGCGCACCGGCCACCTCGCTGCTAATACTCTCCTTATATACATACAGTCTTGCTTCATCCCTGTCCACATATCCGTAGCTTATGGCAACGGGATTGTAGGGAATATCGCTCCCGCGAACATTGAAGGTCCACATCACATCGGACAGGTCGGATATGATAAGAGCAGTCGCACCGTACTCTTCAAGCTTCCCTCTGATCTCTTCAAGCTTGTCCTTACAGCTGCATCCGGATGTCTCATCAGGGAGCATATACAGGGGATTGTGCGTAAGATCCGGTCTCCCCGACCATACCTCCCCCGCAAGATCTATATCTTCCACGATACATCCTGTATTCTTGCATATCTTTATCAGTTTATCGTAAGCCTTACCGGTAATGAGCCTGAGATCCACACCTATGGTATAACCCTCACCGTATGCACAGGCCAGATCACTGATATATTCGTAAACATCCTTAACCGAAGGCTCCCCGGCCTTATGAAGATCTATACCCGTTCCTTCAAGCTGGGCCGCGGCCTGAATGAAGTACCTGCCATCGGTCCACAGTCCCGCTTCATTCTCCGTCACAAGAAGAGTCCCTGCCGACCCCGTAAAGCCGGACAGGTATTCCCTCAGCTTATAATACCCGTCTATATACTCACTTCCATGTTCATCAGACGTGAAGACGAGGGCACATTTAAGCCCCCGTTTCCTCATGATATCTCTTAACCTGCTTATCCTCTTTACAGTTTCCATCAGCCTGACTACTTCTCCTTACTGTTAATAAATCTTAAGTTAACATCCACATCGCCCGTAATACCGTCTACCTTCCCCTTCTTCGAATACTGCCACATGGAAAATGTGTATGGGTAGTCGGTGCCGTCCTCAGGCTCATAATCATCACTGAGCCACACCTCATAGTCCTCAAAAAGATCCGGATGCATACCCGCTATAAGCATGTCCCTGTTTGCATAGATCATTGGAGTATATCCGAAGGCCTTAACCGTCTCACAGAACTTAAGGGCCAGCTCTGTCCTCTCCATTGCGGTCAGATCATCGGTCCTTGCCTTATCATCCTCTATCCATTCGATATCTATCGCAACGGGATATGTGACACCGTAATTCATCAGGGCTCCGACGGTGAAGTTGGCTTCCTCAACGACCTCCTCCTCTGTTATTGCCTGTGAGAAGAAGTAAACACCGGTATCAAGCCCCGCATTTCTGGCTCCCGTAATATAAGTCACGAAATTATCGTCAAGCACCAGATTACCGCTTCCGTATCCCCTTGCCCCTATCCTTATCATGGCAAAATCATAGCCAGCGGCCTTAACCTTAGTCCAGTCTATATCCCCCTGATACTTGGAAACATCGACGCCTCTTACCGTTTTAACGGTTCCGAACCTGTACTCAAGCTTCTCCTCGTCCATTGACAGACCGGCCTTAAAGTCATAGGCATTCCTCTCTGCATCCTCTTCTATATCATACCACTTAGGGTCTTCGCCCTTGGCCCCTGCTTTAATGTGCTTCCCGTCGGCGGCCTTCTCCATCTCTTCCTTCTCTTCCTCGGTAGGCATTATGGAGTCTTCGTTATCTTCATCCCTGTTGTTGGCGGACACAGTTTCAACCTTATCATCATCTGCGGGCCTCCCCTCATGCTCGTCCGCCTCATTCCTGCTTACAGCTTCCCTGTATTCCTCTTCCTTCTTATCATACATATCCCAGAAGTCCAGGTCCTCAGAGGTCAGATTATGTTCTCCTATACCAAGGGCTTCATCCTCAAGCTTCTGCTGCAAAAGCTCTGCCTCCCTTGCTTCCTTCTCTTCCTGTTCCTGCCTTGCAAGAGCCCTCTGCCTCTCCTGTTTGTCCTTCGTATTAACATATATTATTGTCAAAAACAAAAGCATGACAAGAGAGCTGGCCGCAATAAAATAAATAACGGTCCGCTTATATGCCTTCTTGTCTTCCCTGTCCTGATAATCGAAAAAGCCTGCCATAACGCTACCCCTTTACACGCAAAATATGATATCATACCTGCATGAAACATTCAATGAACCTTCGTTTTTATATATCCCTGCTTCTTATCCTGTCATTGTTTATGTCAGGCTGTTCGTTACCCGGCAAAAGCAGGACTGAGATCACAAGATCCGGATTTTTCTTCGATACTCTGATAAGCATCACCATATACGGCACTAACGATAAAAGCCTGCTGGATGACTCATTTAAGCTGTGTGAAAAATATGAAAAGCTCCTGTCCATGACAGTGGCTTCAAGCGATATCTCCAGGATCAACTCAGCGGGAACCGAACCCGTATACGTTTCTCGGGAAACCCTTGATCTGCTGGATGCCGCCCTTAGATACAGGGACTTATCCGGCGGTAAGCTTGATATATCCGTCGGGGAGCTGTCCAAGATCTGGACCGGGGCCAGAAACGATAACCGGCTGCCGGACCCGTCGCTTATAAGGTCTGCCCTGCCTCATACAGGACTTGACAAGATCATCGTGAATGAGGATATGATGTGCGTTTATAAAACGGATCCCGAAACAATGCTGGATCCCGGTGCCTTGGGTAAGGGGTATGTGGCCGATGCTCTTAAGGAGATGCTCATATCCAAGGGAGTTACCTCCGCCATCATATCACTTGGCGGAAATATCGTAACCATTGGCAAAAAGCCGGGCGGCAAGGCATTCCGTATAGGTATCAAGAAACCCTTTTCTCCTGATAATGAAGTGGCGGAGGAAGTCAGCGTATGTGACAAGTCAGTTGTAACATCAGGTGTCTACGAAAGGTATCTGTCAGTCGATAATACGATATACCACCATGTTCTTGATCCCGACACCGGCTATCCCGCCTCTACCGACCTTATGAGCGCAACCATAATAAGCGATTCCTCTCTTGAAGGTGATGCCCTGTCTACCATATGCCTTCTGTATGGACTTGACGGGGCTAAGCAGCTTATAAACAAAACCCCCGGCGCGGAAGCTGTATTTATCACATGGGATAATAAACTTCACTACACCGGAGGTGCAACCAACTATATCATAAAGTAAATGTTCGCAAGCGGCTTGTTGTCACTATGCCAGCTTGGATATCGCTCCCTTGGGGCACTTCTTCGCGCACAGGCCGCAGCCCACGCATTTATCCTGATCTATATGGGCCAGGAAATCATCCACGGTAATGGCCTCCTTGGGGCATTCCTTGGCACACAGGGAGCAGCCTATACAACCTGTCTTGCATACCTTCATCACAAGAGGCCCCTTATCCTTATTCATGCAGTCAACCGCATATCCGGCCTTATATGGGATAAGCTCGATAAGGTGCTTGGGACAGGCATCGATACACTTGCCGCAGGCCCTGCACTTATCCTTATCTATCAGCGCAACTCCGTTTACGATCCGAATGGCATCAAATTCGCAGGCTGCCACACAGGTACCGAAACCCATACAGCCGAAATCGCATGACTTGGGCCCGCCCGAAGGAACGAAATTGGCCATCCTGCAATCCTTAACGCCTTCGTAATTGTAGTTGTTAAAGGTCAGATCGCAGGTTCCCTTGCACTTAACATGGGCCACCTGTCTGCCGGAAGCATCGGCCTCAACTCCCATGATGCCCGCAATGACTTCAGCCACAGGTTCGCCTCCAACGGGACATCCCGAAACCGGAGCCTCCCCTTTGGCAATGGCTGCTGCCAGACCGGAACAGCCGGCATATCCGCATCCGCCGCAGTTATTACCCGGCAGGGCTTCCTCAATGGCATCTGCCACCGGGTCGGTCTCGACCTTGAAAACATTACCGAAAACACTTAAGAATATTCCTATCAGTAATCCGACGCCGCCCACAGTGATGACAGCTATAATAATTCCGAAAGTATTCATCTTTATTCTCTCCTGTTTCTACTTGAGTCCGGAAAAACCGAAAAAGGCTATCGCCATAAGACCTGCCGTTATAAGTACTATCGGGGTTCCGCGAAAGGCCTTCGGGACGTTATTGTACTCAATCTTTTCCCTAAGACCTGCCATTATGACTATGGCCACAAGGAAGCCCACCGAAACGGCAAATCCGTTCACAACACTCTCAACGAAGTTGTATGAATTCTGAACATTTTTAAGGGCTACACCCAGTACCGCACAGTTGGTTGTGATAAGAGGAAGGTAAACCCCCAGTGCATTGTAGAGGCTCTTGATCTTCTTCTTAAGGAACATCTCAACAAACTGTACCAGGGCGGCTATAACGAGAATAAACACTATTGTCTGTAAGTATGTGATGTTAAGCGGTACCAGCATAAACTTATATATCAGGGAAGTCACTGCCGATGCAAGGGTTATTACAAATACAACCGCCGTACCCATGCCTGCCGCCGTCTTAACCTTCTTGGATACTCCCAGAAAGGGACATATACCCAGGAACTGACTTAATACCACATTATTTATAAAGGCCGAACCTATTGCTATCGTAAGAAGCTTACCCATTATTTATCTCCTTCCGTCATCGTCTTAATCCTACCGGCACATCCGGTATTTACACATCCGCTGCACATGGATGAATCACATGAAGTCAGCGCCGACGCAGCAGCCGCCCCCTTCATCTTGAACTTATTCATAAGCGCTGTCAGGATGGCAAGCACGAAGAAGGCTCCGGGTGCCAGTATGAAGATCGTAAGTGTATCCATGCTCTCGGGAAGAAACCTGAATCCGAATATGGAACCTGCTCCCAGAACCTCCCTGATAATACCTATAAGAGTAAGCCCGAGGGTGAAGCCCAGTCCCATCCCCAGTCCGTCGAAGATCGAAGGGATGACCGGGTTCTTGGAGGCGTACGCTTCCGCCCTTCCCAGTATTATACAGTTAACTACTATAAGGGGTATGTAGATACCCAGTGCCGAATAAAGGGACGGGATATAAGCCTGTAACAGCAGCTGCACTATCGTGACAAATGAAGCGATTATCACTATGAAGGCCGGTATCCTGACGCTGTCCGGTATAACCTTCCTAAGCATCGATATAAGGAGGTTTGACATTACAAGGACCACGGTGGTCGTAAGTCCCATGCCCACACCATTGACGGCACTTGTCGTTACCGCAAGTGTCGGGCACATTCCCAACATAAGTACCAGTGTGGGATTCTCCTTTATTACTCCGTTATATAATCTCTCAGTTATTTTCCCCATATCAGTCACCTCGATATATTCTAATTGGATCCCGTAAGGCTGGCGGTATATGCAAGTCCGGCATTAACCGCATTTACCATGGCATTTGTGGTTATTGTTGCACCGCTTAATGCATCTATCTCGTACTCGGCGGCGGCTCCTGTTTTGCTATAGTTAAACCTTGCAACCTTCCTGCCTGCGAACTGGCTCTTGAATTCCGGTGTGTCTGCCTTCATTCCCAGACCGGCCGTCTCAGCTATATCCAATATCTCTATCCCGTTAAGGGTCCCGTCCCCGGTTACGCCCATGGATATGGTGATATCTCCGCCGTATCCCCTGGCTGTTGTAACGGTCATAACATACCCCAGCGGATTACCCGATGAATCAACCGCCCTTAAGCATTCATCCACCGTCTCATCATTATAGCCCGCTTCCGCAAGAACAGGGGCTGCACCTTCTGTATTAAGCGAAGCATCCTCCTTAAAGTCAGCCGCCTCCGGGAACACCGTCTTATACGCATTAAGCCTGGCCTCCATGGTCTTCGCCTCTATCGGCAGCTTGGTGAGCTCGTAAACATATCCCAGACAGGCACCTGCCACGATGGTTATGATAGTCAGGGTCAAAACAGCCCTTACCGAATTCTTCATTACGCCTCACCGCCTTTCCCGAAGCACTTGGGTAATGTATATTCCTCGATGAGCGGAACAAGCAGATTGCAGAATATTATGGCAAAGCTCACACCCTCCGCCGAGCTCCCGAAGCACCTGAATATTCCGGTCATTATACCAAGGCATATTCCGTATACTATCTTTCCCGTATCGGTTATGGGGCAGGTTGCGTAATCAGTAGCCATAAAGAAGGCACCAAGCATCAGTCCGCCTCCGGAAAGCTGGGCCAGCAGATAGTAGGGATCAAACCCTCTTCCCGAAAACAGTCCCATAAATACGATAAGCGTGATTATGTAGCTTGCGGGTATACGAAGATCAATTATACCGAAAGCCAGCAGGATGCAGGCACCAATTACAATGGCAATTACCGAAGTCTCTCCTATGGTACCGGCTATGTTGCCGAATACCATATCCTTAAGATTGACCGCTTCACCCGCCCTTAGCAGGGCAAGAGGAGTTGCCTGAGTCATACCGTCGTAATTAAAGTCAGTCATCCTGGCGGCGAAACATATAACAAGAAAACATCTTCCGCCAAGAGCAGGATTCATGAAATTCTGTCCCAGACCGCCGAACAGCATCTTGACGAAGATGATTGCAAAGATCCCGCCGATGACCGGCAGCCACCAGGCCGCTGTGGGGGGCATGTTAAGTGCCAGCAGAAGCCCCGTCACCGCAGCTGACAGATCCTTTACTGTCACCTTCTGCTTCATGATGAGCTCATACACAAGCTCCGTAAGCACACATGTCGCAACGCTTATCACTACAATAAGGGCTGCCCCTGCTCCGAAATGATATATTCCGTATCCTGTTGCCGGAAGCAGCGCCAGAAGCACCAATCCCATGATCTTTGACGTGGTATATTTACTCCTGACATGAGGTCCCGATGATACATTCAAAAGATCGCTCACAACTCTTACCTCCTACTTTTTCTTCTTCGCAAGCAGGAGCTTACGCATTGTCTTTATGCTCTGTGTAAGCTGACGCTTGGCCGGGCATACATAGCTGCAGCATCCGCATTCGCAGCATTCCATCCCGTTGTATTTAAGGAACTTCTCCTCATTGCCGTTTTCGGCATAAGACGCAAGCCTTGCCGGTATTACCCTGCCGGGACACACATCGGCGCATCTGCCGCAGTTGATGCATGCACTCGGCTCGTACTGCGCCACCTCATCCCTGGTAAAACAGGTTATGGCAGATGAAGTCTTTATTATCGGTACATCCAGATCGAACATCGCAAATCCCATCATGGGGCCACCGGATATCACCTTCTCGGGAGTGGTCTTAAAGCCGCCCGATGTCTCTATCAGCTGCCTTACATTACTTCCTATGGGAACAAGGTAATTCTGAGGTTCCCTTATGGCATCTCCGGTCACGGTCACGATTCTCTCGGTAAGGGGCCGCTTCTCTATGATAGCATGATATATTGATACCACCGTATCGACATTATTTACTATGCATCCGGCATCTGCGGGAAGCATGGAGGAATTTACCGCTCTTCTGGTTGTGGCGTATATAAGCTGCCGCTCGGCTCCCTGAGGGTACTTGGTCTTAAGTGTCTTCACCGTGATCCTCTTTTCATTCTCGGTGAGCTCCTTAAGGTTCCTTATGCACTCGGGCTTGTTATCCTCAACCGCCAGTATGCCTTCCGCATGATCAAAGAGGCAGAGGATTATCTTAAGACCGGCTACAAGCTTATCGGGCTCCTCAAGCATCCGCCTGTAATCCGATGTGAGATAAGGCTCGCATTCCGAGCAGTTGACAATGCAGTAATAAATCTTATCGGGATCCTTGGGGGACAGCTTCACATGGGTGGGAAATCCCGCGCCTCCCATGCCTACTATTCCGGCAAGCTTTACCGCATCGATAACATCCTGCTTGGTCATATCGTTTATATCCTTTATCGGAAGACCTTCAGCCGCCTCGTAGAGGCCGTCATTCTCGATTATTATCGATTCGACCATATCTCCGGTAGCAACCCTGTGCTTACCGATCGACTTGACCGTTCCGGATACGGAGGAATAGATATTGGCCGAAACGAAGCCTCCCGCCTCGGCTATCATCTGACCGTACAGGACCCTGTCTCCCTTCTTCACCACAGGCTTGGCCGGCGCACCGATGTGTTGAGACAGGGGAAACACCATGTCTCCCTGAGGCATGAATCGCAGTATCGGCTTGTCCTTGCTCAGTTCCTTGCCCTCATAGGGATGAACTCCGCCCTTAAATGTTAAACCAGACATAAGACCACCTCGTTATATATTCTATATAATTTAATCATCACCATGCTCTTCCGACTCCTTCCGAAGCCTTCTGAAATACTTACTGGAAGCCATCCTGGGATATGCACGAAGTATACGGCCCTGCAGCAGGCTGTTCCATGATCTTCCCAGCGTAGCCTTACCCATAAGATCCTTCATCCTGCCCTGAACCTCACCGGCATATTTCGATCCGGCAGCCGTTATCCTGTCCTTCCACACAGCCTGAGCCACTTCAAGGCGCTTGCTGTACCGCTTGACATAGTTAACTTCCTTGATCTTAAGCCTTAATGCTCCCATCCTGTTTTTAAGTTCTTCACCGCTTGAATACAGCCTTGTGGACCTTATATACTCTTCAATTTCATCAAGCAGGACTTCCATCCTGTCAAGCTGTCTGGATACATCAACAGCCGCTATCGTGGCCATGATAAAATCAACAGTGTACAGACAGACAGCTATAGTTATCAGTATATGTCCTGTCTTCTCGGTAACCATACCTATAAGCCTGTCGGCAAGGGGAAGTAAAAAATTAAACAAAAGCAGTGATGCAAAGCCCCAGGCCAGCGAACTCTTTAAACATATCCTTCCCTTGTAGTTGAACTTCTCCTCGGTGTAATCCCACCAGCTCGTATGAAACAGGGCTTCCATGACAGAGGCCGTGAAGTATTCGAGAGTTGTGGTAAATACGATCGCAAGCAGAAAGAGTAAAATATAATTATTACTGAAGGGACGAAGTGACAGGGTCATAAAAATGCCGCCGACTCCGTAAATAGTACACAAAGGGCCGGACACATACCCCCTGTTCACAACCCTTTTCTCCATTACCGAGACATAGCAGCTCTCCCACAGCCATCCGATGAATGAAAAGAACAGCATATAACATAAAATATGATACGCCGATATTCCGGCAATCGATATGTCCCACATTATACTTCCCACACACCTGACTTTAAATTTATCATCTAATATAGTATACTAAATTAGTGAAAACTATACAAGAATAAGGCAAAAAAGATGCAAATATTTACTGATTTTTTCCCGAATATACATCCGGGTTACCCGATTGAAAAGCTGGCACCGCTTGATAAGATACTCTTTATAGATATTGAGACCACGGGGCTGTCCAGAGAGCTTACGGATCTGTACCTTATCGGTTGCGGTTATTTTAAGGGTGACTGCTACAATACCATACAGTGGTTTGCCGATTCCGCGGAGGACGAGGCTGCAATATTGCAGGCCTTCAATGAATTTGTAAGCGGGCGTTTCACCCTGCTCATCCACTACAACGGCAATCATTTTGATATTCCCTACCTTAAGGCCAAGGCATTAAAGCATGCCGTCAGCCTTCCCTTCAATTCTCTCAAGGCCCTGGATATCTACTGTGAAATCAAGCCATATAAGAAGCTGCTCGGGTTGGCCTCACTGAGACAGCGGTGTGTGGAGGATCTCCTTATGATCAGCTCGGATGATCCTTATACCGGGAAGGATCTTATCAGCGTATACAGAAGGTATGTAAACAACCCCTCGGATGATCTGCTATGGCCCCTTATCCATCACAACAGCGAAGACCTTAAGGGAATGGCTTATATACTGCCGGCTCTATATTATACAGAGCTTAAAGACTTAAGACTTGAATATGTATCGTATGGGATACACAATTACCATGATCATGAGGATAACGAGCATCGGGAACTTCTGGTGACCTACTCCCACAACTTACAGCTTCCCGCAGGCTTTAACTGCAGGGAGGGAAGTATCATGCTGCATGTGGGTACCGGAGGCAGGGCCACCCTGCGGCTTCCGATCATCGAGGCAACGCTTAAACAGTTCTATCCCGATCATAAGAATTACTACTATCTTCCTGCCGAAGATACCTGTATCTATAAATCAGCGGCGCAGGGCGTGCCCCCTTCAAGACGTGAGAACGCAAAAAAAGAGACCTGCTATACCAAGCACAGCGGTCTCTTTATTCCCGTATTGACAAAATCGGTATCACCGATCCTTAAAACCGATTATTCCTCGAAGGAGCTCTACACCCCATTTACCGAAGAGAACTGTCCTACGCTCCTTAAAAATATCGGGCGTGATGTCATATCCCACATCCTGTAAGCCACGCAACCGGCCGAACACAGCCTTTATTTACGCCTTCTGGTAGAAGAAGGAATTACGTCTGTCATATCCGAATTCCTTATGATTTACGATCTGCTCGGTACTGCCGATAAAGAGGAGTCCACCCTTGACCAGAGATTGATTAAACTTCTTGTATATCTCATCCTTGGCCTCATCGGTGAAGTAAATGAGCACATTTCTGCATACAATAAAGTGGCAGCCCGTCGGATAGGCATCCTTAAGGAGATTATGCTCCTTGAATTCAACCCTGCTCTTTATCTCATCACTTATCTTGTACGATGTACCTATCTGGGTAAAGTACTTCTTCTTAAAATCATCAGGCACGCCGGCAACAGACTTGGCATTGTAAAGGCCGGTCTTAGCTTGGGCTATAACCTGCTTATCAAGATCGGTCGCAGTGATCTTGATCTGGTTAAGTGGTATATGTCTTGAGAAGGCCATTACCAGCGAATAGGGCTCATCACCCGTTGAGCACGCGGCACTCCAGATCTTTAAATTCTTACCGTAATTCTTGATCATCTCGGGGATAAAGGTCTTATCCAGTAAATCCCATTGATCCGTGTTTCTGTAAAACTCAGAAACGTTAATCGTGAGATAATTGACAAATTCATCAAATAAAGCCTTGTCACTCTTGAGGGCCTTAACAAATTCATCATAGCCGGCAATCTTATGTTTATTGATAAGCGTATCGATCCTTCTCTTCATCTGCTTCTCTTTATAAGCAGTAAGATCGATAGTTGTCATCTTGTAGATCGCATCTTCAAATTGCTCGTAAGTTAATGCCATTTTTTACTCCTCGCTCTCTGAATTATCACTCTCCGTTTCTGCCTCTGCCCCGGTCTTCTCTATTTCAGCTTCAATATCAACAGATGCATACTCCGCATCATCTTCTGTCTTAACTTCTTCCTCTTCACTCTTCTCAGGCTCAAGCATTGCCTTAACGCTCAAGCTGATCTTCTTGTCCTCGGGCTTGAAGTCAACGATCCTGGCCGTTACCTCATCGCCCACCTTAAGAACATCTGAAGGCTTCTCAATATGCTCCTTGGATATCTGGGATACATGGAGAAGAGCATCAATGCCGGGTTCCAGCTCAACAAATGCACCGAAATCCGTCATCCTGGCCACCTTACCCGTTACCACTGTTCCGATGCTGTACTTATTCTCGGCATCATTCCACGGATTGGACTCGGCGAACTTAAGTGACAGGGCGATCTTGGTCTCGGATATATCCTTAATGAGAACCTTCAGCTCCTGACCGGGCTTAAATACCTTCTTGGGGTTCTCAACACGTCCCCATGATATCTCTGAGATATGGAGAAGGCCGTCCGCTCCGCCAAGGTCAACAAATACACCGAAATCAGTAACGTTCTTGACGACGCCGTCAACAACATCACCGGGATGTATCTTCTCGAAGAGTTCCTTCTGCTTCTTCATGCGTTCAGCCATGAGAAGCCTCTTCCTGTCACCGATTATCCTTCTTCTTCTGGGATTGAATTCGGTGATCACAAATTCTATCTCCTGTCCAAGATACTTGGACAGATCCTTCTCGTAAGAATCGGAAACAAGACTTGCGGGAATGAATACCCTGGACTCCTCAACCACTACAGACAAGCCGCCTTCAAGTATCTGGGCAACCGTTGCCTTAAGTACTTCCTCGTTGTTGAATGCCTCTTCAAGCCTCTTGTTACCCTTGTCGGCCGCAAGCCTCTTATAGGTCAGGAGAACCTGTCCGTCCCCGTCATTTACCTTTAAGACCTTAGCCTCCATCGTGTCACCTACATTAACGCAGCTGGTAAGATCAAGGTTAGGTGTATTTGAATATTCGTTTCTGGTTATGATACCATCGGACTTGTATCCAATGTTAAGGATTATTTCATCCGGCTTAACATCGATGACCGTACCTTCAACTACCTCTCCGTTATGTATTGTTTTAAGTGATGCTTCCAACATCTGTTCAAAAGTTTGCTCTGACATAGCTTTGAACCTCCTGAATTATTTTTTTTGGGGTGGAAGCCCCCGCTGTAATACCAACACTTTTAATGGATTTGAAGTTAAGTACCAAGTCATCCAGTGTTTGTATGTATTGCGTGTTTTCACATTCACGCCTACATATCTCAAATAATTTCTGCGTATTTGAGCTGCCCGCTCCGCCGATAACTATCATTGCATCTACATTTGAAGCTATTCTTTTAGCCTCCGTCTGGCGCTCCTCAGTAGCATTGCATATCGTATTGGCAACACTAACATAATAACCTTTTTTATTGAAAATTTCAACTAATTCTTGAAATTTGTTCTTATTGAAGGTTGTCTGGGAAACAACACATATTTCCCGATCCTTTGGGATGGCATTTTCATTCGCCTCTTTTTCATTCTCGATCACGGAATAATCCCCGTTCACATAGCTTACAATACCCTCTACTTCAGGGTGTTTGCGGCTTCCTATGACGATGATGTATTTGCCTTCCCTGCTCTTGGTCTCCACTATCCCGTGTATCTTCTTTACAAAGGGACAGGTAGCATCAATGACCTCAAGTCCCTGCTGTTTGATGATATCAAATATCTCCTTTTTAACGCCATGGGACCGTATGATTATGGTTCCTTCCGTTATATTCCTGAGATCCTCCACGGAATCTATGACTGTAACGCCTCTCTTCGCCAGTTCTGCAACTACCTGCTCATTATGGATGATGGGTCCGTATGTATATATCTTTTTTCCCGAATCCAGTTGTTCATACACTGCATCAACCGCACGTTTGACACCGAAGCAGAATCCAGAATTCTTCGCTGTTATTATTTCCATATATTCCTCTATATTTCCCTGTATTTCTCCGCCCGGCTTACCTTTCCCGGCTCTCCGCCACCTTGGTTTACCTTTTACCTGGCTTCTCCTCTCAGGGTGCTAAACATCCGGTGGATGTTTGAGCACGGACCGTAGCGAAGCGAAGACAGCTGTCAGCAAAGCTGACTGATGAGGTTCCTTATGGTATCCACAACCTCATCAATATCCATATCCGAAGTATCCACGACAATCGCATCCTCGGCCTGCTTAAGAGGAGATATCTCCCTTGTCATATCCCTCTCATCCCTCTCTATTATCTCCTTCTCGACAGCTTTTATGTCACAGGCTTCACCCTTGGCTGTAAGCTCATCATATCTTCTCTTTGCCCTGACTGCGGGAGAAGCCGTAAGGAATATCTTAACATCGGCACCCGGAAGTACCACCGTCCCTATATCCCTTCCGTCCATCACAACATCCTCAGTTGCCGCAAGCCTCTGCTGGAGGGCAACCAGCTTCTTGCGGACCTTACCGTTGACCGAACTTACTGAGGCCATGTTTGAAACCTCTCTGGTCCTTATAAGACCGTTGACATTCTCGCCGTTCAAGATAACGTTCTGCTCACCGTCAATATACTTAATGGTAATGTCGGCATCGGAACATGCCCTTTCTATTCCTTCCCTGTCATCGGGCGATACCCCCTGCCTTAACAGGAACAGGGCCATTGCCCGATACATTGCTCCGGTATCGACATAGATATACCCTGATTCCCCGGCCAGCCTTTTGGCTATCGTACTCTTACCCGCTCCCGCAGGTCCGTCTATCGCTATCTGCATATCTTTCTCCTCCTTAAGCGTCCCCCTGGCACGCTGCCGAAATCCCTGCCAGGTGTCCCGTCGACCATGCTATCTGCAGGTTAAACCCCCCGGTAAGTGCATCAACATCTATCATTTCACCTGCAAAATACAGGCCCTTTATCTTCTTACTCTCCATTGTTGAGGGATTGATCTCCTTAACACTTATACCGCCTCTTGACACTATTGCCTCATCAAATCCCCTGTTACCCGTAACGGTAAGAGTGAGGTCTTTAAGCAGCTTTACAAGTTTCTCCCGCTCACCCCTTGTCACCTCATTTATCCTTTTATGGGCATCAATGCCCGACAGGCTGACCATTACAGGCCGAAGCTTTGACGGGAGCAGCTTATCAAGAGCATTGGAAAACTGCTTATTCTGCTCATTTGAAAAATCACGTAATATACGTTCTCCAAGCTGCTTTTCATCAAGGGCAGGCTTTAAGTCTATGTGAAGGCTTATACCCTTCTTGTACATATCCTGTTTAATATATGAACTGGCACTTAGGATAAGAGGCCCGCTTACGCCGAAATGGGTGAAGAGCATCTCACCAAAGCCTTCATATATCTTCTTTCCGTTACATAAAAGCTTCGCTGAAACATTCTTAAGAGACAGACCCATAAGATCCCTGACATAAGCTTCGGCGGTTGTAAGGGGAACAAGCACCGGTTCAAAGGGAACCGTTTCTATAGCAAGATCATCCGCCACCCTTATTGCATCCTGTGTTGCCCCCGTACCCGGGTAAGACCTGCCGCCAAGAGCCAGAATGATCCTGTCAGCCTCAATCTTCTCTTTGCCTGAAGTTGTCAGATATGCTACACTGCCTTTTTTTGCAGTGACAGATGAAAGTCCCGTATTAAGCCTTATCTTAACACCACTGCTTTTAAGCCTCTTCTCAAGTGCCCTGATGATATCGGATGATTTATCGGATACCGGAAACACCCTGTCGCCCCGCTCTGTCTTAAGAGCTACGCCCAGACCCTCAAAAAAATCCATAACGTTATCGTTCGTAAATCCATAGAAGGAAGAATACATAAACTTGCCATTCTTCATACAAGAGCTAAAGAAGCCATCACTATCACAGGCATTGGTCAGGTTACATCGCCCCTTCCCCGTGATGAACAGCTTCTTCCCCAGCTTCTCATTCTTCTCTATGATAGTGACATCATGGCATATATCCGATGCTGCGGCAGCCGCCATCATTCCCGCCGCCCCGCCGCCGACAACAACTATTTTCATATTAACATCAACCTATAAAGCCAATAATAGCATCCTTAAGCATATCCTCCGCTTCCTTATCGGTAAGGTCGAATTCACCCGTGATGGTCATTCCGGCCATACCGTGCATGAATATAAAGACCTTGGTGAAGATAAGCTCGACATTGTCCATATTGAGGTTGGGGATCTTCTTGATCTCCTTCATAACGAACGCGTTTTCATTGCCGTTAATAAGTTCGTAGAGGGTATGATCCTTATTACCCGACAAAAATAAAAGCCTGAAAATATTCTGCTCCTTCTTGGCAAATCTTATATAGTTGATACCCAGACTTACAAAGGGGGTGTCATATGTATTGTGATTGCTGTTGCAGAAATCCTCGTAATACTTCCTTGCCTTCTCAAAAAGCTCGGCCAGCAGCTCATCCATATTTGTATAAACCCTGAAAATGGGCTGGGTTGAACAACCGATATGAGCAGCAAGCTTTCTGGCAGTAACCGCCTCCACTCCGTCCTTCTTAAGAAGCTCAAAAGCCCCGTCAATTATCATCTGTTTCGTTATTGATTCTTTTCTGGCCATATGATAATCATCTCCTATTCAAATAAAAATCAGGCAGCTCACGCTGCCTGATAATTATAACATACGTTATGATATATTGTCTACAAAAATTTATACAGGATAAGCTCCGTTCTCTGTATCGGCCTTGGATGCATCGATGCCCGTCTGCTGTGCTTCACGATACTTGAAGAAGTCAGTAGCAACCTGCGGGAAGAGAGCATATGACAGAACATCCTCGTCCTGCTGCTTGTACTGCTTCATCTCAGCCTCTATCTTATCCATCTCATTGGTAAGACCTGCCGCATCGGCCGAACGTGAGGTGAATCTTTCCTCACCCGGAATGACCTTATCTATAACTTCCTGATTCATGGGCTTAACAGTCTGACCGTACTTACCGCGGAGCAGATCCTTGAACTCACCTGTAGCCATCTTGTATCTCTCACCCATAAGTACGTTAAATACTGCCTGAGTTCCGACGATCTGTGATGAAGGCGTAACAAGAGGCGGCTCACCGCAGTCCTTACGAACGCGGGGTATCTCTTCAAGTACCTCATTATACTTATCTTCCGCATTCTGTTCCTTAAGCTGGCTGACCATGTTACTGAGCATACCGCCCGGTACCTGATAGAGAAGGGTCTTAATGTTAACACCCAGTACCTTGGGACTTAAGAGTCCGTTTGCAAGACATTCTTCTCTGTAAGGCCTGAAGTAATCAGCTATCTCCGCAAGAAGCTTCTGGTCATAGCCTGTATCGTAAGGTGTACCCCTGAAGGTCTCAACCATAACCTCTGTAGCGGGCTGTGATGTACCAAGAGCGAAAGGCGACATAGCACAGTCGATAACATCAACGCCGGCTTCGACTGCCTTAAGGTAGGTCATTGACGCAACACCCGATGTGTAGTGTGTATGTAACTGGATAGGAAGCCTGGTGCTCTCCTTAAGTGTCTTAACAAGCTCTGCTGCCCTGTAAGGAACCAGAAGGCCGGCCATATCCTTGATACAGATGGA
>DFKQ01000068.1 GCA_002373875.1 Lachnospiraceae bacterium UBA3641
AAACAGCGGTTCGATTCCGCTACGAGCTGCGCTATGAAATGCCCGTGAACACTGCGTTTGCGGGTGTTTTTTATGCCCAAAAAAGTGGTCCAAAAGTGGTCCAGCCTTTTTTTGATGGCTAAAACCCGCTAATTCAGTACATTTACAAGCATTTCCTGATGTTCTTTCGTAGCTGCTGCGATCTGAATATACTTCTCCGCCGTCTCCCGGTCCTTCCAACCGAACGCCATCTGTAATGCAGGCGTTGACATTCCATTCAGGGCAGCATTTGTTGCAGCATAACGTCTGCATGAATGTGTCGTGAAGTTCTTTTTGATCCCAAGTGCTTCACAGGCCCTGTGAATATTGTTATTAGCTTCACCTGTCAGTATGTAGTTGTCATTTTTACCAAGGAATACAAAATCATCTCTGAAGCCATAGTTTTTATTTCTGATCCTTATGAGGATATCCATCGCCCTGTCAGATATCGGCACAAAATGAATGCCGTCGTCATCATGGTTCTTAGTGTACTCACGGTAATTGCCCTCATGATCCACCATATGGCTTACGCATATAAGACCGTCATCGAGATAGATATCTGACCATTTGAGCGCCTTTACTTCGCTGATCCTTAAGTTAAGGCATTCCATAAGAGCGCACACATATCCGTATACCGTGTCCAGTGTCAGATAATAATCGATCAGGCGATCCCTGTCCTCAGAACTTTTGATTGGCTTCGGCTTCTTGGGAGCGAACTTGAAATCGGTTAGATAGAACTCTTTGGAATAATTGATGTCAACAAGTCCGATGGATTTGGCATATTCCCATATCTTATTCAGGGTAGTCTTAATCTCGTTCGCCCTTCACCACTGATTGTTGTTAGATACATGTCTTGTCCTGCATTAATAGTTACAATTCCATTTTTGACAAGAGTATAGATATCTTCAATATCGATCACCTCGATGCCGTAAATGCATACCTTGTCAATTAAAGCTTTCTTTTCTTCTTTTAGTATTATCATTTTTACCTTATAGTGAAAAGATTTTTGAGATAAAAATGACTTTTGAAAAATCGTTGAAGTTAATCCTATATAAAAGAAGAAATGATATCAGGTGGGCGGTGAGTTTTGGAATGGCAAAGAAGATGGATTTTTTAATAGGTACAGCAAAGAGGGAATTGCAGTATGAAATTCATAATTAAACGCCGTGAGGTTATTGAATTTTCCAAATGGGAAGCGTATTATAATTATACAAGGTGTGGGTCTGCATTGGATATATGCGGTTCGCCACACCATTTATTTCCTCATTTTGAAACACTTTTCAGAAGTGATTAAACTATAGGAGACTATGATTTATGGGAAAACTAACATTTGTCTTCAACCAAGAGAAGCTGAAAAAAGAACATAAAAGCGAAAATGATCTTCTATATCCCATGAGGCAATTTGCAAAGGAATATGGCATAGAGGAAACAAGTACCGGAGTATTCGAAATAGATGGCAATAATGCCTTCGCACTTTTGGGTGGTTTTGTAGCTGATATAACTGACGAAGATCATTCATATGTAAAATTCCTCGACAAATGGGAATTAGATGTAGGCGGTATAATAGATGATTGTATAGAGGATACCTTGGACTGGTATAGAGAAGAAGGTATTGCAGTATGAGTGATCAGTCACCGATCTACCGTAAAGAGTTCATCTTCGATATAGATACCAAACAGGGCGATAAATACTTTGGAAGTTACCGGAAGATTTATCCAATTATCGGACGATATCTAAATAAGAATGGGTTTATGCGTGTCGAGGGAAGTGCTTATAGAAGCATTGAACCGATGAAGCGTGAACGCTTTCTCCGTTTATTTAGAAAACTGCTCAAAGAAACGCCCAATCTTTCGGAATGCATTAAGGAAGTACATCTTGCTGAAGTAATAGATGATTATTCCTTGAATGATTATGTCAAGAACTTCAAAAAATCTATGAAGAGATAATGAATTATAATCTGTTTTAAAAGTGGTCCAAAGGGTGGTCCGAGGAATTTGAGTGGTCCAATAACCTCCTATTTTTCTAGTGTTTAAGCGCCTTGACCCCCTTCGATTCCGCTACGAGCTGCTAAGAAATCCAGTAAACATCAGTGTTTGCTGGATTTTTTGTTGGGTGAGCACTGGGTGAGCAGTTTACATAAATGCACTAATTAAATACAGAATCGAATTTTTCTCCTATATCTTTCTGAATACGTGCTGTTCTTACGTAATGTCGCATTGTCTGAGGCGATGCATGTCCTGCTATCCTCATGACACTGGCCTGATCCATGTCTGAGTCTATTTCCCCGTTTATGAACAGCCGCCTGTTCATTAGGTGTCTTGTGTCAAGGGATATTTCCCTTGTTCCGCTGTTGCTTTCTACTTCGATTGACGGTCTGAATAAATCCATACGTTATCCTCCTTGATATGGTGATCGGTTTATTAAGTTGTGTGGTTCTTGCTGTGAATATTTCTATTGGTTTTTTAAGAGATCTCTATTGTGAGTATGAGTATAAAACAATTGGAAAATTATTAGAACGAACTGGCAAGTCAGGGTTTGATTTATAAAATAGTTCTTTATATACAACAAAAGACTCCTTCCTTATTGGAAAGAGTCTTTTGTTAGTAAAGTATCGAGCTTTGCTGAAATGTCTCGCAAACGGCTTATATACTTGATTTTCATTATTTTTATTTGAGGGACATTTTCTAATCCTGTTAAATCAGGAAAGGGCTTAAGTCCGCGGCTAATATAATCAAACTGAATTACATCTCTTCCTGTGCAAACGTAACTATGCCGAATGTGTTATTTCCACGCCTCGCAGCACACTGATATATTTCTTTTTCAAACAGGATCTCAACGAATTTGTTGCCGATACGGTGAATATTCGTATCTGCTTTGGAGAACATTGTATCACTCATAACCATATCATATCCAATAAGTGGATGGTCACAGGCTGCAATAAGCAGGTTCTGTATCTTATAGCATTCTTTCCCGTCAGTTAAAGAAAATTCAGGGATTGCATAAACAGCTCCTTTTTCGGCATCTTTACCAAAGCCCCTTATTTCGCTTTCCCAATCCTGCTTAACAGCATCTGGATAAGCAAGCAGAAGCTTCTTTTCACCCTTGCACCATATCGGAGTCTCTGCGCCTGTGTCTAACAGGGCATCGATCATTACATCATTCGACTTATATCGGAATGATGGCCGGTTTTTCCGGTTAAACAGTTGTAATACTAAAGTCCGCATAAAACATACCATTCCAACCACTTTCGGTTGTCCTATAAAAATACAATCCCTGCCCTTGATGTTCGGCTTCATAATCACTGATATCATCATCCGAGATCACATCAACCACATCTCCTTCAAGTATGTCGGGATGATCGCCATCCATGACAGGATTGAGTATAGCGACCCACATATCAGGGTAATTTTCTACCATTTGCTCCCATGTCATTCTGCGCATATCCACACCCCCATTCGGTGTTTGGTAATAAATGCTTAGTTTACATACCCTTATTATATCATCAACCCTTTTATAGTTCTACATCAACCTGATTTGTAATGATTGATAATAACTGGCGGCTTCTTAAGGATAATTCTGTTTGATTAGCTTTGCTATTTCCAATGTCAGACTGCGTTGACGATCATTCATATTATTGATCATGCCTGAAATATCCTCATCTTTTTTATCAATTTTAGGGTGTATAAAATCAGACAGGATATAATCCATGGAAACATCAAATACATTAATGAGATCTATCAGCTTCTCTAGCGTCATGCTCTTCTCGCCACGCTCAACCGCACCCAAATATGATGCGGTCACATCTATTTTTTCTGATAACTGCTCCTGAGTCAGTTTCAAACGTAAACGCTCTTCGCGGATACGTTTTCCTAATATTTTCCGATCCACTTGGGGATGCATGAGACATCGGATTCATCAGGCTGGTATGACGGTTATATCGATACTGTTTACGAGGATAACGGATATGATATTTCTTTGACAAGTCAGGCTGCAATTACTGATCTTAAGAATTCCTTACAGCAATTCAAGTCAAATCCGATCGGCGCTATAGGTTTTTTCTCAAGAAAGATACAATCCCAATGGATCGAGCCGACCTGCGAGAGCATTTTTATCCTTCTTAACAGGCACGCGTATTCGGATACAGGTCAATATAACCCAAATGGCTTGCCGGTAAACCGCCTTGGAAGCATTCTCATACAATTGATGAACCTGATGCAGACAGTGATATATTTCGGTGCGTTCCTGTTCTATTCCGGTATTGGCCTTACCCTGATAAAAAGCAGACAGGCAGGGAAAATCAAGCCGGAATACAGGGATATAACGGACAGCCTGTTTACCGGCCTTGTAATTATAGGTGCCTTTGTGTTCTATATTTTCTGGGAAGCAAATAGCCAATACGCATTGTTTTTTATGCTCCTGCTGATCCCCTGTGCGGTGACGGGTTATGGAAAGACAGCGGATAAGATAATATACATATTCCGGGATAGTTCCGGTCAGGAAGCAAAATCACTTTTGATCCCGGCAGCATTAGTGATATCTCTTATCGTTATTGCTGCGTTGGTTCCTGAGGGATCTGCAGTAGGACATTTGCTTGCTCCTTCATGGAGTACGGAACAATATAAGATATACCGGTCTGAAATGCTTGCGGCAGGGATCAAAGAATACAATCCGATAGATACAGATCATACATTATATGCGACTCGTTATGATGATACGGGAAAAGCGCGGTTTCATGCGGGAAGATATTATATTATTCCGGCTGATGATCCTGACAGTTATCTGGTACCGTCAGACGAAGCGGCAGGAACTTCGGTCATTACAGGCAATGCCGGTGATAACCGGGTGATCCTTACTTCAAGGGAGCAGGGTTATGCTTTGCGCTTCCAAAGTACACAGCTTGTAATGGATATTGAGAATGCTTCAAAATCGCCCGGAGCCCGTGTGCAGCAATACGAGCAGAACGGTGATCCGTCTCAGGTATATGGGTTTACGCCCACGGATGACGGAACTTTTTTCATCACTTATCCTTATGCAGGCGATCTTGTCCTGACTGCACATAAAAACGGAAACGTTACGGTTGAACATAAAGAAGATGAGAACAGTTCGCAGCATTGGAAGGTCATTGCGGAATGAGACGTATTATTACATATTAAGTGCGGAGGATGTTTTATGGATACGCTTTATATAGTTATGCCGGCATATAATGAAGAGGAAAATATAGAACGGGCAGTAAGGCAATGGTATCCCCTTTTGGAAGGAAAAAGCGATGCTTCACGGCTTGTGATCGCTGACAGCGGAAGCGCAGATAACACTCACAGGATTCTGTTGTCCCTGCAAAACGAACTCCCTCAGCTTGAGATACTTGAAGACACTTTGAAACAGCACGGGCCCAAGCTGATAGCACTGTATAATTACGCTATTTCACAAAATGCAGATTATGTTTTCCAAACAGATTCGGATGGTCAGACAGATCCGGGTGAATTCGGGCAGTTCTGGGATCTGCGGAACGATCATGATGCGATATTGGGTAACCGCACTGTCAGGGGTGACGGTCGATCGCGGGCTGTGGTCGAAAAGGTGGTATGTTTGTTACTCCGCCTGTTTTTCGGCGTAAAAGTACCGGATGCGAACGCGCCGTTCAGGCTGATGAAATGCGAGGTCCTCAAAAAATACATGGACAGATTCAACGCCGATTATAATATTCCCAACATCATGATCACGGCATTCTTAGCATATTATCATGAGAAAATATCATTTATGGAGATATCATTCAAGCCCCGTCAAGCCGGAAACAACTCCATCAATATACCCAAGATCATCAGGATAGGTATTGATGCTTTGAAAGATTTTTATGAATTCAGACGAAATATGTGAGTTGCGGACATACTGAAGGTGAATTATCAGCTACCATTAAATGCGACCTGAATGGCGGTGCTATTTCAAACCTTTACAGTACATCAGGTCAAACGATTACCTTAAATACGCCGACAAAAGAAAACTCAGAATTTTTGGGTTGGAAAAAGTCCGGACCGCCTGTCTTATTGTGGTGCATACAACCGCATAAAACAACTATAAATAGGCAGATAAAAGAGCTGGATCAAGGATTTTGACCTTGGACCCGGCTCTTTTTTTGTTATGCCGCCTTAAACTTAACGCTGTTTTGGGGGCTTGGGGGTATGAAAAATTTTTTCGACGCTATCTAAATTACATTGATAATACCCCCCTATGATTCAGGTCAGCAAAAATATTCTGCTAATCAAATCGGGTTAGCATCAGGTTAGCAAGGATATAAGATTAGGTTAGCAGCGACAGGTATCTTTTTATCTCCTTTCTATATCAGGGTTTACTGGTTACTTGTTCAATATGCTTCCCCTCTCACACCATCCCAAATGGTTCGATTCCGCTACGAGCTGTTAAAAACCGGCAAACATTATGTTTGCCGGTTTTTTTTCACTCAATCTTTCCGTTCATTCTCGTTATAATAACATTCCCTGAAACGGGCAGAAAAGGCCGGAGGCTCATTCGCCACATATAAGTGCGATGTATCGCCAAATGAAGCTATCCTGAAAGAAGCTATTCCCTCCCTTCGTTCTTCCGTGTATACGGTGGTGACCGAAGTGGGCGCGGCACACAAACCGTGCCACAATACCATTGGCGAAGCTCCGATAAGATGTCCAAGCATAAGTGCGGTAACACCGAAATGACAGAAGAAAGCTATCGTATCATTATTTGGCTTAACAGCACGGTAGTAATGCTTATCCCTTTCATAGCCGTGGTATGCAAGGAACTTATCCAGCTCATCCCATACATGAGTGGCATGTTCTCTTATATTCCCTGCTTCAAGGATATCATCATTGAGCCATTCGTCATATCTGTAGAAGTGTTCGCGCACGGTCCAGTCCTGTGGAAGCCAGTCCCAGCATACATGAGTACGGTCTTTGGAATCCGGACGGGCTATCTGAGGTATAAATTCCTGCAACCAGTCCAAGATCACCTCATCTTTGCGAACTTTTTCAAGGCAGGGCTTAGCTGTAAGCCTGGCCCTGCCCATAGGTGATACATAGTATTCGTCAATATGTGTCCTGACTATACGCTCGGCCAGCAGATCGGCTTCGCGTATCCCCTTTTGTGTAAGTGCATCTTTTTCATAATCAGGATCCGCATGTCTGATAAATAAAAGCTTCATGGTCATTCCTTAAGATCAAACATTACCGGTTCTCCCACTTCCAGTCACGTACCTGTGGAAGGTCGAGACCGTATTCGGCTATATACTGGTCATGCTCAACCAGGGTGTCGCGCATCTTCTGGAGAAGATATGCGCCGCGGTTACCAAGCTGAGGCAGATGATTGACTATATCCATTACAAGGTGGAACCTGTCGATCTCATTCTGGACCCTCATATCGAACGGAGTCGTAATGGTACCCTCCTCAAGATATCCGTGAACACTTAAGTTACGGTTGTACCTTGTATATGTAAGCTCGTGGATGAGCTTGGGATAACCGTGGAAGGCGAATATTATCGGCTTATCCTTGGTGAAGAGTGAATCATATTCGATATCGGTAAGTCCGTGAGGATGCTTGGTGTGGTCTATAAGCTTCATAAGGTCTACGATATTTACGAAGCGTACCTTAACCTCGGGAAGATACTCACGGAGAATGGTAACAGCCGCAAGGGCTTCCTTGGTGGGCGTATCACCGCAGCATGCAAGCACTACATCTGGTTCCTGTCCGGCATCATTGCTTGCCCAGTCCCAGATACCTATACCCTGGGTACAATGCTTAACAGCCTGCTCCATTGTAAGCCACTGATGACTCGGATGCTTACTCGCTATTATAACGTTAACATAGTTCTTACTCCTTATGCAGTGATCGAAGCATGACAGTAGGCAGTTGGCATCGGGCGGAAGGTACATACGTACAACGTCTGCCTTCTTGTTGGCAATATGGTCAAGGAAGCCGGGATCCTGATGGGTGAAACCGTTATGATCCTGCTGCCATACGTTTGATGTAAGGATAAGGTTTAAGGATGCTATCTCCTCTCTCCAGTAAAGGTCGTTGCATACCTTGAGCCACTTGGCATGCTGGGCACACATGGAATCAACGACACGGATGAATGCTTCGTATGAAGCGAAGAATCCATGACGACCCGTAAGCAGATATCCTTCCAGCCATCCCTCACACATATGCTCGGAAAGGTATGAATCCATTATGCGGCCATCCGTCGCAAGATCCTCATCCGCCTCATGGTACTGGGCATTCCAATCACGCTTGGTCTCCTCGAATACCTTGTAGAGACGGTTACTCATGGTCTCATCGGGACCGAATATGCGGAAGTTCTTAGACTCTTTATTGAGCTTGAAGATATCGCGAACAAACCCGCCAAGCTCGATCATATCCTGCTTCTCAACCGCACCGGGTGCAGGTACATCAACAGCATAATCCCTGAAATCGGGAAGACGTAAGTCGCGAAGGAGCTTACCGCCGTTGGCATGAGGATTGGCTGATATCCTCCTGTCTCCCTTAGGAGCTATATAACGGTATTTTTCAAGGAGCTGACCCTGCTCATCGAAGAGTTCGTCGGGCTTGTAGGACAGAAGCCATTCCTTAAGAAGTTCAAGATGCTCTGGCTTATCCATGGTGATAGGAACCTGATGGGCACGGAAGGATCCTTCTACCCTGAGCCCGTCCACAACCTTGGGACCTGTCCATCCCTTGGGAGTACGAAGGACTATCATGGGCCAGAAGGGACGCTCGGTATTTCCATTCTCCCTTGCTTCCTTCTGGATCTCCTTTATCCTTTCGATACATGTATCAACAGCTTCAGCCATGAGCTTATGCATCTCCATGGGATCATCACCCTCTACGAAGATGGGCTTCCAGCCATAACCATGGAAGAGGCTTGCCACTTCTTCATGGGTTATATGCGATAATACGGTAGGGTTGCTTATCTTATACTCGTTAAGATGGAGTATCGGAAGAACCGCACCGTCGTTAGCCGCATTCAGGAACTTGTTCGAATGCCATGCCGTTGCAAGAGGTCCGGTCTCAGCCTCGCCGTCGCCAACAATGACCGTGGCGATAAGGTCAGGATTATCAAATACGGCACCAAATGCGTGGGCTATGGAATAACCAAGCTCACCGCCCTCATTTATGGAACCGGGAGTCTCGGGAGCAACGTGGCTTGAGATTCCGCCCGGGAATGAGAACTGCTTGTTTAATTTCTTAAGTCCCTCAAGATCTCTTGAGATATTGGGATAAACCTCACTGTAGGTCCCTTCAAGGTATGAATTGGCCACAAAGAAGTTCCCGCCGTGACCGGGGCCTGAAATAAGGATCATATCAAGGTCGTACTTGTTGATCGCGCGGTTCATATGTGCATATACAAAGTTCTGCCCCGGTACCGTTCCCCAGTGGCCTACTATCTTCTTCTTGATCTGATCCCTTGTAAGAGGCTCCCTTAACATGGGATTGTCAAGAAGGTATAACTGGGTGGCCGCTATATAGTTGGCTGCACGCCAGTATGCATTTAAGTCCGATAAATACTGCTCACTTGAAAAATCATCTTTTACCATTTACTGTTCTCCCTTCTGTAAAAAGATATATTTTAAACCTCAAGTTTTTTTCCTGTCAGAAGTTCATACCCCTGCAGATACTTATCAATTGTCTTATCAACGATATCCTGCGGAAGGGTCCAGTTATGTCCCTCATTCGCCTTAAGCCAGTCCCTTGCGAACTGCTTGTCGAACGAAGGCTGTGAATGTCCGGCTTCATATCCTTCGGCCGGCCAGAAGCGCGAGCTGTCCGGTGTCAGCATCTCATCACCTATAACGATATTTCCATCCTCATCAAGTCCGAACTCGAACTTGGTATCTGCTATGATAATACCCTTTGTAAGGGCGTAGTCCGCGCACTTCTTATAGAGAGCGATCGTATAGTCACGAAGCTTTGATGCGTATTCCTCTCCCTTGCCGGGTAACCTGTCTTCAAGGTATTTAACCGACTGCTCATAGCTTATATTCTCATCATGGTCACCGATCTCAGCCTTGGTCGAAGGTGTGTATATGGGCTCGGGCAGCTTATCCGATTCCTTAAGGCCTTCGGGAAGCTTAATCCCGCATACCGTACCGTCCTTAACATAGCTCGCCCAGCCGCTTCCCGTGATATATCCCCTTACGATGCACTCTACAGGAAGCATGGTGAGCTTTTTAACCATCATGCTGTTCCCGGTGAATTCAGGCTTTCTGAAAAATTCCGGCATGTCATTCACATCTGTTGAGATCATGTGATTCTGAATGATATCCTCCGTCATATCAAACCAGAACTTGGACATCTGGGTAAGGACTGCCCCCTTCTTCGTTACCTTATTGTTAAGGATCACGTCAAAGCAGCTTATCCTGTCTGTTGCAACCAGTATAAGGGCATCTCCGATATCGTAGATCTCCCTTACCTTGCCTTCCTTTATGGGCTTGTAATCAGTACTCATAACTTACGTCTCCTTTATATAAAACACAATTGTAACTATCTTGCACACCTGTACTTAAGGTCTTCCCAACGCCTGTCAACCTCGTTCTGGAACTGAACGATCAGGTCCTCATTACCCTTCTTGAAAAGGTGCTTAAACCTTCCCTGCTCTCTTAAAAAGTCCTCGATGGGAAGCTTTTTCTTGGGCTCATAGTTAAGTATCCACTTACCATGATCGACCTCAAAGAGCGGCCAGTAACAGGTCTCAACTCCCAGCTTGCATATCTTCATTATATCGGAGGTCTCATACCGCCATCCCCTGGGACATGGTGCCATGATGTTAAGGAACGCCGGCCCTTCCGTATAAATGGCCTTCTCAGATTTTTCATACAGATCCTTGAAGTTCTGCGTAAGTGTCGTCTGGGCAACATATGGAACATCATGCTCGGCTATAATGGCTGCAAGATCCTTACGGTTCTGCATCTTACCGCAGCTCTGACTTCCCACCGGTGTTGTGGTGGTATCGGCATACATGGGGGTTGCGGATGATCTCTGGATACCCGTATTCATGTATGCTCCGTTGTCATAGCATACATACACAAGGTCGTGCCCACGCTCCATTGCTCCCGACAATGACTGGAAACCTATATCATATGTTCCGCCGTCTCCGCCGAAGGTGATGAACTTGAAGTTCTCCTTCTCCGAGAGCTTACCCCTCTTCTTAAGGGCGCGGTAAGCCGTCTCAACTCCGGAAAGAGTCGCCCCTGCATTCTCAAAGGCATTGTGTATATAGGAATCCTCCCATGCCGTATACGGGTACATAAAGGTCGATACCTCAAGGCAGCCTGTCGCATTACCGATGACTGCATGATCCCCCTCGTGAAGGGCACGGAGCACTCCCCTTACCGCTATGGTGGCACCGCATCCGGCGCACATCCTGTGTCCCGCAGCAAGACGCTCGGGCTTGTTCATTACTTCTTTTAAATTATAAGCCATCCCTGCGCCTCCTATTCCCTTAATCCTATATATCTGTACTGTTCCGCTTCCGTTCCGTTCTTAACAACATCATCAAGCTCGTTAAATATCTCATATACATGATCAACCGTAAAGTCACGTCCTGCCAGTCCGTAGATATAACTTACGGCTTCAATGTTCACCTTATATTTAAACAGGGCCGCGCATACCTCCATCGACAGGGGTCCGCCGTTTCCGTTATAGGGTTCGCACCTGTCCATGATCGCAAGGCACTTGCAGTTCCTTAAGGCCTCGGCAAGCTCTTTTGCAGGGAATGGCCTGAATACGCGAAGCTTTATTATCCCTGCCTTCATCCCCTTCTCTCTCAGATCATCGCAGGCCTGCTTGGCCGTGCCTGCTGCCGAACCCATGATAAGCATTATATAATCGGCATCTTCCGTTCTGTATTCCTCAAAGAGCCCATACTTACGACCCGATATCCTCTCGAAGTTCTTAGCTACCTTAAGGATCACTTCCTTCGACCTCTCCATGGCCAGTTCCTGATTCTTCTTGGCTTCCATGGCGTAATTGGAAACGGAGTAAGGTCCCACGGATACAGGCTTCCCCGGGTTGAGAAGCCATTCTTCGGGCTCGTATGTACCTGCAAAATCCTTAACCGTATCATCATCCAGAAGTTCAATGTTCTGAACGGCATGTGAGGTGATAAAACCATCCTGGCATACCATAATGGGAAGATGTACGTTCTTGTCTTCAGCTATGGGATAGGCCTGAATGAAGTTATCATAGGCCTCCTGATTAGTCTCGGCGTAGATCTGAATCCAGCCCGTATCCCTGGCTCCCATGGAATCCGAATGATCGCAGTTGATATTTATGGGACCGGATAAGGTACGGTTTACCAAGGCCAGCGCGCACGGCATCCTGTTTGACGCCGCAACCAGCAGTTCCTCCCACATAAGGGCCAGTCCGCAGCTGGAAGTCGCCGTAAGGCTCCTTGCTCCCGCAGCCTCAGCACCTATGGTAGCACTCATTGACGAATGCTCGGACTCCACCGGGATGAACTCCGTGTCCATCTGCCCGTTGGCTATATATGTAGATACCATCTGGGGTATCTCCGTTGACGGCGTAATGGGAAATGCCGGCATCACATCCGGGTTAACCTGACGTATAGCGTATGCAACAGCCTCGTTTCCCGACATTCTGTCTTTCTTAGGCATATCTACATTCCCTCCCTCATCTGAATTGCTCCGAAGGGGCAGGCCTTCTCACAGATACCGCATCCCTTGCAGTGATCATAGTCGAAATCAAGCCTCAGTGAATCCACTACAGGTATGCTGCCGTCAGGACACACCGGTGCGCACAGGAGGCACTGCTTGCACTTCTCCTTATCAAATACAGGGGTCATTGTCCTCCACTCACCCGTATTGAATTCCTTGCTTGTCCCCGCCGCAAACATCATAAGGCCTTCGGTAAGGTCCTGATGGGGCGTTGTTTCATTTATCTTCTTAACGTCTGTTCTCATGATTCTCCTTCGATCCTTTATGCACTCAACTGATCGGACAATGCTTCGAAGGTCATTGTCAGAGCCTTCATATTACCTTCAATGACTTCAGGTTTCTTGGCGAACTTATGCTCGTAAGAGGTCCTCATCTCCCTGATGAAGGCTTCCTTATCCATGACCCCGCTTACCGCAACAGCCGCCGCGAGCATAGGTGAGTTGGGGAAGTTCTTCCCGAGGGTCTCAACCGATATCTTCCTTGCGTCTACAGTATAAACACGCCCCTTGTATCCGTTAAGCAAAGGGATAACATCCTCACGGGTTCCGGGAGTATTTATTATAATTGCACCCTCTTCCTTAAGACCGGCCGTGACATCCACCGAATGAAGAAGGGTCTCATCAACCACAACCACCAGATCCGGTGTATATATGTTGGAATGTACCCTTATCTCCTCCCTGCTTATCCTGTTATAAGCAGTAATAGGCGCTCCCATTCTTTCGGGCCCGTATTCCGGAAACCCCTGAACGAAAGCACCCGTCTTAAACGCAACATCCGCCAAAAGCAATGCTGCTGTCTTGGCACCCTGACCTCCACGTCCGTGCCAGCGTATTTCAAGTCCCTGACTCATTGTATTCTCCTGAAATTATGGTATAGTGAACGAATTTTATTTCGTTTACTATAACTGTTCAAAATTAATATACAGTTCCGAACAGTTACATGATATACGAACATTTCCTATTATATACACAGAAAAACTCCCGTGTAAACAATAAAATTAGTCCTTCCTCCTTTATTCCATAGCATAAATATCGAAGAGTGACAGTTGGTTTGATTCCGGCAGGTCATCCAATATATGCAGCCTCGAGAGTGTCTCTATAACAGTATTGGAAACCTTGGTCCTGTCCCTGAAATCATCCTTGCTGATAAAGGGACCGTCCTTGCAGGCGTCAACTATCGATTCTGCCGCCTTATCACCCAATCCCTCTATCGAGCCAAGATGGGGCATTATCTTACCGTTAATGACCTGACACTTGTTGGCCTTTACCTTAAACAGATCTATAGGCATAAAGTCATAACCACGCGCGTACATTTCCTGCACAAGCCGCATATCCCTTAATTCATCCTGTTCCTTCTTACTCAATGAATCCTCGCGTTTCTTATAATCCGCCAGGTTTTTCTCAAGCACCTCCCTGCCCATGCACATCTTCTCATAGGAGAATCCCGAAGCACGTATGCTGAAAAAGGCTGCGTAATAAGCAAGAGGGTAATTGACCTTATAATAAGCGATCCTCCAGGCCATCATTACATAGGCGGCCGCATGGGCCTTGGGGAACATGTATTCGATCTTTTCGCACGACCACACATACCAGTCCGGTACATTATGATCCATCATATCTTTCTTCCATTCATCCCATTTATCGCATTTACCCTTGGCGACCTTACCCTTTCTGACGTTTTCCATTATCTTAAAGGATTCCTCGGAATCAAGCCCCATATTGATAAGGTAGGTCATGATGTCATCACGTGTACAGATACAGGTGGATATAGTGGCCTTCCCCTCCTCGATAAGGGTCTGGGCATTCCCCAGCCACACATTCGTACCATGGGAAAGTCCCGAGATCCTCACAAGATCCGAAAACGCCTGAGGCTTGGCATCAATAACCATCTGCATGGCAAAGTCAGTTCCAAACTCAGGGATCCCAAGGGTTCCGAGCCTGGTCCCGCCGATATCCGAAGGCTCGATCTTCAATGCGGAAGTATTCTGAAAAAGAGACATTACGTCCTTATCATCCAGAGGAACCTTCTGCGGATCGGTTCCCGTAAGATCCTGAAGCATCCTTATCATGGTCGGATCATCGTGTCCAAGGATATCAAGCTTTAAAAGATTATGATCTATTGAGTGGTAATCAAAATGTGTAGTTACTATATCGGTATTCATGTCATTGGCAGGATGCTGTATGGGCGTAAATGAGTATATCTCATCTCCCACCGGAAGGACTATGATACCTCCCGGATGCTGACCGGTCGTTCTGTGGATACCGGTACATCCCATGGTTATCCTGTTTATCTCACATGACCTCTTTTTAACACCCCGTTCCTCGTAATAGTTCTTGACATATCCATAGGCAGTCTTATCAGCAAGTGTACCTATGGTCCCTGCCCTGAAGGTCTGACCGTCTCCGAAGATAACCTCCGTATACTTGTGGGCTTTACTCTGATATTCACCCGAGAAATTAAGGTCAATATCCGGCTCCTTATCACCCTTGAAGCCAAGGAAGGTCTCAAACGGGATATCGAACCCTTCCTTATTAAGAGGAGCGCCGCAGACCGGACATACCTTATCCGGCATATCACAACCCGCACGGCCTGCGTAAGCCTTCACCTCGTCCGATTCGAAATCAACATAGTGGCATTCCGGGCACAGGTAATGCGGTGACAAGGGATTGACCTCCGTGATTCCCGCCATGGTCGCAACAAAGGATGAACCGACCGAGCCACGTGATCCCACAAGATAACCGTCCTCCATTGACTTCCATACAAGCTTCTGGGCAATGATATACATCACGGCAAATCCGTTGCTTATTATAGAATTAAGCTCTCTTTCAAGTCTTGCCGAAACCTGCTCGGGAAGATCGTCACCATACATTTCATGAGCCCTTGAATAACATATATCCCTGAGTATCTGATCTGAATTCTCTATGACCGGCGGGCACTTATCGGGACGGACCGGCTCAATACGATCCACCATATCGGCGATCAGGTTGGTATTTGTAACAACCACTTCATAGGCCTTATCATCGGGAAGATAGGAGAATTCCTCAAGCATCTCCTCAGTTGTACGTAAATACAGGGGAGCCTGGTTGTCCGCATCCTTGAAACCCTTGCCGGCCATGATTATCCGCCTGTATATCTCATCCTCGGGATCAAGAAAATGAACATCGCAGGTAGCAACAACAGGTTTACGTAACTTATCTCCAATGGCTATTATCCTCTTGTTTATGTTTATCAGGTCTTCCCTTGAATTGACATTCTCATGATGCTCATCATTTATCATATATTCATTGTTTCCAAGGGGCTGTATCTCAAGATAATCATAGAAGGAAGCGATCCTGTATATCTCCTCATCGCTCCTTTCATCCACAATAGCCCGGTAAAGCTCTCCTGCTTCACAGGCAGACCCTATGATAAGCCCTTCCCTGTACTTGTCAAGCAGGCTCTTGGGAATTCTCTGATTCCTGTGGAAGTACTTAAGATGCGACATGGATACCAGCCTGTACAGGTTCATCCTTCCGACTTCATTCTTGGCAAGTATTATCACATGATATGACATGGATTTCTTAATTATGTCAACCGAATTTCGTCCGAATTCTTCAAGTGCCGTAAGGTCTCCTATGCCACGCTTCTTAAGCATCGCGATAAACTTTACAAATATATGTGCGGTACATTCGGCATCATCCACTGCCCTGTGATGGTTCTCCAGTGATATCTTCAATGCCTTGGCAACGTGGTCAAGCTTGAACTTACCGAGCTCCGGAAGCAGGGCCCTGGCCATAGACACGGTATCTACCACTGTAAAATCGGTCTCCATCGCAAGATCAGCCGCCTTCTGCCTTATGAAGCCGGTATCAAATCCCGCATTATGCGCCACAAGACAACAGCCCTCACAAAAATCAAGAAACTTCGGAAGAACCTCCGTAATAAAAGGTGCATCCGCTACATCCGCATCGGTTATGGAGGTAAGCTGTGTTATCCTGTAGGGAATCGGCTCCCTTGGATTAACAAAAGTGGAAAACCTGTCTGTTATCCTGCCTCCTGTTACCTTTACGGCCCCGATCTCTATAATATTGTTTTTCCGAGAATTAAAGCCGGTTGTTTCTATGTCAAATACAACGAAGGCATCATCAAGGGTCTGTCCCTTACCGTTTACAACAATCCCCATGGAATCATCAACAAGATATCCTTCAAGCCCGTATATCAGCTTAAAGTCAGGATGTTCCTTCTGTATCTTGGGCAGTTCATGGAAGGCATCGGTAAAGGCCTGAACAACACCATGATCCGTAATTGCCATAGCCTTGTGTCCCCAGGATGCAGCCCTCTTCATAAGAGAACCCACATCGCTCACCCCGTCCATATCACTCATTTTGGTATGGCAGTGGAGTTCTACCCTCTTAACCTCCTCATTGTCTGTACGTATATTTTTCTTTATGCCCTCAGCCTTCTTGATGCCCTGTACATAGCTGAGGGACAGTTCACCATCAAATGCATCAATATTTGCAACAGCCTTGATCGTTACGAACTTACCCATATCAAGGTACGAAAAGAGCCTCTCCTGCTGTTCAAGTCTTGGGAACATCTTGACCGTAATTGTGTCCGTATTGTCCGTAACGTCAAATATGACCAAAAGCTTACCGTTTTTAGTCTCTCTCTTCTCAAATCTGATGATCCGGCCATACACAGTCACTTCGCCTGTCATTCCTTCAAGTTCTGATATACTTATGGGTTCATCATCGAAATCCCGGCCAAAAACAACGTCCGGATTATCGGATTCCCTGAAAGATCTCCTCCTTGTACTCCCCTTGCCATACTCCTTCCTGCCGTAGGTTTCCTTCCCGGCAACTGCCTTTTTCGTCTCCTCATGGGTGTCTGCGGGCGGTTCATTCAACTTCGGATTCCCGGCATTTACGGTATCATCCCCCTCCGGCCCGGATTCTGCTATTGCCTCATAATACGCGGCCGCTTCTTCTCCTCCGTTATCATATGTATCCGTTTCCGCATTATCGGATCCCGTACCGGTCCCGGCATTCCCACCGGATATCCTCATTATCTCTTCATTGATCTTACGCTCACTGCTTCTGCCGGCCCGGCTCTTATCATGTTCCTTATAGTCCACCATAACCGATATCACAAGATTGCATCGTTCGTTGAATATCTTCTCCAGTATCCTTACAATCTCATCCTTATGCTCTCTTGCAACCAGTGTATCATCAAGGATCAGCCTCACGACATTGTCCTCGGGATACTCAATATCCGCATGGTAAAGGATAAGATAATCAAACCTGTCGTAGTTCTTAAACTCCTCCAGTATACTGTCCCTGTATGCCTCCATCAGGGTCCTTGCATTATATCCGCCTGACAGTTCAAAGTTCTCGTGTATGGTCACGGTCAGCTTATCGCCCGGGAAAAGCTGTCTTACAATTTCCCTTTCAACAGCATATACATCTCTTTTTTCAATAATATGGGGTGACCTTATATAGACTCTGAGCCTGTCACCACCAGACGTATTGGCTATCCTTAAGACCTTGGCATCGGAATACAGCATTTTAAGTTCATTATTAAGCTTAAGAGTAGGGAATACCTCCGAAAAATCCTTAGCCATTATCCTTATCCCCCATAGCTTCATTCCAATGATCAAGCTCGTATTTAAGCACCGTAAGCAGTTCGGCCTCAGGCACCTTCCTTATCACCTCACCCTTTTTGATAAGCAAGCCCTCGCCCTTGCCTCCCGCTATACCTATATCAGCCTCTCTGGCCTCTCCGGGTCCGTTAACAACACAACCCATACAGGCCACCTTAATGTCAAGGTCGTAGCCTGCAACGAGCTTCTCAACCTCACCCGCAAGGGATATAAGATCAATGTTTGTCCTTCCGCATGTGGGACAGGATACAACATCTATACCGCCCTTTCTTAAGTTCAGGGTCTTAAGTATTCTCTTAGCCGATACTATCTCCTCTACAGGATCGCCCGTAAGGGACACTCGGATGGTATCCCCTATTCCCATATTGAGGATAATTCCCAGACCAACTGCCGATTTAATATTCCCCGAGCTTACGGTACCTGATTCCGTGATCCCTACATGCAAGGGATATTTACACCCGGGAGCAAGAAGCTCATGAGCCCGTACACACATCATCACATCAGATGACTTGATGCTTACGACCATATTGTCATATCCCATCTCTTCAATAAGCCTGACCTTATCAAGAGCACTCTCAACTATTCCCTCAGCCGTAACTCCCCCGTATTTTTCGACAAGCTGCTTCTCAAGGGAACCGGAATTAACCCCGACCCTTATCGGGACATTCCTCTCCCTCGCTGCCTTCACGACCTTCTCAACATTATCTCTTCCGCCTATATTCCCAGGGTTTATCCTTATCTTATCCGCGCCGTTTTCAATAGCTTCTATCGCAAGCCTGTAATCAAAGTGTATATCTGCTACAAGAGGGATGTGGATGCTCTTCTTTATCTCACTTAAAGCCAATGCAGCTTCATGCGTCGGAACAGTCGATCTTACGATCTCACAGCCCGCTTCTTCAAGCCTCAATATCTGTTCCACGGTAGCCTTAACATCCTCCGTTTTGGTGTTCGTCATCGACTGGATCCTTATGGGATTACCTCCTCCGATCCTGACTCCGCCTATATCAATAACTCTTGTATCATCCCTGTAACTCATGTTACTCCTTTCATGGTGAGCATCAAAAGATTCACCATCTATAGTAACATTTTTTTCTCTTAATACAAGACCTTGTGCTTTTATTGATACATCCTTTCCTGACGTATGGAGTAGATGCAGTATACTGAGATCGAACCGCCAAGTATCAGCACTGTCAATACTATCAGAAATATACGCAGACCCTTATTCGTACCGCTCTTTTCATTCTGTTTGAGTGTCCTTACGGTTTTAGTCCCCTTACTTACCGGAGAAGCATTTGCGCACTTGGCCTGTATCGATTGGGTCAGAACATTTTGGGCAAGATCCGAGGCTTCTATATCTATCTTATAATCTCCGTAACCGGGAATCGTCAGTTCAACGGTCTGCTGCTTATCCTCGCTAACAAACTCCTGACCGTTAAGCTTAACCGACTTAAAATAATCATCCTGATCATACAGACTGAGTACAATGGTATCATTCTTATTAACACTTCCGTCATCCGCCATCCCATCGATAACCACCCTGGGTTGGGTAGAGTCCACTATAAATTCAACTGTTTTCTCGGCCTGATTGCCCGCATCATCCACAGCGGAAACCTTAAGAACATATTTACCGTCCTCATCTATTTCCCTTCCCTCCTCAAAATTAGCACTGTTGATATATGTTTTGTAATTCACACCGCTTTTATCCTTTATGTAGTCAGCAAAATTATCGGGAAGCCTGAAGCTCTTTATATACTTCTTGTCCAGATTTTCAACATATTCAATATCCGGCTTGGTCATGTCCAGAGTAAACTTTATTGATTTTCCTGCGGTATTTCCAGCCAGATCGGCCGCCGTCACACTAAGCTCATATGCCCCCTCCTCATCTATGGTTATCGAAAAAACCGAAGTCTCTTCATTCATTATCCATTCAGGAGTTTTGACAAGTTCACGCTTATTGTCATCATTTATTCTGTACAGTTCACATACAACTCCCGCTGTCTCAAAGTTTGATTCTTTAATTCTGAAGCTGATCTCGGGAGCAACATTTGTGACCGTATCTTCCTTCATGCTTAACCCGTTCACTATCTCAACGGACGGCGCCACCGTATCTACGGAAAAGGAAACGGAATCCTCGCAGGAATTACCTGCCGCATCTTCAACAAACGCATTAACGGTATATTCACCATCCTCTCTGAAATAATATGTATTTACACTGTATTTACCATCCGTCTTATAATCTGCCATCCTTATATCTTTTGTTCCGTTTCCGGTGAAAAGACTGCCTGTTAGCTTAACCGTATAATCATTCTCATAATTATCGAAGGCATTTACCTTAAGCTCACCCTCCCGGTTAATGACAGAACCGTCATTTATTCCCGTGAAGTTGACTCCCGGAGCAATAGTATCTATCCTGAAGAACCTCTTGACGGGAACCGCAGCGTTGCCCGCCATATCTACCGCCCTGCATTCCACGACATAATCCCCGTCACCCACTGCCGTAAAAAGAACTCCATCTTTTATTTCCGCAAGTGATTTGGCCGTGGATTCAACCTCTTCCTCATTACCCTCGTATGTTTTCTTTAACGTATATGTAACCATCACTGTTCCGGGATGCGCATCCTCACCCTTAACGATGATATTAACAGGTTCTTTGTATATTCCATGATCTTCAGCCCCTTCAAGATCGATCGCCGGAGACGTTTTGTCGATTTTAACAGTTCTTTTTATCGTATTTACATTCCCCGCGTTATCGCACACCTCTACAGTCAGGTCTCCTCCTTCATCCTTAACGGACTCCTTGCTTAAAACAAACTCTTTTTCATCACCGGACATACTTGCATTCTTATCATAGGCTTCATCGATGAGCCGGTCATCATCAAGGGTGACCCTGATCCACGCCGGCCTTGACAATATATCATTAACCTTTACAGAACACTTGATATTATCGCCCGTCCAGGTGTCCATATCATGATCCGAAACTACGTCCACCGTCGGCATGGTCGTATCCAGGATAAGGTTAAATACAGCTGATTCCATGACATGACAGGGTTCCTTTTGGGCGATCGCATCAGCTTTTTTCCTGTTTTTCTCATATTGCTTGCGTTTTTTCTCGTAAACCTTATTATCTGATACACTTTCACCGCATACCCCGATAACCTCTTCCTGTGACTTTACGGAATACTCCTCAACCTTTCTGAACCTGATACTGTACTTTCCGTCAGTTATCGTTCCCGGTATCAGGGTAAAGACAGAACCCCCAAGAACCGTCCAGTCCGAATAGGTCTCACCGCCATCCGGGCTCATGGAATATTGACAAGCAACTTTGTAATTCAGCAGTCCGTCCACTTCTGCGTTTTTCTCATTCGATCCCAAGGTATAATCATACAGTTCCGGCACTGGAGAAGCATTCATTGAATATGAGATTGCCATATTGCTGTATAATGTCTCGTTATCCTGCGGAGAAATACACACCCCGTCTCCTCTTGTAATGTTCACCCCCAGAACCTTATCGGCTATTACCGTTTCCTTCCCGGCTGCCAATACAATCTTTGCATTCTGCTTAAGTCCCCCTATTAACAACCCCATCAATCCGATAATAATTATCCGTTTAATTATCTTCATTTCAAATATCTCCTTGTCGATTGTTAATATTTATAAGTTTTCCCTGATCTTCCTTAACCTGTCAGCTATGTCCGTCCGCATGCTTTCCTGTTCTTCACCAAGTACCAGCAGGGCCTGTTCTCCGTATTTGATCACGCCTTCATTATCCCCGGCTTCCTCACACAGCAAACATAACCGCCTTAAATATTCTCCCTCGTAACGACCATCCTTATCCTCATACAGGCCGGCCTCCACCGCATACCTTAAATCCGCGAGAGCCGCCTCCAAAAAAGATATCTCATCATTTCGGCTGTCCTCATCAGCAGCAGATACGGCATCATAGAGGTTGGCTATCATAAGATCGTTCCTGTATCTTGATTCTTCATAGCCAAGTCCCCTGTTATACTCGCAAAATTCCTTTAAACACTTGAGATATTTCTCATTGTCTTCCTCAAAAGATACCTGCAGCCTGCACAGCTTAATATAATAATCGGCCTCAGGATATCTTTCCTTGTCAAGCATCCCAAAATAGCGCAGGGCCTCCCGGTAATTTCTTCTTATCGAAAAGTAATTCCGGCCAACCTCATATATGAAACGCTGACAGATATCTTCCTCAAGACATCCCGATTCTATGTAACCGCATATTATCCTTAGACCTTCTTCCGTGTACTCACCATCCTTTATATGTTCATTGGCTTCGGTGATCATCTGCTCTGCTATATCATCCCTTGGTTCGGCCACAACATACTTAACGGCTGCAGCTCCGAATATCCCCATACACAGTACGGCTGCAGCTGCGGTTACCTTAAGCCTTGCAGCATTGTCTCTTCTGCCCTTAAGTCCGGAAAGATCCTCCAAAAGAGCATGCATGCTTTCATACCTCCGGCTCTTTTCCTCACCTATGCAATTAAGGATTATCCTTCTTATCTTCACAGGTATATGCCTGTCGCATCTGATAGCAAGTTCCTGCCTGTCACGGTCACTTGCCGGTCTCTTACCTGTATACATTGCATACATAAGCATGCCGAATGCGTAGACATCTGTCCTCTCATCAAGCATCTCACCCCTGTTGTAATACTGTTCGGGTGCGGCATAACCCGGTGTTCCGTACAGCGATCCCCTGTCTGCTATTCTTCCCGCGATGCCGAAATCAATAAGCTTAATGCTTCCATCCTTCTTAAGCATTATGTTTTCAAGCTTAAGATCAAGATACAGGATAGATGGCTTAAGATCATGCAGATAAGCGATAGCTTCAGCGATCTCTATCCACCAGCCTGTAAGTATCCTTCTGTTTACCTGTTTTTCTTTGATGACCCTATCAAGTGTCATTCCCTCTATATAGTCGCTTACAATGTAATAACCTTCACCCTCCTGCCATGCATCAACTATTCGCGGAAACGATCCATGATCAAGCCTGATCATCATATTAATCTCATTCTGCGCCAGCCATACTGTATCATCATCACCCGGAAGGTATTTGATCGCCCACTTCTTGCCGATAGAAACATCCTCTGCAAGGTAAACGGATGAACTCCCACCTTTGCCGATCCTTCCTATGATACGGTAACGTTCGCGCAGTATCAGACCCTTAGACAACATAAAATCACCCCGGTCTTTCTCTACTCTACCGTTAATAAACTATACTTATTCTGGAATTTTGACGGATTCCGCCCGATATGACAATCTTAACGTAGTTACATGGTAACTTATTGATATGTTCTTTGTCAAGAAAAATTTCAAAATACTGGATACATATACAAAACACGATCATTCATGCAAGCATGATGATCGTGTTTTGTAAATATCCCGTTTTGTGATTTAGCAAACACCCTGAGCTATCATAGCCTCAACAACCTTCTTGAATCCGGCAATATTGGCACCTGCCACATAATTGCCTTCCATTCCGTATTCCCTGGCAGCATCATCAATATTGTGATAGATGCCTACCATAATACCCTTAAGCTTGCTGTCAACCTCCTCGAAGGACCATGAAAGTCTCTCTGAGTTCTGGCTCATTTCAAGAGCTGATGTTGCAACGCCGCCTGCATTGGCAGCCTTACCTCCTACGAAAGGTACATTATTCTTCTGGAAGTACTGGGTGGCCTCAATGGTTGTAGGCATGTTAGCACCTTCCGCCACATACTGAACACCGTTTGCAACAAGCATCCTGGCATCCTCAAGATCAAGTTCATTCTGGGTTGCGCAGGGAAGTGCTATATCAACCTTATACTGCCATACGCCATGCTCACCGTTCTTCTTCTCATGATATTCAGCCGACTTGCGTGCCGAAGCATACTCGGTAAGGCGTGCGCGCTTAACTTCCTTTACCTCTTTAAGAAGGGCAACATCAATACCTTCGGGATCATATATCCAGCCTGTGGAATCAGATACGGTTACAACCTTGGCTCCAAGCTGCTGTGCCTTTTCAACAGCATAAATGGCAACATTACCCGAACCTGAAATTGCGACTGTCTTACCTTCCATCTTATCTCCATGGCACTTTACCATTTCTTCCGTAAGATACAGCAGTCCGTAACCTGTAGCCTGAGTACGTGCCAAAGATCCGCCGTATGTAAGTCCCTTACCGGTAAGAACACCCTCGTATGTACCCTTTATCCTTTTGAACTGGCCGAACATGAAGCCTATCTCACGTGCTCCGGTTCCGATGTCACCGGCGGGAACATCCTCGTCAGCCCCTATATATTTACTGAGCTCTGTCATAAAGCTTTGGCAGAACTTCATTATCTCGTTATCCGACTTGCCCTTGGGATCAAAATCAGAACCACCCTTACCACCGCCAATGGGAAGTGTTGTAAGAGAGTTCTTGAATATCTGTTCAAAGCCAAGGAACTTGATTATACCGAGATTTACTGAAGGATGAAGCCTCAAACCACCCTTATAGGGTCCAATGGCATTATTGAACTGTACACGGAAACCGCGGTTTACCTGAACCTTACCGTTATCATCAACCCAGGGAACCCTGAACATGATCTGACGGTCAGGCTCCGTTATCCTTTCAAGTATTGCAAGATCACGATACTTCTGCTCATCCTTCTCAATAACAGGGCGAAGTGAGTCAAGTACCTCGGTCACTGCCTGAATAAATTCCGGCTGATCCGCATCCCTTTTCTTAATCTTCTCAAGCACTTCATCAACGTAAGACATTTTTGATTCCTCCTTTTATATTATGGGTTTGTATAAAAAGAAACGCCAAAGAAGCGTATACTTACGCTTCTCTGACGCCTTTGTCCGAAAGTCATTATATAACCATTCATATAATAATGCAAGCATAAATTATTCAACGAAGTCAGCCTTCACGTAAGCCTCTTTGCCATTGTAGGTGATCTTACACCATCCGTCCTTCTTCTCAATAAGGTCGAATGTGTCTCCCCTGTAGGCAACTCCAAGCTTGTTGGCTGTCTCCGATGCGCTCTCGCGCACGTTAACATTCTCTTTGATCGTTATCTTGCCGCCGGTCACCGTCTCACCGCCTTCGGAAGCTTCACCCGAAGATGAACCGTCATCGACAACCTCAAGGTAATCCGACTTGATGTAAGCCTCAGTCCCGTTATAATCGATCTTACTCCAGCCGTTCTCCATCTCCTCAAGTCTCTTGTAGGTATCGCCTATCTGGGCCTTGCCGAGGGAATCCGAGTCGGTACTTGCCGATGCCCTTATATTTACGACATCCGTGGCCTTGACCGTCTGCGCATTGGCAGCCTGCTCAGCCTTCTTGGCCTCAGCCTCCTTATCGGCTTCCTCCTGCTGCTTCTGTTGCTGCTGCTCGGTAAGCTTAGCCTTAACCGCCTCGTTAACATCCGTCTCTATCTCTTTGAGCTTGGCTTCGAGCTGGGGATCCGATTCTATAGCCTTGTTGTATTCGGCACTTATCTTACTGGTAAGCTCCTCCACATCCGACTGGGAAGACATCTCAAGGAAGTAAGCCTGTTCATCATCCGAAAGCTCAGATTTGTTAATATAGAGGGAACCGGATTCATTGGTGCATACATAGGTTGATTCAAGCGAAGGAGCCGGAGTTGACACACCCGTAAAGGTAATATCAAAAGTTACAAGAACAACATATGAATCCTCCTGATACCCCTTCTTCGTATATACGTTAAAATCCGAGAATGACTGATAATACTTGGCCATCTCTTCGATCCTGTAGCGTTCCTGATCCGGCAGCACATCGCACTTGGCTGCCGCCGCATCGGCATCACCATCCATAACAGCCTTGTAATAGCTCTCCATAAGGGCCGTTACGTTTGGATACTTGTTCTCTTCATACTTATCCTTGGGAACCTCCACCGAGCTTGTGGGGAATGTAGAAGTATCGACCCCGTCATCCTTGCTCCCGCCCTTATGCGTTGCCATAAAAATTATAAGAACAATTATAAGTACTAAAAATGCACCGCCCAATATTACATATAACAGATATCTTCTTACAAAATCGGTAAGTTTATTCATGCTTGCTCCTTATACTTTACTCCCTCACTGCACGGTCTGTTCCGTCCCTCCATCATAAGGCATCCCCCATGGCTATACGGTTCATTCTCGCCTGCCATCATAAGGACTCCTCCATGGCTATACGGTTCATTCTCGCCTGCCATCATAAGGCATCCCCCACTTCGTGGTCCCCCTTATGATAAATAATGCACTTGAGAGGATTCGAACCCCCGCACACGGAACCGGAATCCGTTGCTCTATCCCCTGAGCTACAAGTGCCTGGTATGAAACTTCATACCGATACATCATAACACAGGGGATAAAAAATATCAATAAAATATAGGAATCATACTGCCATTCTGTAACCATCATCACGATCGAAATAGTAGACATGGTCGGACAGAACATCAACCGGTTCAAGCTCGGTCGCATTTACCTCCCTCACCATCTCGTTAAGCATTCCCTCGGGTATACACCCTTTTCTGGGAACAAGGATTACCTCATTTATAGAGCTTGGGATCACATAAACGTCAGAATCAATGGATTCACAGAAGTCACCTATCTTTTCTTCATAGAGCATGGATACGGCCCCGTTCACTCCATCCGTGGTCATAACATACATGGGCGAAACTTCAACCTCTTCCCTTACATTAGGCGCAAAGGCCGGATTAAGCTTCTTAAGCAATTCATACATGCCCGTTATCACCGGCTTCTCCATTGTAAATGTATTTTTCATACTCTCACCGACAAGGGCATCCGCACTCACATTCCACATCTCAAGGTGAGAATTCCTGATGACAAAGGATCCCTCACTCATTATTGTCTTTCCGAGGTCGCAGTCCCTGATCCTGTAATACGGAACGATCGCAAGATCCAGAAATCGCTTATGCGGAACATCATTAAGCCATTCTTTATTGCTCTTGAAGTTTATAAGCTTGCATCTTAAGTTTTTCCTGACCGCTTCATAATCACACAAAAAATCAAGCTCGGGAGTCACTCCCAGTCTGCGGCTCTCATATATCTTACATATCCTGTCTATGATCTCGTCACTTAAGGGTTCCTCACCAAGCTCATCATAGAAGGGTTCAAGATAGATTGTGGGATACACCCTTTCTTCTTCATTGCAAACGGATATGCCGGTATATATCACACCATTGTTCTTGGTGACCCGTTTAAGCTCTACCCTTTCTTCAGGATATCTGAGTGCCATTGCCGAGCGGACATCGTCCGCAAATTCTTCAAAATTTCTTATTTCAGTCATATATCTGTTCTCCTTTTCCTAATCTGACAAATATCGGCAGGAGAAATAAACGCTCTGCATAATAATAAAAGCTCCTTCCCGGACGGGAAGGAGCTTACAAGCAGCTAAGTCAATGAATATAAGAATTAAACCCTGGACAGATACTCACCCGAACGGGTATCGATCTTGATCTTGTCACCGAGTTCCACAAAGAGAGGTACATAAACGGTCGCACCTGTCTCAACCACTGCCGGCTTGGTAGCGCCTGTAGCGGTATCACCCTTGAATCCGGGCTCTGTCTCGGTTATCTCGAGTTCAACAAACAGAGGAGGCTCAACGGAAAATACATTACCGTTATGTGAACATATCTTGACCATCTCGTTCTCCTTAACGAACTTGAGGGCATCGCCCACTGTCTCGCCGTTAAGTGCTATCTGCTCGTATGACTCTGTGTCCATGAAGTTATATAAATCCCCATCAGAATAAAGGTACTGCATATCCTTTCTGTCGATACGCGCCTGAGGGAACTTCTCAGTGGGCCTGAAGGATTTCTCAACAACACCGCCACTGATGATATTCTTTAACTTGGTTCTTACAAATGCTGCTCCCTTACCGGGTTTAACATGCTGGAATTCTATTATCTGAAAGATTCCATTGTCCATCTCAACAGTTAAGCCATTTCTAAAATCGCCTGCTGATATCATAAAATATTCCTCCTTAAAGTGCATTCAAGCAATAATTCCTCAAACAGTTTATACTATGGCAGAATATATTTCAAGAACTTTTTGCAATATTGACTATCTCTTTTGCAACTTGGGCAAGAACCATATCATCCGTATCTATTATGCAGTCTGACGCTTCCCGATATATGGGGTCCCTGTTAGCAAGCATCTGTCTTATCCTCCCAAGCTTATCATCCGTTTCAAGCAAGGGACGCCCCCTATCCTCCTTAACCCTTTCATATAGTGTTTCTGTCCGGGCTCTTAAATAGATCACCCGACCGAATTTCTTAAGCAGAACCCGGTTTTCCATCCTCACGGGAAGACCTCCACCGGTTGATAACAGCATTTTTGACACATTGCTTTCACACAGCTCCTTAAGCGTCCCGGTTTCAAGGCCGCGAAAATATGACTCTCCGTTCTTTTCGAAGATTTCAGGGATGCTGATCCCTTCTCTTCTCACTATTATATCGTCGGTGTCATCAAAATCATATTTTAGAATATCTGCGGCCAGCCTGCCGGCGGATGACTTGCCGCTTCCCATATATCCTATAAGGCAGATATTGCTCATTTCAGTTTCCTCTCAACTTCCCGTATTACGGCTTCAGGCACCAAAACATCATTCCATATCTCATATGCACTCACTGCCTGATATATAAGCATCTTAAGACCGTTGTAAGCCCTGCCTCCCGCTTTTTCAACATACTTCATAAATCCGGTGACGGACGGCTTGTAGATAAGATCGACTCCCACCGCCACTTTACTGTAGAAGGCTTCATCATTCATTACACATTCATCATCCCCGGGAGAAAGGCCCACACTGGTACACTGAAATACAATAAGGTCATTCCCGTTAACGCTGCACACCTCATCCGATGTCAACACATTAATATTGGATGAAAGGCCGCTCATGCCTTCCGAATCCGCATAGGCAGCAATATCATCCCTTATCCTCCGGGCCTTATCCCCGGAGCGGTTTATTATCGTGATCGACCCCGGCTTCACGGAAGCACACAGAAATGCCACAGCTCTTGCCGCTCCGCCCGCTCCCAGTATAACGATATCCCTCCCTTGAAGGGATATATTCTCCTCTTCAAGTTCCCTCTTAAGTCCAAGTATATCCGTATTATAGCCGTAATAACCACCTTCTGTATATTTTAATGTATTTACGGCTCCGATCCTTCCTGCCATGTCCTCGTTCCCGCGCAAGTACTTCATGATATCACTTTTATATGGAACGGTTACGTTAATCCCCCGGACTCCAAGGGCATACAAACCGGTGGTAATGGCTTCAAGGTCATCATTTGCCACAAATGGAACATATACCGAATCAATTCCCATGGCCTGCGATATATGATTGTGTATGGCCGGTGATGATGTATGCTTTATCGGATTGCCTATGATCCCGTATACAGCTGTCTGTCCGTTTATCTCCATTATCTGCTGTCCTCCGTTGCTGCCTTATATTTAACACTTCGCCTGTAAAAAACCATGATCACCTTCTCTAATACACGCTTAAACAGGATGTGCATCCGTTCCCTTTTGTCAATTGGTTTTACAAGGATATTACGTATCCCTGCCCTGTTGGCGCCCCATATATCCGTAAAAAGCTGATCTCCCAGAAAAAGTGTATTATTGACATCGGTACCCATCTTATCCATCGCTTCCCTGTAGCCCTTAACCGACGGCTTGGCTGCCTTATAGATATACCCGGCCCCCACCTTATCCGCGAAAGTCTTAACCCTGTCAAGGTCATTATTGGATAATACGAGGCACTTATATCCCATATCCTTCAGGCTCCCTACAAGCCTGCAGGACTTAGCATCTGCCGGAGCATTATCCGGGACGAGGGTATTGTCTATATCATATATTATCCCTCTGTACCCGTCCTTATATAAAGCTTCATAATCAATATCATATGCCGATTCGGCGATCTCCATGGGAAATAATTTACTAAACATATAAGACCTCTTAACCTGAACAATAACAGGAACACAGAGAACCATCCCTGTGTTCCTTCAAAAAGCACTATCGCTTCTTACAGCCACTTAAAAAAGATCAAATCCGGATTTCCTGATAACAATACCGTCCTCGGAATCGCCTATGATCTCGCCCTCGCCCACAAAATAGTGGTACTGCTTAAGGGATTCATCCTTATCAAGATCCGAAAATACCTTCTCCACGTCGTAATAACTGATACCGGCAGCCTTGTCTACAGTCGAAAAACCATCGGCCGTTCTCAGACGGTCAGCTATCTCGTTTATATTGCCATTTTCATTCCCTGATGCCAGATCATTTCGTGTTTCGCCGGTATTAGCAGAGGTTTCAGACACACTCCTTACTTCTTCATCCCGGTTTTCAACAGTGACTGCAGGTATTCTGGAAACAGCCTCTCTTGCGTTAAAGCCGGTATACAGATCATATTGACCCTGTATCCCTATTCTCATAATACATCATCCCCTTAATGATCATACTTATACGAAATCCCGTACAAATGATATATCGGCATTTTCGTCACATTCTTTAGCACGATCATAAATTTTATTCTAATTGAGGACTTTTTTCAACTCATCCATGAAAGTATTTATATCCTTGAACTCTCTATATACGGATGCAAACCTTACATAGGCTACCGCATCAAGATCCTTAAGCTTATTCATCACAAGCTCACCTATTACTTCGCTGGGTATCTCCTTATCCTCATAAGAAAAAACCTCCGTCTCGACTTCATCAACCAATTGAGTGATCGAAGATGCCGGGACAGGCCGTTTGTGGCATGCGCGCAAAACTCCCGCTTCAATCTTGGCCCTGTCGTAGGTCTCCCTGTTATTATCCTTCTTGATAACGATAAGCGGGATCGTCTCTATCTTCTCATATGTGGTAAAACGCTTGTCACATTCATCACATACCCTTCTTCGTCTGATAGAGTTGTTATCTTCTGCAGGACGGCTGTCGATAACTCTCGTGTTCTCATAACCGCAAAACGGACATTTCATATATATTCCCCTCCATAACTACTTTATGTTGAGTATCCCCTTCAGATACCATATAAAATATACAGTATTATAAAGAATTATGTCAACCCCGAAATTGCAAAGTCATTCTTTTTTATATTCCGCATATTTGTCGTTCAAATAGGCGATTATATCATTATAACCATCGGGATTAAAAGCAAAATACTGAACTTGAATCTTTTCCTTATCCGTGGCTTCATAACACAGCGGTTCAGGCCATGTATCCACCCTGAATTTATCCGTATCATCTTCATCTGCGGCAGACTCCTTTACTATCCTGTATCTCATGCCCCGAAGGCTTCCCGTAAAGGGCTTGCCCTTTTTATAATGACCAAAGGACAAGATCGTATTATGATCTATCACTTGCACGGCTCCTTTCTGAAATGCCAAAAATAAAGGATCGGGCAGGTTATCCTGTCCGATCCTCAAACTATTTACTCTTTAATTTACTTCTTCAGGAAATCCGGGATCTTAATCTGCCTTGACTCAACCCTGCTCGTAAGAGGAGCTACACCCCTGAGTCCTCCGCCAAATGTGGTGGGTTCAGGTGAAGGTGCTGTATTCTGTGTCACACCCGGTATGGGCTGAACCTGCATGCTGCCTGTCTGTCCCATAACCTGAGGGTTCATGTTCATCTGAGTATTCTGGAAATTATAAGGTGCCTGTGCACCCTGAGCTCCGAACTGGGGCTGTGTCATACCCATCGTATTCTGGGGAACTCCCATTCCGGTATTGTTCATGCCGGGTACATGGTTCATCGGCGCCGTCATACCGCCAACAGGCATATTACCGGTCATCTGATTAACAGGAATGTTGCCGGTCATCGCAGGATTCATATTGTTCACACCGCCCTGCATCCCCATTCCGGTTGCAGGTGTTGCAAACTGCCTGGGCTGATAAGCCTTGGAACCCGTAAAGTTCCTCATGCCCGCTCCCGAAAGAGCCGATACAGGCTTGGCCGCTTCCTGCTTCTGTATCCTGGATTCATCAATACCCGTTGCGATAACAGTAACAGTACATGTATCGGGATCCCTGTCATCCTCCTGAGCACCCATGATAAGGTTAACATCATCACCTGTGAGGTCACGCACGAATGAAACAGCATCATCAACATCAAGAAGCGTGATCTCACCGGAAACATTTACTATAATATGGCTGGCACCGGCAAGTGTCGTCTCAAGAAGAGGCGAATTAACCGCCATCTTAACAGCTTCAATCGCCTTGTCGTCACCCTTGGCCGAGCCTATACCTATATGGGCTATACCCTTATTCTCCATAACCGTCTTGACATCTGCAAAGTCAAGATTTATAAGGGCCGGAACATTTATAAGATCCGTAATACCCCTTACGGACTGCTGGAGAACCTCATCGGCCAGCTTAAGCGCATCCGCCATAGTGGTCCTTCTGTCAACAAGTTCAAGAAGCTTATCGTTCGGGATTACTATAAGTGTATCTACATTCTGCTTCAGCTTCTCAATACCACCGAGAGCGTTCTGCATACGTGTTTTTGCTTCAAACCTGAAGGGCTTCGTAACTACGCCGACCGTAAGAGCTCCCTGCTCCTTGGCAAGCCTGGCGATCACCGGTGCGGCTCCTGTTCCCGTTCCGCCTCCCATACCGCATGTTACGAATACCATATGTGCTCCGCGGATGGCGTTTGCTATATCCTCCGCACTCTCTTCCGCTGCCTTCTCACCGATCTCGGGCTGCGCTCCGCATCCCAAGCCCTGAGTAAGCTTATCACCTATCTGTAAAAGTCTTGGTGCCTTACACATCTGCAAGGCCTGTTTATCTGTATTAACGCCCAGGAACTCGACCCCGCCGATCTGCTCCTCGACCATTCTGTTTACTGCATTATTACCGGCTCCGCCAACACCTATTACAAGTATCTTGGCTGCTGCTTCCATTACATCAGTTTTAATTTCCAGCAAAGCGATGCCCCTCCCTTTTTATAGATTGCTCCACACTCATATAACATAATATAATTATTTTACGGAATTATCAATACTTTTTTATACACAATTAAGAGATTTTTGCCCTGCTGTTACTGTTCACACCCCAGCCAAA
>DFKQ01000093.1 GCA_002373875.1 Lachnospiraceae bacterium UBA3641
CGTCTGCCATTCCGACACACCGGCCTTCGGGACATGCCCGAAAATAACTATTTGATATTAGCATACAAAATCAAATTTAGCAACCCTCATACAGGGCAAACATATCATCATAGGTCTCCCTGCGTCTTATGAGCCTGACCGAACCGTCTGAGCATATAAGCACCTCGGCCGGACGCGGCCTGCTGTTATAAGAGGAACACATGGAATAACCATATGCACCCGCATCAAGAACACAGATAAGATCCTCATCCTTTATCTTCGGCATTTCCCTGTCCCTGCACAGAACATCTCCGGATTCACAGATGTTACCGCACACCGTGACCTTTTCCATCCTGCCGTTAACTCTCTCTACTACCTTCCCCTCCGAGATCACTTCAATATCATGCCAGGAATCATACATGGAAGGGCGCACAAGGACATTCATGCCAACATCGGTTCCCACATACTTAACACCCGAATTCTGCTTAAGGGCATGAACCCTTCCAAGGAGAACTCCGCCCTCCGCAACACAATACCTTCCGGGCTCACTCTTAAAGAGGGGCGCGCATCCGTACTCCCTGACAAAAACATCAAGCTTCTTTGTGAACTCCCGTGAGAAGGCTTCCATATCGTATTCCGCTTCATCATCCAGCTTATGATAAGGAATTCCGTAACCTCCTCCAAAGTCAATAAACTCAAGCTTATTAAACCTCATGGCAATCCTCAGAAGATTGTCAACCGCTTCCAGAAAGGGCTTGGGATCCATATACTGCGATCCGACATGCTGATTGATCCCGACTATCTTAAGATCGTACTTCTTCGCCGTCTCAAATATACCGTCTATATCCTCTTCCGCAATACCGAACTTGGTCTTCTTGCCCGCGGTGACGACCTTCTCATGATGCCCCGCTCCCACTCCCGGATTGATCCTTACGGCACATCTCCCGCCGGGACACAGCCTTGCGAACCTGTCAAGCTGGTCAAGAGAATCAAGAGATGTCATAATATTATTGTCTATCGCGAACTGCATTTCCTCCGACGATACATTGTTGGGCACATAAAATATCCTGTCCGGAGAGAAGCCGGCCCTAAGCAGCATCCTCATCTCTCCCTCGCTCATGGCATCGGCGTTGACACCAACCGAATTGGCGATCTTAAGTATTTCAAGATTTGTATTTGTCTTACAGGAGTAATTGGCCCTGTAGGGATATTTCCTGATCACTCCCGCCACTCTTAACATCCTGTCTCTGACAATATCCTCATTATAGACATACAAAGGTGTCCCATACTTTTTTGCGATCTCTTCAGGGTCATTTCCCTTGAAAAAATCAACACTCCCGATAAATGATTTCATATATTTCCTCCTGCGGATAGTTTCTTCACTGCGCTCAAAATAAATGATACCCGTTGCTGTTTATCCTCGCCCGCTCACTCTCCGATAAAGCCTTCCACCCCTCTCAATGAACCGTCAGAAGTAAGATTACTCTTGCCGTCACTTGACTTTGCTATGATATACTGGCCCTTAACCCCTGAATCCTCGTCACTTATCTTCTTGGCAACTCCGTTTTGTGCCGTATAGCTGTAGCTTACCGCACCACCGCTCTTGGGGGTTCCCTCAAGCTTCATCGTACCGTTTTCAAGACCGTCCGTATAATTGCCCTTTATCACCTGCTTGCTCAGACCCGACGCTCCTATCTTATCCTTATAATAATTCGAGGTTGCGGTTCCTTCTCCGTTGGGTTTATCATCACTCCACATACCGTCATACACGAAGGAGCCTATGGCTGATGATTCCGCATAAACCGCCCTCATGAGTATTCCGTGGCCGTTTCTCTTATCGTTTGAGAAATCACCGTAATAATAGTAGCCGTCCCTGTACATGGCAATACCCTTACCCTCGCGCAAGCCTTCGGGAGTTTTGGTCCCGTAGTAGAAGGAATTATCACCTACGACCTCATTGGAAAAATCAACGAATTCCTCGGTTCTCATCATATCCTTGACGGCATCAAGGTCCTCGCCCTCGAAGCATTCATACAGCTTCTGAAGTGTAGACGCATGCTCCTGCTCGATAGCAGCCCTCTCTGCCTCTTCAGCAGCCCTGGCTTCCTCCTCGGCCTTGATCCTGGCCCTTTCTTCCTCAACCGCTTCTATCTTCTGTCTCATGGAATCATCGCCGGTATTATCATATCCGGTCTGCAGTGAGGCCAGCATATTGTCCTCATCATCCAGGCTCTCGTAGATATTGGCGATACCCCAGTAGGGACTTCTGTTGGTATTGTTGTATAAAAGGGACTTCTGGTAATAATCAACCGCCTCTGTAGAGCTTTCGCTTCCCTCCGCAAGCTTGATATAGGCATATGAAATTGCGTTTTTTATCTCTTCACTCTCAGGCTCGTAGTTCAGCGCATCATCATAATAGGAAATAGCTGTCTCATAATCCCCTGAGTCCATATGCTCATTGCCGGTGACCAGAAGATCGGCCAGCTTATTGGCTTCCGATGAATTGCTGACGCCATAATAGACACCCATTATTATCGCAATGACCATAACAATTCCGGTGGCTATAGCCATCACAAGCCTTGCCTTTTTAGTATTCACTGTCCATCCTCCGCCTTAAGGCTTTCTATCTGCCAGTCTATGGGCTCAATCCCGTTCTGCTTAAGAAATTCATTAGCTTTTGAAAAGTGCCTGCATCCGAAGAAGCCCCTGTAAGCTGACAAAGGACTCGGATGCGGTGCCGTGAGTACAAGCTGCCTTTTATTGTTAAGCATCTCTCTCTTGGCCTGCGCCGGCTTCCCCCACAGCATGTATACTATCGGTCTGTCTTCCTTATTAAGGGCTCTTATCGCGGCATCGGTAAATTCCTCCCAGCCGATATCCTTGTGGGAATTGGCCGCATGCGCTCTCACCGTCAGCACCGTGTTAAGCAGCAGGACTCCCTGTCTTGCCCATTTCTCAAGATAGCCGTTATCGGGTATATAGCAATTAAGATCATCATGAAGCTCCTTGTATATATTAACAAGCGACGGGGGAATATCAATACCCGGTTTTACCGAAAAGGAAAGACCGTGCGCCTGCCCGGGTTCATGATAAGGATCCTGTCCCAGAATAAGAACCTTGACCTTACTTAAAGGTGTCAGGGCAAATGCGTTGAAAATATCATCCGAAGGCGGGTATACTACTCCCCGGGTATATTCCCTGCGTACCGTCTCATACAGTTTCTTGTAATAAGGTTTGGCAAATTCGGCTTTAAGCGGTACCAGCCAGTCATTATCTATCGCAGCCATTATAATCTCACCGGTACTCCCTTCTCCTTCAGATATTCCTTAAGTTCCGTTATCTCAAGCTCCTTATAGTGGAAAAGGGATGCTGCCAGTGCTGCATCAGCCTTGCCTTCCGTAAGGGCCTCATAAAAATGCTCCTTATTTCCCGCCCCGCCGGAAGCTATAACGGGAATGTTGACGTTCTCCGATATGGTCCTTGTAAGCTCTATGTCATAACCGTTCTTGGTTCCGTCACAGTCCATGCTGGTAAGAAGGATCTCACCTGCCCCCAGTTCATTGGCCCTGATCGCCCATTCAACGGCATCGATACCCATATCAACACGGCCACCGTTCTTAAATATATTAAAGCCCTTGCCATCAGCGCGTCGCTTGGCATCTATCGCAACCACGACACACTGGCTTCCGAACTTATCGGCGGCCCTTGAGATAAGCTCCGGGTCCATTATGGCTGCCGAATTCACCGCCACCTTGTCGGCCCCTTCCCTTAAGATCATCCTGAAGTCATCCACACTCCGAATCCCTCCACCCACGGTGAAGGGGATAAAGATTGTTTCCGCGATCTTTCTTACAAGCTCCGTCTTGATATTTCTGGCATCCGATGATGCTGTTATATCGAGAAAAACAAGTTCGTCGGCTCCCGATGCGTCATACAGCTTACTTACCTCTATCGGATCGCCGGCGTCCCTTAAATTTACAAAGTTTGTTCCCTTTACCACCCTTCCGTTATTTACATCCAGGCAGGGGATTATCCTCTTGGTATACATATCTGTCTCCGTATTAAATATCTATAAAGTTTTTAAGAATCCTAAGACCCACGGTCCCGGATTTCTCCGGGTGGAACTGGCAGGCAAAAATATTATCCTTTTCAACCGATGCATGGATGCAGGTATTGTACTCGGTTTCAGCCTTGACCGCCGCCTCTTGTGCCGCCTTAAGATAGTAGGAATGAACAAAATACACATAGGCGCCTTCATCAATACCCTTAAAAAGCCTTCCGTCATTTTTCAGATGAAGGGAATTCCAGCCCATATGCGGTATCTTTTCATATTCTCCCTTGGGTATCTTAAGTATATTTCCCTTAAGAAGGGACAGGCCGGTCACTGAAGGCGCCTCCTCAGAGCTCTCAAATATAAGCTGGAGACCTAAGCAGATCCCCAGAAAGGGCGTGCCCTTCTTAACCACATCCCTGATCGCCTGTTCAAGGCCAAATCCCCTGATCTTACCCATGGCATCGCCGAAGGCCCCGACTCCCGGGAGAATGACCTTGTCTGCCTTAAGTATAAGCTCAGGATCTCTTGTCAGCACGGCATCGGCATCCAGATAGGCAAGTGCCTTTTCCACACTCTTTATATTACCGGCATCATAATCTATTATCGCTATCATATATTTCACCAGTCCTCTATTTCCGATTCCTCGCCTTCGATAAGGGGATTTACGACCGTATCCTCAGGCTCGGAAATCTCTTCTTCCGTCTGATCCCCGGCATCTTCCGGCGAATCAAGGTAATCATGCAGGGCCCAGGAATAAGCCTGTGAATCATCGATCGTAAGGAATGTCCTTGCCTGCGCAGGTGATAAGGAGAAGGTATTGGCAAGCTCCGAGTTTATCTCATTCTCATATGCGCTAAACTGCCCGGATACTCCCAGCCTTGCTGCATTTTCCCTGTCTTCATCAGCCTCCCCAAGCGCCTGTATGAGGGCATTCAACGCATCCATTCTCATACCCAGCTTAAGATAATTCCTGTAGGATCGCAGCCTCTGCTGCAGCCTGTAGAGTATACGGCTCTTATCATAGAGTGCCTGCTGCTCGTCATTTAACCTGTGCCCGGTAAGGGCCATGTAGGATTTCTGATAATCACCCTCATCAAATGCCACATAGGCATCTCCCATATCCGTATAATACGGCACCACCATGGCAGCCATACCGATAAGAATACCTACCGAAAGGGTCGACAGCATGATAAGCGCAACCTTTTTCTTCGGAAGCCTGGGCATTTTCAGCAGTTCCGGATCTATGGGCTTCCTTTCTTTCTTGGGTTTTTCCTTCTTGGGCTTCTTCTCTTTCTTGGGCTTTTCCTTCTTGGGCTTCTTCGCCTTTTTGGGTTTCTTTTCCTTCTTACCCTTTTTCTTGCCGCCCGTTTCCTCGTCGCCTAACTCTTTAAGTATCTGTTCATTATCGACCGCACCTGCCTTGGCAATATCCTTGGCCGTCTCTTCGGCGAATACGTTAGGAAGCTCCTCATCATCCTCGCCCGGAACCTCAGTGATGGCATCAATAAGCCGGGCGAAGAAGCCCTTCTTCGGTTTCTTCCTCGACGCGGCTTCATCCCCTTTTTCCACGACCTCCAGATCAACGCCCTCATACTCGGGAATATCATTAAATTCCATGCCGGAAAGAGCTTCATCCATATCGGCCTTAAGTGCCGCTTCCTCGGGAGTGAGCTCTTCTTCTGTCTTTACCTCAAGCTCAGGATCCGGTGAACCCTTTCTTCTCTTCTTTCGTTCTTCCTTTTCTTTACGCTTTCTTTCCTTTTCGGCCTCTTTAGCCGCCTTTTTGGCTTCTTTCGCTCTCTTCCTTTTTTCAGCCGGACTTAACTGTTCATCATCCTCTTCTTCATCTCCGCTTATATCAAGAATACCCGGAAGCTCCTCGTCCTCTTTATTCAGGGCTCCCGGATCAACAGCCTCGAAATTATCGTTTTTGTCAAGCAGATCACCGATCTCGGCTATTTCACTGTCATCGGAATCCGCAATGATATCACTGAGGTCAGCCTCCTCGTCCGCCATTGCCGTTGTCGGCTCACCCATTTCTTCTATGGATTTGAGCAGAGAATCGATCTCATCCTCACTCATTATATCATTGGAGCCCGTATCCTCTGCATCTGTGCCGGCATCGCCGATATCTGCTGCGTCACCCGGTTCGGTCGAATCACCTTCCCCATCGGAGGCAGGATTATCTTCCCTGGCTGATGTAACCTCATTTATATAATCCGCGATCTCGGCTATCTCTGCGGAATTACTGTCAATAGTGGTTTCATCCACTATCGAATCCACAAGGCCGATATCGTCCATGATATTATCATTCCCGGCCGGAAGGTCTTCTTCCGTTGAAGGGGCTTCTTCCACGGGAGGAATCTCTTCTGACGGCGGTATTTCCTCTTGTGCCGCAGGGGTTTCTTCCACAGGCGGATTATCTTCTGCAGGCGGTATTTCCTCTTGTGCCACAGGGGCTTCTTCCACGGGCGGAATCTCTTCTGCAGATGGTATTTCCTCTTGTGCTGCCGGAACCTCTTCCACGGGCGGAATCTCTTCTGCAGACGGTATTTCTTCTTGTGCCGCAGGGGCTTCTTCCACGGGCGGAATCTCTTCTGCAGGTGGTATTTCTTCTTGTGCCGCAGGGGCTTCTTCCACGGGCGGAATCTCTTCTGCAGGTGGTATTTCTTCTTCCGCCGCAGGGGCTTCTTCCACGGGCGGAATCTCTTCTACAGGTGAAACCTCTTCTTCCGATGCAGGGGCTTCTTCCACGGTAGGGACCTCTTCTGCCGGCGGTATTTCTTCTTCCGCCGCAGGAACCTCTTCCGCTATAGCTGCTTCTTCCGGCATCGGAACTGCTTCAACAGACGGGGCCCCCTCCTCATCAAATTTGATCATATCTAGTCCCGCAAGCAGTTCATCAGTATTATCGGCTATATCATCAAATCCCGGAGCATCAACCTCATCAAGAATACCCTCAAGGGGTGACAGATCTATCTCTTCCGATGATGGATCCGGTATGCTTTTCACATCCGCCAGAGTCTCATTTATTTCCGATCTTACTGTATCATCCCGTAAACGGTTGAAGATGGCCTCGATCTCTTCATCTTCTTCCTTCTCTTTCTTTTTCGCTTCCTTTTTATCAAATGCCTTCAGCAGTTCTTCCATTTCCGCCTCTGACATCATATCTTCAACAGGTTCTTCCTTAGCTGCCGTATTCTCTTCTGCTATTGGAGCTTCTTCCGCCGCCATAGCTTCTTCTACGACCGGAACCTCTTCAGCTACAGGTGCTTCTTCCAACACCTGAGCCTCTTCTGCGACCGGAATCTCTTCAGCTACAGGTGCTTCTTCCAACACCTGAGCCTCTTCTGCAACCGGAACCTCTTCAGCTACAGGTGCTTCCTCCGCTGCCGCTGCAATACCTTTGGATACGATATTTTCTTCGGCCTGCGGATCTTCAGGTGCGTATACGATCGCCGGTAATTCATCATCCTCCATATATGCAGGAGCCGGTATTTCTTCTGTTTTCTCCGGAATCTTCTCAAGGATAGCCGCAGCGATCTCAGCGATCTCATCATTCTCAGATACATCTTCCACAGCTTCCGCCGCCGGTATCTCTTCAACAGGTACTTCTTCCGCAGCGATTTCTTCCACGGCCGTTTCCTCTGCGGCTGCTTCTTCCGTGACTATCTCCTCGGTCGGTATTTCTTCTACAGGTATTTCCTCTACAGGTATTTCCTCTACAGGTGTTTCTTCTACAGGTGTTTCTTCTACAGGTGTTTCTTCTGCAGGTAGCTCTTCCACAGATGTTTCTTCAACCGGCACTTCTTCCGCGGCGATTTCTTCCACGGTCATTTCCTCTGCAGCTGCTTCTTCCGTGACTATTTCCTCTGCAGGTGTTTCTTCTAAGGATATTTCCTCTACAGGTATTTCTTCTGCGGGTAGCTCTTCCGCAGATGTTTCTTCAACCGGCACTTCTTCCGCGGCGATTTCTTCCACGGGCATTTCCTCTGCAGCTGCTTCTTCCGTAACTATTTCCTCGGCGGCTGCCTCTTCAGTAATTATTTCCTCGGCCAGTATTTCTTCTACAGGTGTTTCCTCTGCGGCTGCTTCTTCCGCGACTATCTCCTCGGTTGGTATTTCTTCTACAGGTATTTCTTCTGCAGATGTTTCTTCAACCGGCACTTCTTCCACGGCTGCCTCTTCAGTAACTATTTCCTCGGCCGGTATTTCCTCTACAGGTATTTCCTCTGCGGGTATTTCTTCTGCAAGCAACTCTTCTGCAGATGCTTCCCCCTCCACAGGTGTATCTTCTGCAGGTATATCGGATATTTCAACAGCTGCCTGCTCTGCATCAGCAACTGCCTCAACTGCCTTTTCCTCTACGCTTTTTACTTCCCCGGCTGCTTTTTGTAATTCTTCATCCTCCGAAACAACGGTCTTCTTCCCCATCATCTCATTAAGCAGTCCGTCAAGATATTCCTCTGTTGAACTCATATCCATCTCCCGCAGAATACATCTGTCTGACCATTATCATCCAACATGATAGTTTATCATAGTTTCGTAATTCAAACAACTTTGTAACATAAAAAAGGAGAACTCCCTGTGAAGTTCTCCTGTCGAAAACAGTTTATATGCTACTTAAGCAGCTTATCAATCTCCTGGACAAGCTTGCCTATCTCAGGCTTACTTAACTGGGCATCGGCACCAAGAGCCTCGCCCTTGCGTCTCATCTCTTCGTTAACAAGGGATGAGAAAATAACAACCGGAATATGCTTAAGCCTGTCATCCGTCTTGATGAGCTTGGTCAGCCTGTGTCCATCCATCTGTGGCATCTCGATATCAGTGATAACACAAGCAACCTTCTGGTCAAGCTCACCCTTATCAAGACACTCGTTGATGTAATTCCAGGCTGCAAGTCCATCCTCGTTCCTGTTAATGTTAGTATATCCCGCCTTGGTAAGAGCATCGCATATAAGCTTGTTAAGAAGGTGTGAGTCCTCAGCGATAACAATGGGCTTCTGGCTTCTCTCCCTTTCCCCAAGGGCATCTATCTCGGTAAGCTTAAGTCCGGTTTCAGGCGATATATCCGTAACGATCTTCTCGAAATCCAGAATTATCACAAGCCTGTCATCCATCTTGATAACGCCTGTCGATATACCCTCGTCTCCGTTGTTGATAGTCGCATCCGGCTTGATTATCTGCTTCCATGAATATCTGTTGATGCCTACTACCTTATCAACATGAAAGGCAACATCCAACTTGTTGAAATTGGTGATGATAAAAAGACCTCCCGGCTCAGATTCACCAAGCTGAAGGGCATTCCTCAGATCTATCGCAGTGATCATTGTATCACGCGGCATAAATATTCCCTCTATGCTCGGATGTGCATTGGGAACCGGCGTGACAGGTTGATATGTTATTATCTCATTTATCTTGGCAACGTTGATCCCGTATGAATTATCCCCTATTTTAAATTCAAGGATCTCCAGTTCGTTTGTACCGTTTTCCAATAGAATCTTAGTGTCCATAACATCACCTCATCATTGTATTGTTGTAAAATGCCTGACCATATTATAACACAGTTAATTCAAAAAATACACAAAAAAGTATAGAATCTTTGAAATTATCTGTGAATTTCGTCAATTCAGCGTTCATTTTTTCTTTTACAATTTATCATACCTTAAATTTTCATATTTCTTTGTCAACTTCTTAAAATCTTCACGCGCAACATCTATTGCCCTTTCCGACGGCGTGTGGTCTCTTTTAAGAACATATCCGTTCCTGCGAAGGTTCTCGACTTCTCTTCTGTATTTTCTCCGTACCCTCTCCCTTTCACTCCTTATTCCCGCTTTCCTTGCCGCACGTCTCTTATGATCATGCCTTATCCGTTCATCAAGGTCTATATGGTCATCACTCTCCATCATCTTCATATCATAACCATGTCTTAAGTAGTACATCCTTATGAACATAAATATACCCTTAAGCACAAAATATATAACAGCTGCCAGAAACAGGATGATCAGGATTTTCTCGATCACCTGCAGAAGGGTTATAAGCCATATCGGAGTCGGGGATTGCGGCAAAAGCTCCATTTCAAAAGCTCCCGTCTCTCCACCACCGGTTTCCCCGGTACCGCCCCTCATAAACAGGGATATGATAAAGATCAGCACCTTTCTCAGCTGCTGTGCCAGAAGATGCAAGCCGCTCCTCATGTATCGAGCGGCAGAATCGGATCTTACAAGAAACATGATGGCAGTAAACACAGCTACAAGGGTAACTACTATCGTTCCGTTATTCTTAAACATCTCCTCAAGAGGGGTAGATGCGTTTACCTGCATATCGTCTGCAAGGTGTACTGCATTTAAAAGGTATGTTCTGATAAAAAAAAGTGCAACGAACAATATCCCGCTGATATACGATCCACGTATAAGCCCGGGTATTTCATGCCAGGAGGCATAAGCAAATGCCGATAACATTACCGTTACAGCTACCGGATGAACCATATTAAAGCTCCTGACATTCCCACCTGTCCAAAAGAACAGGTCGTTTAGTGAGATGATCCCAAAAACAAGAAGCCCCATAACCTTAGAGGGGACAGAAAGCGGTAAAAAAACAAGAAATATAAGTTCCAGACAGTGAACTCCAATAAAAAGGAGAAGCTTTTCAATGTAAACCCTGCTTAAATACGAGCAGACAATGATAAATCCCAAGACTACAGCATGGATAGGCATCGTTTCAACCTTAAGCATACCAAATATCCACTCTGCAGACATGAAAACAATCAGAAAGATCATTGTGTTATTCAGCCACTCTGCCAAAATGTGGTATTTTCTAGCTCTCATTTCTCACCGTCCACTTGACTATATGTTCATCTCCACCGCCAGTCAGCCTCGGCTCCATTAAGCTGTACTCAGGAATTATCCAGTGTACGTTCACACCCTTGTCCTTTATATCCACATATGCATCATAAAGATCCTGTTTCCTGTAATTGGAAATGATCACACATTCTGTATGTTCATAGTTATCATCAACCGACATTTCCTTCAACATCCCCGCAAAATCACCCTTTATGCAGGCCGCATTCAACCTTGCCAATGAGATCTCTATATTTAAAAGATGCGGAGCATCGGCTCCCGCCCCTATGCTGACAGGCTGCTCCGTAATGGAATCGCAGCCATTTGAATAGAGAGCGACCGGAATATGATTCTCTATAAAACGGTCGGCAAGAGAGGCCGCAAGACGTATTTCCTCTTCGATAAAGGTTTCTTCATGCCATTTGATATGGCATTCGGCATTAAGAAATATAATTACTCTCCTCGTGATGGTTGTATAAAACTTATTTACAAGAAGCTTCTGTGAACCTGCACTTGCCTTCCAGTTTATCCTGTTCATCGGGTCATATGACTGATATTCCCTTATCCCGGCGAACTCAAACGGATCTTCATTCCATCTTATGCCATCTATAATGTCACCTGTAAGCTGTGCAACAGGCTGCGGGATCTCTTCGGGATCAACCCTTCCCGGAAGAACACACACATAAGAATCCGGCTTAAAGGAGCGGATCATCATACCGGTAAGAAAAAGATCCTTGCATATAACATCAAGACTGTTTACCGGATATAAGCCTCTTTTCTTACATTTAAATCCGTATATGCGTGTAATCTTCCTATAGGGACGCAGTGAGAAAAAATCATTCCTGTAATACTGGTCCGTGACAGATGAATTATCCATTTTTTTGAATTCAAAGGTTCTTGTGATAGAGAACTTCACCTGTACAACCGGAAGCGGAAGAAGCTTATCATTACAGACCGTCTCTATAAGTTCGTTCTCTTCGCCTTCCCTTACTATATCCCTTCCAAAATCGACAGTAACCTTGAGGCCTTCCTTCCAGAAATATCTGTAAAGATACAGCTGGGCAAAGTAAAGACCGATGCCGGCCATAAGCGCAATAAGAAGCCTCATCGCCTTCTCCATTCCTCGGAAGGAACCTCGATACTTCCAAGGATCTCCCTGATCAGCCTTCGTTTTGAAGCTATATCCCTCCCCGAATAGATTATCATCCTGTGCGCAAGAACATATTCAGCCAGCTCTTTAATATCATCCGGGAGAACATGATCCCGCCCCCGTATAAATGCGCGCGCCTTGGCTGTCTTCATAAGCCACAGACTGGCTCTTGGGCTGACGCCCATCCGTATAGACGAATGGTTACGCGTTTTATTTGTGATCTCTACAATATACCCCTTAAGATCATCATGTATATAAACCTTATCCGCCATGTTCTTAAGCTCTTCAATATCGTCACTGGTACATATTGTATCAGCAGAAGTATCTGCATGCTCTTCTCCGATAACTCCGAGCATCCTAACCTCATCTTCAGGCCTTATGGCACCCATAGTAAGATACATGGCGAATCTGTCCAGGGAAGCCTCCGGAAGCGGGAATGTTCCGGAGGTCTCCACAGGATTCTCCGTTGCTATTACAACAAAGGGGCGCGGAAGCATATAAGTTTCGTTATCGACCGTGACCTGGCCCTCTTCCATCGCCTCCAGCAATGCCGACTGTGTCCTTGGCGTTGCCCGGTTTATCTCATCGGCCAGAATTATATTGGCAAATACCGGACCTTTGACGAACCTGAATATCCCCTCTCTCTGATCATATACATTAAGGCCTGTTATGTCAGCAGGCAGAAGGTCAGGAGTGAACTGGATCCTTGAAAAATCAGAAGAGATCCTGGCGGATAATGTTTTGGCCATCAGGGTTTTACCGGTTCCGGGCATATCCTCGATCATAATATGTCCCCCTGCAACAATTCCCGTAAGAAGAAGATCTGTCACCTCTTCCTTCCCGATAACGACCGAATTAATACTTCTTTTCAACCTGTCGATAAGTTCTTTTCCCCTGGAAGCATCCATAATATACCTCCGAAACATACGGATATTCAGGATCCCGTATTCTATAGTAAACGAAATAA